>CAMDEX010000101.1 GCA_945897075.1 Litorilinea aerophila
TTTGACGAGGTTGTGAAAGCCTCGAAAATAACCGAAGATGGATATTTTGAACCAGTTTTGGGTCAATTTATCCGATAGAATGGCCTAGTTTTCGAGTAGAATGGCCTGGTTTGCGAGAACCAAATCCTTAACTTAATGACATTGACTCCACATACGCTATCATTTGGCAATGCCAGCTTGGGATAGGTCACAACCCCATCTGCAATCTTGACGGTCGTGATGCTGCCATCCGGCACAGTCAACGCCTGTGCAGCGTAGGGCACTGTGCCCAGTTGGATACGCGGGGTCATCTCGTCATCGGAACCGACGCTGATGCCCAAGTAGAGTGAGTCATTGCCGGTGATGACACTCTGGGGAATCGGCTCCAGACTGCCCAGCATCACATTGAAAAGGCCGTCGCTCACTTCGACCGCACTGCTGCCGGTCCAGTTTTCCGTCCAAAGGGGGATTGCATCGGCGGCGGCGGAGGCATAGAGCCGGAAAACCATTGGGTGGGTGGCGGCTGCAATCGGCTGGCCGTTGCCATCGGCCAGGCGGCCCTGGTAGGCAATCGTCCCGGAAGCAGACGAGAGGGAGGTTTGCTGCACTGACAAAGCGCTGGCGTTCTGTACCCAGAACAGGCCAGCCACGACCAAAAGGGTAAACAGAACATTTCCTCGCCCCGGCAACCATTTCCCAAGCGATTCCCAGATGTGAGATAAACGAACGGGTTGGACTGGCCAGGGGATGTCAATGGCAATACGCTTCTTGTCCATAGAACGCTCCTATACGAAGAAAAGCAAAGATGCGAGGGGTATGCTGAACTGCCTTTTCAGGCAAAGCACGGAGATCAACACAGACTACAGGAAAAGGACAAATAGTGCAGAGCGTGCGCGGTAACGGAAAGCACGTAGAAATTTAGGCCCGACGATGGAGTGGAGGGTTGCGGGGTTTGGGCCTGGGAGATTCGATTGGGGGTACTATAGCAGCAGTGAAGGAGAAGTCAAAATTGGCAGTAGGCGTTATTTCGTCAACCCCACTCATTTTTGCGCAGAGTGCGGATATATGCGCTGCTATCGTACATATCATCCCGATCTTGCCACAATCCGATAAACTTCTCATCCGTCAGATGGATGGCGTTTTTCTTGCGTGAAGATTTGGATCGTTGCTGCTCTCTGCCCAAGAAGGCCACAAGCGATGAAACCAACTCTTGGGCTTCCGCAGGCAAGGCGTTGAAGTCTTGTAAAATTCGTGTTTGGTTCATTATGATACCCTCTGCGTTTGACATCCATTCAACCAGGGCGGTTGGCAAAGTTCTTGCGTCTATTGTAGCAGGAAAATCGGCAATCGTCATAGAAGGCTGCGCTGGGAACGCGACGATCACGCCGGCATCGCCACCACCTGTACCTGCAATTCCTGTTTGATCACCTGGCGACCTGCCCGCAACGTCCGATCAATAGCATCGAGAGTAGTCGCGTGGTAGTAGCGCTCACCGCACTCCGCACAGACTTCGGCTTCAACGTCATCCACGATATAGAGCCGTTGATCGAGCCAGTGAACCTTACGCACCTTCTTTTTGAAGGTTTTACCCCCACAAAATTCACAGTTCATAATTCCACCTAAGCCAAAACCGGTTGGGTCACGCGGGCGAGGTTGACGGTGACGCTGGTCAACTCCTGCGTCGCCAGGGTTCGCCCGGCGAAGAGAATTTCCAGACCCAGCGGCACACCGTCTTTGTCAACATCTACATAGATGTATTGCCCGACGGCCAACGTATCGTCAACATCCCCTGCGCGAAGCCGGACATAGACCGCATCAGCCTGTGGATCGTAGTCTATCTGCA
Source organism: Litorilinea aerophila (assembly GCA_945897075.1). Lineage (GTDB taxonomy): Bacteria > Chloroflexota > Anaerolineae > Caldilineales > Caldilineaceae > JACQGT01. The sequence goes on from CAMDEX010000101.1 coordinate 1,823, forward strand.
TTTTCGCATCCTTCGTTCATCTGTCAAATGACAAAAGGCACATAGAAAATCAGGCCCAGTGGGGTTTTCATTCAACGCCGAGTACGCAGCCAGCGGAGGCGGGCATCATCAAGCAAATGGGTCTGTTGCTGTGGCCCATCTAAAAAGAGTGGCAATAGGTTGAGAAGATTGCGGCCAAGAATAATTTCGTCGGTAGTCTCATCGCCAGCGACCAGTACACCAGGGAAGAGTTGGCCTTCAATCTCCAGGTCAACCAAATAGAGCACGACTGGATGCGCATCGCCCCATTGACTGATCAGGTTTGTTTCTTGCACACCTTGCGCTTGCAGATTAATCAGGATGTCAGCAGGAGCAATGGTCATATCAGCGCCGGTATCGACAATCGCGGCATAGGAATCGGTGACAGTTGCTTCGGCCAGCCTGCAAAAGCGGACGGACAGGATTGGAATCGGTAATAGATAGCCGACAGTTTGATAGGTGACGCTCATGACCGATCCTGTAGAAGACGCGGGGAACGCATTTGGTAACCGATCACTGGCTCAACAGTCACCTGTGCAATCACAATCGGCAAATTGCCATGCGCCGCACGCACACGCAGCGCCAGTTGTCGCATATCCTCGTCGGAATCCAATACTTCGTCGTTGTAAAAGGCAACATACTGGTTTGGGTAGCGAGCATAGAGCGCCGTATGATTTTCCCAAAAGCGTCTGGTTTGGAACGCCAGTTGCTCTCGGCGCAATGTCTGGTATTGGTAGCGTAACCACTCTTCGGCAAGGGTTGAAAGTGTCTTGCCGGTGCGGTTGGCTTCAACTGTGAGTATGGAAGTCAGTTCGGGTGAAAGTGTTAGCGATTGCATAGTCTTCTTTCCTTTCTGTGGCTATGATAGCACAGAAGGATAGGCAGAACAACGATGGCCGGCGACGTCAGTACTCATTTCCGCCCCGACGCAGAGCGCCGCCCGCACGTTCCCACGCCGGAACGCTGGGAACGGGGCGGATTGTCTTTGTCCCGCGCCAGGATGTGTAGTATGACTGCCGCAGATTCGCTCCCTTCCATGCAGCGCTCTGTCCTGGGCGGGCAGGACGCCTGACCCAGAGAAACACCGACGGAAATCCAATGCAAGCGCAACTTGACTATCCAGAAGCTATCGCTGAAGTTGACGAAATCGTAAAAGCGCTTTTTTTGCTGCCCGCAGAGAAGGTAGCGCAAGTGCGGGATTATGTCTGGTTTCTACAAGCGCGCTACGGACACCCTATGCCCGTTGATAGTAGCGATGAATGGAGCGAGGCGGACACAGACGATTTGACCGCCGCATCACTGGCATACGCCGCCCAATCCTTTTTCCCCGCCGCCCCCTGCGTCCGTACCTTCCCACGCCGCAGCGCTGGGAAGTGACCGCCCGCAAGCTGACAGCTTGCGTTACAGCCACGTCGCTCCCCGGGTGCGGATAGCCCGCCCGCCTGCTTTGCCTCCCACGCCATCTGGTGTAGAATCAGCTCACAAATCTACCCGCGCAGGTGCGCGCTCTGCGCGCCTGCGCTGTGAAAAAAATGGAAAAGGCGGGCATCCGGTGAGAAAGTTGCGGAATCGTTGGGCAGGCGCAGTCGTTTTTATCCTGGCGCTGCTGGTGGCCGCCTGCGGCCGCGCAGAACCCCAACCGCTGATCTTCGGCGGGCCGGTCTGGCGCAGCGGCGAGAACAGCCACTACCAGGTGACGGATCGCACGGGCAAGCTGGCCGGTACAGCGATGGTCACTCTGATTGCGGGCAACGAAGAAAATCCCGGCGGCTGGACCCTGCGCCGGGAGATCACCGCCGGGCAGTTCGAGGTGGCGACGGTGCTGATGACGGGCAAGGGCTATGTGCCGGTCAAGAGCTACCTGACGCGCGTGGACGATAGCGGCACGCAGAAGGTGGAGGCTGTCATCAACCGGGCACAGGTGGACATTGCCCTGACCACCCGCCAGGGCGTCACCACCAACCAGCGCGTCAGTGTGCCCAGCGACATCCGCGACGAGACTACGCTGTTGATGCTTGCCCGTACGCTGCCTTTGGCCGAGAAATACGCCACCCGCATCAACAGCTTTTTGCCCGTTGTCGGTCTTGTCGAATTGATGACCGTCGCAGTGCGCCAGCGCGAACGGGTCACTGTGCCCGCCGGGGAATACGAGACCTGGCTGGTCGAGTTCAGCACGCCGGATCGCACGACCAAAGCCTGGATCGGCGTGGACGCGCCCCATCCGCTGGTCAAGTTCATTGACGCCCGCTCGAAGGGGCTGTTTGAATTAACGCAGTTTGTCCTGGGGGAGTAAGTCTGCAACGGGTGGAGGGGTTATCTGCGGTCCGCCGTCTGTCGTCTGCGGTCTACTGATTCTATTCGACATCGAGGAGTGTTGCCAATGGATCGCTTTTCCTGGATTGTCATCGGAGTAGTCGGGCTGCTGCTGTTGGCCGCGCTGGGTGCGGCCACGCTGCGACCGGGCGCGGGCGCGGCTGCCCAGGAGGTTTATCTGGAGCAGGACACGCCCGACGGGGTGGTTCACGACGCCTTTGTTGCCTTTCTGCGCCGGGACACAGAGCGGATGAAAGGCTACTTTTCCGAGCGGGTGCGGGCCAATTTCGACCGCGACCAGCGCTGGCCCAACATGGACTACGCCCCGCAGACGGGCAGCCGGCGTATGCGCATCGAGAGCGTCGAAATGCAGGGCGAGGAGCGGGCTATCATCGCCATCGCCGTTGACAACTACAACCCCGGCGGTCTCTTCAACCAGGGCAACGTCTGGACCAGCCAGCAAACCCTCACCCTTGTCCGCGAGCAGGATGGTTGGAAGATCGACTCGGAAAACTTCTATTTCTATTGAACCGATTGAATCTGCGAAAATCAGTTTTTTTCTGCGCAATCTGCGTCCGCTTTTTATGCTGCCCTAAAAAAGAATACGGGTTTGCACGGATTGAATCTGCGAAAATCAGTTTTTTCTTCGAAATCTGCGTCCGCTTTTTATACTGCTTTTTTCTGCGCAATCTGCGTCCGCTTTTTCTTCTTTGGTAGGACGGACTGTATCCAATGACCGATCTGATCCGCCGTCTGCCTGCGCTCTTTCTCTGTCGCTGCCCCCACTGTCTGCGCGGGGCCGTCTTCGCCGGGCTGATCGGGATGCACCAGAGCTGCCCCGTCTGTCACGCCCGCTACGAACGGGAGTCGGGCTATTTTATGAACTCGATCTTTTTCGGCTATGTCATCAGCTTTGTGCTGGTGATTCCGGTCATTGTTCTGCTTGCCTTCTATCGCCCGTCGCCTCTCCTCTTCACGCTGGGCATCGGCGTGGCCTACGCCCTCATCGCGCCCATCACCTTCCGCTATGCGCGGGTGATCTGGATGCACCTGGACGAGATGATGGACCCGCGCTAAGAAGATATTGGATATTGCGTAGGTGCGGTTTGCAACCGCACGCTGTGGCTTCCCCCGATGTGCGTCTGCAAACCGCACCCACAAAACACAAAGTGATTTCTCGCCATGCCTCTCACCCTTCTCCACAACGCCACAATGCTTGTCACGATGGACGCCCAACGCCGGGAGATCGCCGACGGCGCGCTGATCTGCGACGGGCCAGAGATTCGCTGGGTGGGGGCCACAACAGACGTGCCGGCGGAGCTGGCGGCGCGGGTGGAGCGGCGCATCAACGCCCACGGCAGACTGGTGCTGCCCGGCTTTGTCAACACCCACCACCACTTCTACCAGACGCTGACGCGGGTCATCCCCGCGGCCCAGGACGCGCAACTCTTTGACTGGCTGAAGACGCTCTACCCGATCTGGGCCGAGCTGACGCCCGCCGATGTGCAGATCAGCACGCAACTGGCCCTGACCGAACTGCTGCTCAGCGGCTGTACCACCAGCAGCGACCACCACTACCTCTGGCCCAACGGCTCACGGCTGGACGATCAGTTCGAGGCCGCGGCGCAGGTGGGCGTGCGTTTTCACGGCGCACGGGGATCGATGAGCCTGGGCGAGAGCGCGGGCGGTCTGCCCCCGGATCGGGTGACGGAGCCGGAGGAGGCCATTCTACGTGATTGTAGACGGGTGGTGGAGAGCTTCCACGACCCGGCCCGCTTTGCCATGCGCCGCGTCGTCATCGCGCCGTGCAGCCCTTTCAGCGTGACGCCCGCGTTGATGCGCGAGAGCGCGGCCCTGGCCCGCTCCTTTGGCCCACACATGAACGTCCACCTGCACACCCATCTGGCCGAAACCCAGGACGAGGAAGCCTTCTGTCTGGAGAGTTTCGGCTACCGCCCTGGTGACTACGCCCAGGCGTTGGGCTGGACCGGCGACGATGTGTGGCACGCCCACTGCGTCCATCTCAACCAGGCGGAGGTGGAGAATTTCGCGCGCACGCGCACAGGCGTGGCCCACTGCCCCACCAGCAATATGCGTCTGGCCAGCGGCATTGCGCCCGTGCGCGCCATGCGCGACGCTGGCGTACCAGTCGGGCTGGGGGTGGACGGCAGCGCGTCCAACGACGGCAGCCATCTGCTGGCCGAGGTGCGCCAATGTCTGCTCCTGCAACGGCTTGGGTTGAGCTTGTCGAAACCGTTGGGCAATCCGCGCGCGATGACCGCACGCGAAGCGCTGGAAATCGCCACCCTGGGCGGTGCGGCGGTGCTGGGCCGCGACGACATCGGCAGCCTCGCCCCCGGCATGGCCGCGGATATCATCGCCTTCGACCTCAACGCGCTCGCCTACGCTGGCGGCGCTGTGCATGACCCGGTGGCTGCGCTCGTCTTCTGCCAACCCCAGGCGGTTGATCTGGCGCTTGTCAACGGCCATCTGCTGGTGGAAAACGGGCAGCCCCTCGCCATCAATCTGCCTCTGCTGGTCGCAAGCCACAACCGGGCGGCGCGTGGCTTGCTGGCGCGGGCGGGCAAGATGTAAGCGAGTTGCGAGTTGCGAGTTGCGAGTTGCGTATTTCCCGGAACGTGCCATCCGAGCGCCCTATCTCCTATCCCCAATCCCCGGCCCCCAATCCTATGTACTTTCGCCTCAGCCGCTTTCTGCTTCCTCTTGTCCTGACAATTATCATCCAAGAATTTGGCGGGCAGTTCCTCAACGCGGGGATCGCCCGCCTGCCCAATGCCACCGAGACGCTGGCCGCCTACGGTCTGGCCTGGGGGCTGGTCCTGCTTCTGCTCTCCCCGTTGGCCCAGACCGCGCAGATGAGTCTGGTCTTGGCGGACAATCGCACGGACTATGCCAAAGCGCAACGCTTTGTGCTGGCGACGGTGCTGCTGGTGGCCCTGGCCCAGCTCTCTCTCGTCTTTACACCTCTCGGCCATTGGGTGATTGACGACCTGCACCGCATCAGCGCCAGCCTGGGCGATCTGGTGCGCACGGTTCTCGTGTGGAGCGTGCCGGTGATCCCCGTGCGCGCCATTTCCTGGCTGATGGCTGGACAACTGATCCGGGTGAAACGCACAGCCGTCCTCAGCTATGCCACGGCTGCCAGCATTGCGGTAGGCATCGGGCTGGTCTTTGCCCTGCTGCCGGTGGAGGCGATCCGGGCGCGGCCCATCTGGCTGCCCCTCGCCGCGGCGTTGGGGATGGCGCTGACCGAATGGGGTGTGCTGGCGCTGGGTTTTCGCCGCTATGTACACTTGGCAGAGGGGCAAGGGGCGAGGACATTGCGTTACCGGGAGATCGTCAACTTTCTCTGGCCGCTGGTGCTGACGGTATCGGTGCAAGAGTTCAGCCGCCCGCTGATCAATCTCTTCATTGCCCGCCAGAGTGACGGCGCGTTGGCGTTGGCCGTGCTGACAGTCGTCTACAGCCTGGGGCAGTGGACCTTTCGCTGGCAGAACGAAATGAAGAATCTGCCCGCTGCCTTTCATACAGAAGACCCCGATCTGCTCCACATGCGCCGTTTTATGGTGTTGTGCAGCCTGCTCTCCATCAGCATCAGCCTGGCGCTCTTTTGGACACCGGTGCGCGATCTGCTGCTGATTGGGCTGGTCGGTGTAGAGCCGGCCTTTGCCATACAAACCTACATTCCGCTACAGATCTTTGTTGCCTTTTCGCCCGTCGTCGCCCTCCGCTCCTGGCTCTATGGCCTGGCGCTCTGGCGGCGGCGCACACGGGTCGTAGCGCCCAGCGGCCCTCTGCGCCTGCTTGCGATTCTGCTGGCGCTCCTGCTGCTGCCCCTGGCCGGTCTACACGGCGCGACGCTCGGTGTAACTGCCCTGCTGGCCGGTTTCAGCGCAGAGACGGCGACGGTCTGGTGGGGGATGAGGGGGTGACGGGAGGAAGGGAGGAAGGGAAAATATAGACATTGCGCTGATCCGATTGTACAGAGTACAATAGGGGCGCAGATCCAAACGTATCTTTTCTTCACATCCTCTGGGAGAACACATGAAAATCACAGACATCCAGGCCTGGCCCGTGTGGGGCGGCCAACGCAACTTCCTTTTTGTGACGGTTGACACGGACGAGGGCATCTACGGCGTGGGCGAGGCGGGCATCACCGGGCGGGAGAAGGCCGTCGTCGGCGCGGTGGAAAATTTCCGGGATATTCTAGTGGGCGAAGACCCCTTCCGCATCGAACACATCTGGCAGGTACTCTTCCGGGGCGGCTTCTTCCCGGCCCAGCGCATTCTGACTTCCGTCATCTCTGCCATCGACATCGCCCTCTGGGACATCAAAGGCAAGGCGCTGGGCGTCCCGGTCTACGAGCTGCTGGGCGGCCGCGTGCGCGACAAAGTGGTCTGCTATCCGCACAACAGCGGCCACGCCCTGGAAATCGCACCGCTGGTGGAGAGCTGTTTGCAGACGAAGGAGGAGGGCTGGAAGTTTGTGCGCTGGGGGCTGCCCCAGGACGGCAACATTTTGGAACCCCGCCAGTCGGTGCTGGCCTCGATCAAACAGTTCCAGGCCGTGCGCGAGGCCGTGGGCGACGAGATCGAGCTGACCTTCGACGTACACACCCGGCTGGACCTGCCCGATGCGCTCTGGCTCTGCCAGGAGGTGGAGCAGTTCCGCCCCTATTTTATCGAAGACCCCCTACGCTCGGAGAACCCCGACTCCTTCAAAACCCTGCGCCCGCGCACGACTGTGCCCCTGGCTGCGGGCGAACAGTTTTCTTCCAAATGGGAGTTCCGCCAGCTGATCGAAGAGGAGTGGATTGATTACGCCCGCATTGACCTCTGCATCGTCGGCGGCTTCACCGAAGCGCGCAAGATCGCTGGCTGGTGCGAGACCCACTATATCAAACTGGCCCTGCACAACCCGCTCGGCCCGATTTCCTCTGCGGCCTGTCTGCAACTGAATCTGGCCACCTCCAACTTTGGCGTGCAGGAGCAGCCGCGCAAGACCGGCACTGTGCTGACCGATGTGGTGCCTGTGCAGCCCGTCTGGGAAGACGGCTATCTGCTGCCCCCCACCATCCCCGGTATCGGCGTGGAGTTTGACCGGGAAGCGGCCAAGAAATACCCCTTCCAGCCGCGCGAACTGCCCCAGTTGCGCCGCCTGGATGGTTCATTTACGAATTGGTAAAACGAAAAGGGAGATAGCCACATATTCCTACCAACACGTAGTGCGTAGTGCGTGAACCGGCTTCACTATCAGTTCACGCACTACGCATTACGCACCACGCCACAACACAGGAGACACCCAATGCCTGCACCCATCGCTTCCCCCGCCATCTTCCCCGCGGATGTGGCTTTCTATCACGAAAATGGCTATCTGGTTGTGGAAAATGCCCTGTCGCCCGCTGAGGTGGAGGAGCTACGGGCCGAGACGACAGCGCTCTGCCGGGGGGAGCGCGGGCCAGTCCGGGGCGTGGAACCCGCCGACCCAGACGAATCCGACGACGAGGTGCTGCGCCGCTATCTCTGCATCCACTTCCCCCACAAACTGTCGGCTGTGATGTACCGTTACCTGGCCCACCCGGCCATTGTGCAGACGCTGACCGGCGTCATCGGGCCGAATGTGAAGTGTATGCAGTCTATGCTTTTCATCAAAGCCGCGGGCAAACCGGGCCAGGCCTGGCATCAGGACGAGGACTTCATCCCCACCCGCGACCGTTCCCTGGCCGGCGGCTGGATGGCCCTGGACGACGCCACTGTGGAGAACGGCTGTCTGTGGGTCATCCCCGGCTCGCACAAACGGGGCATTCTCTGGCCGCAAAAGGATCACGACAACCGGGAGTTCGACTGCACGATTGAGTCCGTCGGCTTCCCCTACACCGACGCCGACTCGATTCCCGTAGAGGTGAAGGCGGGCGCGATTGTCTTCTTCAACGGCTATCTGCTCCATCGTTCGTTGAAAAACCGGGCCAAAAGCGGCTACCGTCGCGTGCTGGTCAACCACTACATGAACGCAGACTCTCTGCTGCCCTGGCGGCTGCAACCCGGCGAGCGCGCCGCCATCGGCGACTTTCGGGATATTGTGATGATCGCGGGGGAAGACGCCTACGCCTACAAAGGCATCGAAGACGTGGGCGGTGCGCACGTGCGGCCCAGCGGGGAGGGGGGCTGCGTCAAAAATCCGGGGGAGAAGAAGTAGCAGGTGGCAGACTATGACAAAGCCGCTTCTTTGCCAGCGATTTGGCAATTGTGCTACGATACGCGAATCCGTTGGATATCATTCAAAGTCTTTGTTGACTCGAATGATGTGAACGACCACACCAGATGACGAGAGAGCGGTGAACAAATATGACCCCAATTCCGACAGCCGAGCTTGCCACGTCGTTTGGCGTGAGCGAAGGAGAACTTTTCCGCCAGGCATTTATCAGTCTACTCCAGGAGAAAAAGCGTCAGGTTCTTCAACTAAAACTGGAATATCTGGCGCGCTATGGGGCAAAAACCCCGGCAGAGTTGGAGTCAAAAATTACGGAAGGCAGCGTTGTAGAACACCCTGCCTGGGAAGACCTGATTGCGGCTGAAAATCTAGATGCTCGCATTAAGGAGATCAATGTCTATCTCAGCGATCTACAACGACTTGATTGACATCGCTCTCAGCGAATTTCTTGACGTTGTAACCGAATTTTTCGATACGACAATGCCCCCCATCAGCGCTGGCATTTTGTCTCGACTTTCCCCAAACACTTCCACAACGGCAGTGAAGAGAATGTGACGGATAGCTTTCTTGACGATTCACCGCCTGCGGCACTGCGCCAAGTCCTGGTGTTTGTACGCCAGACACTTCTCGACGAAGCCTGACATTTATCTACTGAAAACCAGTGGTTCACAAACAGTTTCAAGTAAAGAAAGGGAGAACGAAGATGACGAAACCGAGCGAAAGTCCTTTTTTGCGACAGAGCTATCTCCTGTCGCGACGCGCTTTTTTGCGCACGATGGCGGCGGCTGGCGGTCTTTTGGCGACAGGCTCACTGATCACAGCCTGTGTGCCTGTTGCACCGACAAGCAGTGGCGGCGTGGTGCCTGCCGCGCAGAGCGAACAGGCCGGACCCAAGATTGGCGGCACGTACCGGCTGGTTGGCGCGGGTGACATCCGTTCGTTGGATCCGCCCGCGGCAGAAAGTAGCGAAGATTGGTGGAGTGCGGGGATGGTACTCTACAACTGTCTCTATTTTTACACCAAAGAGGGCGCATTCTACGCCGATCTGGCGGCGGATTTTCCCACGATCAGCGACGACGGCACAGTCTACACCATCCCCGTGCGCCAGGGCGTCAAGTTCCACAACGGGCGCGAGTTGAAAGCCGCCGATATAAAATTCACCCTCGAACACCAGCTTTGGCCCGAAGTCTATAGCTGGGGCAAAAGTTATATGGAAAATATGGCCGGCTATGACGAGGTGATCGCGGGCACGACCAAAGATGTTGCGGGCATCAAGTTGATCGACGACTATACGGTTGAGATCACCTTGAAGAAGCCACAGGCGGTCTTTCCGGCCCTGCTTTCCATGAGTATGAACGCCATTATTCCCATGCAGGAATGTCTGGAAGCCGGCGACAAATGGGGTTTTAGCGTCGTGATTGGTACGGGGCCATTCAAATTTGTCGAGTGGCGCGCGGGCGAGGTGGCGATCTACGAACGCAACCCTGACTACTTCAAAGCTGGGCTGCCCTATCTTGGGCGCATTGAACTTTCGCTCAATGTGGACAGCTCGGTGCAGATGTTGCGTTGGGAAAACGATGAAACCGAATGGATGGATAACCCACCCAGCTCGGAACTGCCCCGTTTGCTCAGTGAGCCTGAGATCAAAGCCCAATTGCGCACGTCGGATGGTTTGACCACGCAACGCCTCGGCATGTATGTGGCCAAACCGCCCTTTGATGATCTGCGTGTGCGGCAAGCGGTGGCCATGGCTATAGACAAAAGCGCCCTGGTCAAAAAGCGTAGCGGAACGGTCACGCCGCTGGAAGGCCACTTCACCAGCCCGATGCTGCAGTATGACAAAGAATTTAAGAGCCAATATCCTTATGATGTGGAAAAGGCCAAAGCATTGATGCAAGAGGCTGGCTATGGCGATGGCGTCAAGGGTGTGCGTATGTATGTCGCTCTCGACGAGGAGATCGGCCAGTTGCTGCAAGCGGATCTACTGGCAATCGGCATCGAGACAGAACTCGCCGTTGGGCAATGGAAAGACTGGCGTGATCAGATTCGTGCGGGGGAGATTCAACTCTTCAACTACGGTTGGGCGGCCAGCTTCCCCGACGCCTATGACTACACGTCGGCGTGGAGTACCTGCGCGGCGATTGAGACCGGCTACAACGACGGCAGCTATTGCAACCAACGGATTGATGAGCTGATCGAAAAGGTCGAAGCCTTGCCCTTGCAAGACCCGGAACGCATCGCTGCCTATCGTGAAATTCAGGATATCGTGATCAACCAGGATGCGGCCTGGGTTGCGCTTTTTACCCCCCAACAACTGGCGGCTGGCAAAAGCTATGTTCACGATGACTTTATGAGCCCCATTTACGGCTGGCCCTATCTGGAAACGGCGTGGATGGAAGAGAAATAGACCTGTCAGGTGCGCAGATGGAGTCTTAGCGAATTTTCAGACTGCTTCACCTGCGCACCTGACAGGTCTGGCAAGTCGCCGCGATGATGACTATCGCCAGAAATAGAGACGTAGAAGCGCCATGCAGCACTCATCTGCCTTGCCCACCACCCAACTGAATTCACAGGTTATCCCAGCGTCAGCGGAGCGACCCACGACCTGGTGGGCGGATGTGCTGCGCCGCTTTTGGGTGCAACGCCTGGCTCTGGCAGCCGCGCTCTTGCTCTTGGCTATGATGCTGCTGGCTTTGTTGGCGCCCTGGGTTGCCCCCTACGACCCGATTGAACAGTTTCGCGACACCGGTTTGAGCGCTCTGGGCGAACCGGTGTCGCCCAATGCTACTTTCTGGCTGGGCACCGACGGTCTGGGGCGCGATTTGACCAGCCGCTTGCTGTATGGCGCACGTATCTCGCTTGGCATTGCCATAACGGCCAACAGCATCTCCATTCTGCTGGCCTTGTTGATCGGGGGGATTGCTGGTTTTGCCGGTGGCAAGACCGACTTCTTCCTTATGCGTTTTGTCGATCTCGTCATTAGTATGCCCACCTTTTTTCTGAGTCTCTTGCTGGTGGTCATACTGCGACCAGGAATTTGGGTGGTGATTCTGGTCGTTTCGCTCTTTTCGTGGACCGGGCCGGCGCGGGTCTTTCGTAGCCAGATTTTGCAGGTCAAACAGTTGGACTTTATCCAGGCGGCGCGCAGCGTGGGTACGGCAGAGCATCGCATCTTTGTGCGCCATCTCTTGCCGCACATTCTGCCGATGGTGATCATCTATCTCGCCCTGGGTATTCCGAACACCATCTTTGCCGAAGCAGCGTTGAGCTTTCTCGGCTTGGGCGTTCCGCCGCCGGCCCCCTCGTGGGGAGCGATGATCCAGAATGGGATGGACTATTATCGCGCCGCACCCTGGATTGCCTTTTTCCCCGGTCTTGCCATTATGTTGACCGTCGTCTGTTTTAACCAGTTGGCCAGCGGGCTGCGCGAAGCCATGGACCCAACGCGCAGGGGGCGATCTTGATAGGCTATCTGCTCCGACGTCTGCTCTGGACGCTGATCACGCTTTTGGGCGTTTCGTTGATTACCTTCCTGCTCATCTTTGCAGGGCCAAGCGACCCGGCCCAGGCATTGGTGGGCGAGAAGGCAACCGGGGTTTCTGTGGAGCATATCCGCCAACAATACGGCCTTGATCAGCCACTCTACCGGCAATACTTCCGTTATATGGGCCAGCTTGTGCGTGGCAACCTCGGCGACTCGTATTACTTTCGCAGACCTGTGCTGGAGGCCATGTTGAGCAAATTGCCCGCCACGGCCCTCTTGGCGGTCTCGATTATGCTGGTCTCCATCCTAATCGGCATTCCATTAGGCGTGATTGCGGCGCTTCGCAATGGGTCACTCTTTGAGCGCGGCCTGATGCTGGTGCAAATGTTTTCGATCTCGCTGCCGACTTTTTTTGTGGGGCTGCTGTTGCTCTATTTTTTTACCTTTCAACTGCGCTGGTTTCCCACCGGCGGCTATGGCTCGTGGAAACACCTCGTCTTGCCGACCCTGGCGGTGGCCATCCCCTGGTCCGCCTGGTACGCAATTTTGTTACGCTCCAATATGCTCGATGTCATTTCTGCCGACTATGTGCGCACGGCCCATGCCAAAGGGCTGAGCAAACGCATCGTGGCGCTGCGTCATATGCTGCGCAACGCCCTGTTGCCTGTGGTCACTATCATCGGGTTGGACCTCGCCTCGCTCCTCACAGGCATTGTGTTGGTCGAGGCGGTTTTTAATTGGCCGGGGATCGGCCTACAAACACTGCAAGCCGCGCAACATCTCGACGTGCCGATGGTGATGGGTGCCGTGCTCTTCGGCGCGCTACTGATTGGAGTCGCCAATCTGCTCGTGGATCTGCTCTATACTTGGTTCGATCCACGCGTGCGGTTGGAATAAGAGCCATTGGGAAGAACAAGAACAATCAACAGACGCTGCAACCGAAAAGAGGAAAGCAATTGATGACAACGCCAGAGACACAGACCCTACACAGCGTAAAACTCCACAAACATCTGCGCATCCCTATGTCGGACGGGGTTGAATTGGATGCGCATATGTTTCTGCCAGAAGAGCCTGGGCAGTTCCCGGCTGTCTTTGACTACTACCCCTATCGCAAAGATGACCTGAGCGCCGGCAATCTGCGTTTTCAACACTACCTGGCGCAACGGGGCTATGCAGCCTTGCGGATTGATGTACGGGGAACGGGCAGCTCGGGCGGCACAGCCAGCGACGAGTACTCGGTGCAAGAACAGTTGGATGCGGTCGAAGCCATCGCCTGGATGGCCAGCCAGCCCTGGTCTACCGGCAAGGTGGGCATGTTTGGCACCTCCTATGGCGGGTTCAACTCCTTACAGGTTGCCATGCACCGCCCGCCCGCGCTCAAAGCGATCTGCCCGATGTATTTCACCGACAATCGTTACACCGACGACTGTCATTACAAAGGTGGCGCGCTGCAAATGCTTTACGATGTGGCAACCTACGGTCTTTCGATGGTCGTGCAGAACGCCATGCCCCCCACACCCGCTGCCTGTGGGGAGCGCTGGGCCGAAATTTGGGACGAACATCTGAAGGCTGAACCGTGGCTGCTCACCTGGCTTTCCAATCATCTCTACAACGACTACTGGAAACAAGGCTCGTTGTGTGAGGATTACGGCTCCATCCAAGCCGCGGCCTTTTTGATCGGCGGCTGGCGTGACGGCTATACCAACTGCAATTTGCGCGTCTACCAGCAGTTGCAATCCCCCAAAAAGGTGCTGATCGGCCCCTGGCTGCATGTAGCGCCCGACGTGGGGCAGCCCGGCCCACGCATCGATCATCTGCACGAAATGGCGCGCTGGTATGACTATTGGCTCAAAGGGATCGACAACGGCGTCATGGACGAGCCACCGATTGCCATTTATGTGCAACAGTATGATCCGCCGGCCGCCGAACGCAGTATGACGAGCGGCTATTGGCGCTTTGAGCCACAATGGCCCCTGGCTGAAACAGAGACACAGACGCTCTATCTCGGCGCAGAGCAGCGTTTGCGCGCAGAACCTTCGCCCGCGCATGCCAAATCCGATGAAGCTGGCGTTGTCAAGTACACCTACAACCCCACCGTCGGCACCACTTTTGGTATGTTCTCGGCAGGCAGCCCGCTGGTAACGCCCGTTGATCAGCGCCTGGAGGAGGCGTTTTCGTATAGCTGGACATCCGCGCCTTTGACGGAAGCGCTCGCAATTTTGGGCCATCCGCAGCTTACGCTTTATATGGCCGTCTCGACCGATATTGCCACTGTTTCCGCCCGGCTGATTGATGTCGCCCCCGATGGGGGCGCGGCGCTCATCTGCAAGGGCGTACTCAACCTCACCCATCGAGAATCGCACAGCGCGCCTGCGCCGGTGACGCCAGGGCAGATTTACGAAATTCAGCTTGAATTGGACGCCACCTGTTGGCACTTTGAAGCTGGGCATTGCATTCGGGTCAGCCTGGCGGGGGCGGATTTCCCCAACACCTGGCCCTCGCCCAAGCCGCACACCGGCGAATTCCACTTTGGCGGTCAACATCCGGCGCATATTCAACTGCCCCTGCTCGGCAGCACCACCAGTGAGCAACCAGTCCCCTCATTCCAGCCACCCGCATCTTTTACCCCACTGGTCACGGGTTTCGCCAATCGCCAGGTCTTTCGCACAACCCGCGACAACATCAACGGCACAGTTTCGGTGACAGTCGGGACAGCAGGACGCTCCCGCGTCTCCGACACTGTGGAGCTGACCAGCTTTGCCGAAGGGGTGGCGACCGTTTTTGAAAACGACCCGGCCCACGCCACGATCACAGGTGTGCAGCACAAAACCCTGCATTGGCCGCAACGGGTCATAGACACCATCGCCCGCGCCCAAATTGAAAGCACAGAAACCACTTTCAACGTCAACATCCAACTGGAAATCACAATGAATGGCGCGCCGTTTCAGCAGCGGCGCTGGCTGCGCTCCATTCCCAGAAATCTGTTATGAGGAGGGGATTGGGGGAAGGCCTACCTGCGCCGTAGCCGGGGATCGAGCACATCGCGCAGCCAATCCCCGAAGAGGTTCATGCCCAGCGCGGTGATGGCGATGGCGAGGCCGGGGTAGGTGGTCAGCCAGGGCAGCCCGGCCATCAAGGATTCGCGCCCGACTGCCAGCAGGTTGCCCCAACTGGGCACGTCGGGCGGCACACTCAAGCCGAGAAAGCCCAGCCCGGCTTCGTAGAAGATCATCGCCGACATCTCGAAGGTCGCCAGCGTGACCAGCGGGCCGATCAGGTTGGGCACGATGTGGCGGCGCAGGACGCGCCCGTTGCGTGCGCCCACACAGATGGCCGATTCCACATAGCCAGCGCTGCGCAGACGCAGCACCTCGCCCCGCGTCACACGGGCAAAGAGGGGCGAGGCGGTGATGCCAAAGAGCAGAATGACGTTGAGCAGACTGCGCCCCAACAGCGCCGCTACCACAATCACCACCACCAGATAGGGGATGGAGAGCAGCAGGTTGACGACGCTCATCAGCGCGCTGTCCACCCAGCCGCCCAGATAGCCGGAGAGCAGACCGGCCAGCATCCCCAGCGCCAGGGCAATTGTCGCGCCAAACAGTCCCACCGTCAGCGAGACGCGAGCGCCGTAGATAATGCGGCTCAGTTGGTCGCGCCCCAGCTTGTCCGTGCCCAGCAGATGCTCCCAAGAACCCCGTGCGTGCCAGGCAGGGGGCAATTTGGTGGCGCGCAGGTCC
The DNA here is from genome assembly GCA_945897075.1 of Litorilinea aerophila. Taxonomy (GTDB): domain Bacteria; phylum Chloroflexota; class Anaerolineae; order Caldilineales; family Caldilineaceae; genus JACQGT01. The sequence continues at coordinate 17,609 of CAMDEX010000101.1, forward strand.
TGGGCCAGCGGGTCGTGGGGGGCCAGTTGGGGCGAAAAGAGGGCCATCACCACCACAGTCGCGATGATCGCCAGACCGCAGAGCGCGGCCTTGTCGCGCAGCAACAACCGCCAGAGACGCACCAGCGCGCCGGGTTCCTTTTCCAGCCCGGTCAGATCAGTTGGAGGAAGCGCCAAATCAGTCATAGGATTGAGTGCTATCCATAACGAATGCGCGGGTCGAGCAGCGCATAGACCACATCCGTCGCCAAATTGAGGAGAACGGCGAAGGAGGCAATGAAAATGGTCAATGACTGCACCAGCACAAAGTCGCGATTGCTGATGGCCTGGTTGAGCATCCAGCCGATGCCGGGCAGGGCGAAAACCGATTCGATGTAGACCGACCCCGCCATCAGATAGGTAAACTGGACGCCGACGACGCTGACCAGCGCCACCGAAGCGTTGCGCGCAATGTGGCGTGTGCCGATGGAGAGAGCGGACAGCCCTTTGCTGCGCGCGGTGCGGATGTAATCCTCGCCGCGGATTTCCAGCACTGTCGAGCGGGTCAGCCGGGTGAGCTGGCCCATCGCGCCGATGGAAAGGGCGAAAGCTGGCAAGACAAAGGATTGGGGGCCGTCTATACCAAAGGAGGGCAGCAGACGCAGGTTGACGGCAAAAATCCAGATCAGAATCAGCGCCAGCCAGAAGGTGGGCGTCACCTGGCCGATCAGACCGATCAGCCGGGCCACAGCGTCAATGCGGCTGTTGGGCGAGTAGCCGCCCGCAATGCCGATGGGGATCGCCACCCCCAGCGCAATCCCCATCGCCAGCGTGGAAAGCAGAAGGGTAATCGGCAAGGCATGCAGGATGACTTCGATGGCTGGCTGGCGGAAGCGCAGGGAATAGCCAAATTCGCCCCGCGCCACATCGCCCAGATAGCGGATGAATTGGATATAGAGCGGATCGTTCAACCCCAACGCCTCGCGCATCGCCTGCAACTGCTCCGGGCTGGCGTAGTCGCGGGAGATGAGCAGGGCCGCGGCGTCGCCGGTCATGCGTACCATCAAAAAGACCAGCACGACTACGCCAAAGAGCAGCAAAAGCGATTGAACCAGACGGGCGAAGAGATAGCGTTGCATAGGGGGAAAGAGATTGGGAGATTGGGAGATTGGGAGATTCAGTAGACCGCAGATAATATCTTCACCCGTTGCGGTCTACCGAGATTGAAAGAGTGCAGCGTCCGGCGTCAATCTCTCAATCTCCCAATCTCCCAATCTCTGCTTATTGGTTCAGCGAGACATCCTTCAGTTCGTACTGCTCCACCGAGTTGGGCACGTAGCCCTGCACGGCGCTGTTGATGGCCTCGAAGGAGATGGGTTCGTAGAGATAGATAAAAGGTGGGTTGTCCAACATATACGCCTGCAATTCTTTGTAGAGCGCGGCGCGCGCCTCGTTGTCAAAGGTCTGCGCGATCTGGTTCAGCATGGCGTCGATCTCCGGATCGGACCAGGAGGAGTAGCTGGCATTCATACCGTCCAGTGCGCCGTTAAGACGGGGCAGCGCTTCACCCACCGAGGCCGACCAGCTATCGCCAAAGAGCGGCGGCAACTCCTTGGCCGCTTCTTTGTCCCAATAGACGCCGCTCTCCAGGAACTGGACTTCGCCGCCTTCCATCGTAATGCCGACCTCGGCCAGGTAGTTGGCGATGGCCTGGCAGACCTCCTCGAAGTTGGTGTACGCACCCACCGGACAGGCCATGCCGATGCTGAAACCGTCCGGGAAGCCCGCCTCGCTCAACAGGGCGCGGGCTTTGTCGGGGTCGTAGGCAAAGGGGGCCAGGCTTTCGTCAAAACCCAGATTGGAAGGCGTCACAAAGCCGCTGGAGAGACGGGCGTGGCCGTTGAAGAGACCGTCCACAATCGCCTGGCGATCCACCGCGTGGTTCATGGCCTGGCGCACCAGTTTGTTTTCGGTGGGCAGACCGACGCCGGTGGTCAGGTTGTTGAAGGCGATGTAATAGACCCGGTCCGCCGGATAGGTGATGACCTGCACCTGGCCCGCACCGGTCAGACTGGCGGCCTCGTCGGAATTGAGCCGGTTGACGATATGGACTTCGCCGGTCTGGATGGCGGCTAGACGGGTGGAGGATTCCGAAATGGGGCGGAAGATCACCTCGGCCAGATGGGGTTTGCCCGCGTCCCAATAGTTCGGGTTGGCTTGCAGCACAATGCGGTCGCCTTTGTTCCATTGGACAAATTGGAAGGGACCGGTGCCGATCGGATGGCTCTCGATGCCTGCGTTGCCCTCGGCGGCAAACTGCTCGTCCGAGATGATGCGTGTCTCGGCCATACGGCGCAGAAAGGTCACGTCCGGCGTGACCGGCGCAATCGTAACGGTGTAGTCGTCCACCACAGCCACCACCGGGTCGTAGGCGGAGGCATAGGCATTGGCCGGGTCTTTGCCTGCCGCAAAGGTGGCTACCACATCCTGGGCGTTGAAGGCCGACCCGTCGTGGAAGGTCACGCCCTGGCGCAGGGTGAAGGTGTAGAGTGAGCCGTCCGCGGCCACTTCCCAGGCCGTGGCCAGGGCGGGTACGATCTCGCCGCTGCTGTTGTCAATGGACATCAGGCTGTCAAAAATCTGGTTGATGACGTTGCCCGCCATGCGGTCGGCCCCGTTGGGCGGGTTGATGGAGTTCGGCTCCAGGGGCAAGGCGACCATCAGCGAACCGGTCGGTCCAGCCGGCGCCTCCACGACAGCCGGTTGCGCGGCTGCCGCGCTGCTCTCTCCGCCGGCGCTTGTGGCGACGGACGGCGGAGCAGGCGCGACGCAGGCCGCCAAGACCAATAACAAACCCAGTGTAGCCAACAAAAACAGTCGGTGTTTCATTCTGCAACTCCTTTCGATTTTCAAAGCGGATTCAGATGACGCGAAACAGTTGACACTGTAGGGGCGCTGCTTGCTGCGCCCGACGAACAA
>CAMDEX010000102.1 GCA_945897075.1 Litorilinea aerophila
CAAGCAGCGCCCCTACGACTTCTACGCCGCCTGGGATGCCTCCCAGCCCAGCATTGCCCGTTTGCGCTCGTTCCCCCAGCGATAGCCGTCCACCACGCCGGTCTGGCGGATGACCCGGTGGCAGGGGATCAGCCAGGCGATGGCGTTGCTGCCCACTGCGCCGCCTACCGCCCGCGCCGCCGACGGTTTGCCAATCGTGCGCGCCAGATCGCCGTAGGTGGTCAGACTGCCCGCGGGTAGACGCAGAAGCGCTTGCCAGACCTGTATTTGAAAGTTTGTGCCTTTGATGTGTAGATGGAGTGGCTCGTCCTGGCGGCTGTCGGCAAAGATGCGCTGGGCGATGGACGCGCTCTCGTCCCGATCCTCCCGAAGGCGGGCTGCGGGCCAGCGGGTGCGTAGTTCGTCAATTGTCCGGCTTGCTTCGCCCTCCGCCACAAAAGAGAGGGCGCAGATGCCCCGTTCTGTGACGCCGATCAGCGCATCGCCAAAGGGTGTGGGCTGGATGGCGTAGCGGATGGTCAGCCCCGCACCGCCGCTTTTGACTTCGCCCGGGGTGGCAGCCTGGCACTGGACGAACAGATCGTGCAGGCGTCCCGGCCCGGATAAGCCGCTGTCGTAGGCCGCGTCCAACACAGAGCCGGAGTGGGTCAGCGTGCGCCGCGCCGCCTCAACGGTCAACGCCTGCAAGAAGCGTTTGGGGCTGACCCCGGCCCAGCGGCTAAAGAGGCGCTGGAAGTGGAATTCGCTCAGCCCGACGTGGCTGGCGATGGCGACCAGTTCCGGCTGCTCCCGGCGGTGGGATTCGATATAGCGGATGGCCTGGGCCACCAGGCTGTAGTCCTGGGCGGATTGGGATAGACTGTCTCTGCCGTTGGCTGTCGTCAAAGTCATCGTCATCATTTTTCTCTCACTCGTCGTTGATTGGGTGGTTCACATAGCGACGAGTATAGGGGATTCGGCACTGGGTTTCCACCCGATTCTTGCGAAGAAAACCGGCAAAATTCTACTTTCGTTGCCTCTGGAAATGATGTATACTTCGGTTGGATACATATCTGTTCAAAGGAGGGTAAACCGATGCTTTCTGTGACGTTTGATGAACCCACAACTCGACAACTCGAAGGGCTGGCGCGTTCCCGCTCAATGGATGCAGCAACCCTGGCCCAAGAGGCGATTCGTTCCCATCTGCGCACCATTCGTCGCGCGGCAATGGATCGGGAGGCCGATGCTTTTGTTCGACTACACCCTCACCTTTTGGCTACAATTCCAGGCGAATTTGCCGCGGTTTTCCAGTGTGAACTCGTTGATCACGACGCAGATCAGTTGGAGTTGCTGTCACGAGTCGAAAAAACATACAATGGAATGCCTGTGCTGATCAGGGAAGTTACTTCCGTAGCCGAACCCATTATCACCGTTTTCTCAACACGCATAGACATTGAAAATGGCTGAAACGCTTCTGTCCATTGAATACAATCGACGCGATTACCATCCGCCTATCCCCGTCCTACATATAGGGCTGAGTCGGCCCGGGGTACGCGTCCCTGATGTTGTGATAGAAGCGATTATTGATACAGGGGCAGACAGGACAATTTTGCCCCTCAACATTCTGGAAAGAATTGCCGCGCCAAATACAGATCGGCGGAACTTCTACTTGCGTGGAATCACCGGGGAACGCAAAAGAGTTGACATTTATTCTGTCACCTTCTACCTGGGAATACTCCCCATTTTTGGTGTTCGGGCTGTTGCTCTCGAATCAAGTGAGGCCATTATCGGGCGCGACGTACTCAACCAGCTTGAAATTTGCCTCATCGGCCCTGCATATACCACCGAAGTTCAGCGTTAACTCTCGCCGCTATTTCAGCCCTGCCAGACTGTCAAAAGCCCGTTGCAGCACATCCTGCTCCATCCCGAACAGACGGGCAAGACGCGTCGGCGCGTCTTCTACATAAAGCGGCTCAAGCGTGGCGGGTTGTGGATCGCCCAGCGCGGGGAAGGATTCCAGCAGCGGCGGGTCGGCCCGGCCATTGAAACGCCAGACGCGCCCGTCAATGACCCTGTGAACGATCACCTCGCGCAGAAAGTGGCCGCCCAGCGCGTAGTCAGCCGTTGTCGCGGCCCGGTAAGCGTCGTCGGGGATGGGCTGGTCAATGAGGGTAAAAGTGTAGAGCTTAGGATGGCGGTCGCGCTGAATCTCAAAACGATTGTCGGGCAAAGGGGTAACGGTGTAGGTGTGGAAGGGCGTCTGGCGCTGGGTTGTACGCCCGTCCACCAGCGGTACGGGCAGGTAGAGCGGGTAGCCCACATCCACCAGCCAGCGTTCCTCAGCCAGGCGAATGACAATTGCGGTGTGACAGCCCCGGCTTTCCCCCATATCATTGACGGTCAAATAGCCGTCAAAACCCAATTCCCGCAGCAGATGGAAGAAGGCGTAGTTGCTCTCGAAGCAGGTGCCGCCGCCGCCCCGTTCCATCGCATCCGCCCAGAACTCTTGCGGCCAGCGCGGACACTCGGCTGTAATAGGCGTGGCAGAACGTTTGGCTATGCGAAAGGCACTCTCCCAGGGCACATGCCGGGTGTAGGCCGTCAGCAGCGCGTCGAGAAAGGCGAGGGATGGCGGCTGTTGTTCGATTTGGAGAAAGTGGAGAATTTCGTCTGTGGTTGCCATTGAAAAAAGCTACTGATATGCGCAGATAATCACTATTGGTTCACGCACTACGCACCACTCGCTACGTCTGCGCGTGATCCGGCAGAATCGTCTCTGCGTTGCGGATGGCGGGGACGAGATAGCCGGAGAACGCCACCAGCGCGGTGAGCAGGCCAGAGATGACCAACAATAGCCCCATCCCCGCGCCCGCGCCTGTGCCCACCAGCCAGCCGAAGGCGTTGGCCCATCCACCGCCCGGCTGCATGGCTGGCTCGAAGATGCGATCCGCCAGGAAGCCGGAGAGGAACATCGCCAGCGGCGCGGCAAGTTGGGCAATCAGGCGGCGCGCGGCAAAGACCCGTCCCTGCACGTCCGGGTCCACCTTCGCCTGCCAGATGGCCTGGTTGGAGGCGTTGAGAATCTGGTTGAAAAACATCGAGGCAAAAGCCGCGGCCGCCCAGAAGGGCAGCGTACGCGCCAGACCCATCCCCGTCACACCGAGCAGCCCCGTCCCCGCCATCCCCAACAGCACGCCGTGAACGCGTCGCTTGGGCCCGCCCCACGTACTGAGCAGCAGCCCGCCCACCAGCCCGCCTACGCCCAGCGCGGATTCAACTGTGCCCAGAATCAACGAGTTTTCACTCGTGCGCGCCAGAATCAACGGGGCGATCAGAATGAAGCCGGATGTGCTGGTCAGGTTGATGCCGAAGAAGACCAGTTGCAAACCAAGCAGGCTGGGACGGCGGAAGATGTAGCGGAAACCGTAGAGCGATTCACGCCAGAGCGAGCCTTTGCCTTCCGCGCCGGCTGCCGTGCGTTTGGGCTGGGGAATGTGTACAAAGAGCAGGACAACGACGGCAAAGACAAAAGTGGCGATGTCTATGAGCATCACCCCGCCGATGCCGATGCTTACCAGCAGCAGACCGGCCAGCGCGGGTGCGGCGATCCCCGAGGCGGCCTCGGCCATCCCGATCATCCCGCTGGCCCGTGTGTAGTTTTCTTTGGTCAGCATTGTGCTGACGGCCGCGGAGTAGGCGGGGAACTGGAAGGATTCAAAAATTCCGGCAAAGGCCCCGGCCACGTAGAGATGCCAGATCGCCAGATTGCCCGTGCTGTAGAGGATCAGAATGGCGACGGTCGCCAAACCCGCGGCCAGGTCGCTCGCCATCATCACCAGCTTGCGCGGCCAACGATCCACCAGCGCGCCGGCAATCGGGCTGAAGAGGACAACCGGCGCAAAGGAGAAGACGCCGACCAGCGCCAGCGCGGTGGCCGAGCCGGTGATCTGCCAGGCCCAGATGGTGAGGGCGAAGCGGGTCATGCCCGTGCCCAACATTGAGACCAGTTGGCCCAGCCAGATGATCACAAAGGCCCGCATCCCCGTGGGCCGTGCAACAGCAGTTGTTGTCATTTTTCCTCCAGCAGCCCCTCGATTTCCCGGATCAGAAAAGGCAGGTTTGGCGCGAGAAAAGAGAGGCCCGGTGCGGGAATCCGGTTGTGTTTGATGTCCGGCGGGACGTGTTTGTGGTGGGGATGGGTGGAGGCCAGAGACGGATCGTCGGGATGGGCTTGGGAATCGTACCAGTACAGTTTTTCTGTACCACGCCAGACCTCATAACCATAACTGATGATCTGGCCAGTCGTTTCAGCAAAAGAGAGTTTCTCGCGTAGAACAAGCCGATATCCGTTCACGTCCAGATCGCCAGTGAGAAGAGCGGTCTTTGCACCGCGCCGGACGACTGTCAGTGCCGAGCGTGACACGGAAGAATAGCGGGATTGCAGCGTATAGACGAATCGCTCATACTCAGCCAGCGACGGGAAGGGATTCATGACGAGCTGTGTGACCAATCAAACGAGTAAGTGTAGGAATGGCGGGTTGCCGGAGTAATGTTTGAATTGTTTGATGATACCTGCCGCGCCGTTCATTGAGCAATTGATAGGTTCCAGCCCATTCGCTCCAATCCAACACCCAGGCGTCGTCTTCCGGCTCTTCGCCCTGTTCATACGCATCAAAAAATGTCTCCGTCAAGACGCCGTATTTGCGCTCAAAAATCAGCAGGTCTTCTTCCAGCGCGTGTATGTCCTGCAGAATTTCGTCGAGAGTCATTGGCTTGCTTCCCTTCAGAATAATGTGGTTCTGCCCCTATTATAGCCACACCCGATCTACCGGTCAACCCAGTGCATTCTACCGGCCCATATACTCGACGCCCGTAATCAGCCCGCGTAGTCAGCCAACTGCGCCAATTCCGCCACATAAATCGGGTGGAGCAGGCGGTTGGTCAGCCAGCCTTCGATTTTACCCGCTATGCCGTCGCGCACGGTCGTTTCTGTGACAATCGTTACCCGACACTGCTGATTGGGCTGGGGTTCAACGGTAAAACTTGTCACCGCGCCAGTGTCGTTCGTCTCCACCAGCACCCGTCCCGGCTGCGGCTCCGTGACGGTGGCGCGAAAGTGCTGCACACGGCCCATCAGCCGCATGGAAAAGTCCACGACTGTCCCCGCGCCCACGCCGCCTTCTACCACTTCCAGCGAGAGAAACCAGGGCTTGGGCAAAATGTGGGGATGGCCGTTGCGGTAGTCGGCAACTATCCCGTAGACCTTTTCGGCCGGCGCGGGGATCAGCGCCGTCGCACTCACACGATTGATCGCCATTGAAAAGCTCCTTTGACTGAAAAATAAGGAGACGGATTTGCACAGATAGGATGGATTCACACGGATTTTATCTGCGACAATCCGTCCTTTCCGCGCAATCTGCGTCCCATTCCTACGAATCCAGCCGCAGAATCCCCCGCTCCAGGGCCACGGTGACGGCCGCGGTGCGGTCAGAGACGCCCAGTTTGCCGAAGATATGCACCAGATGGGTCTTGACTGTCGCCTCGCTGATGTGCAGGGCGCGCCCGATCAGCCGGTTATTCGTGCCCTTCGCCACCCATTGTAGCACCTCCACTTCCCGCTCGCTAAGCTGCTCCTCGGCCGGTAGACGCATCCGTCCCAGCAGCCGCGCGGCCACCGTTGGCGCCAGCGCAGACTCGCCTTTGGCCGCGGCGCGCACAGCCCGGAAGAGTTCCTGGCGGGGCGCATCTTTGAGCAGATAGCCTGTGGCCCCGGCTTCGATAGCCCGCACAATATCGGCGTCGCTGTCGTAAGTGGTCAACACCAGGACGTGGGTGGCAATTTTGCGCTCCACAATCTGCCGGATGGCGCCCACGCCGTCCAGCCCCGGCATACGCAAATCCATCAACACCACATCCGGCTGCAACTGGGCAGCCAGAAGCACCCCTTCTGCTCCGTCGCTGGCTTCGCCTACCACGACAAAATCGGGCTGGCCGGAGAGCATCCCCCGCAGCCCCTCGCGCACCACCGGGTGATCGTCCACCAAAAGTAATCGGATTCGGTCTGTCACTCTCTACTCCTTTCTCAACCACAAAGGCACAAAGACACGAAGGAAGAGAAGAAGACGCTCTTTTACTCTTTCTTCTTTGTGCCTTTGTGTCTTGGTGGTTCACTGATTCAGTGGTGTTGCCGGGGAATCTCCACGACAACTGTTGTGCCTTCGCCGGGGCTGCTTTCGATGAGGAGTGATCCGCCCAGCGCCTCGGCCCGCTGGCGCATGGCGATCAGGCCAAAACCGCCGCCGTCCGATTGGATATGCGTCTCTGGCGGGAAGCCGCTGCCGTCGTCCTGCACATCCAGCAGCACCCGATCCGGCATATAAGAAAGGGTGATGTTGACCTGGCGCGCCGCCGCGTGTTTGTGTACATTGGCCAGCGCCTCCTGCAACGCACGCAGAAGGGTGACTTCGGTCTGGGGGTGCAGGGGCAGAAGAGTGCCGGTGGCTGTGACACGGCTTGGAATGCCCGTGCGCTGGCTCCATTTGTCGGCCTCCCGCTGCGCAGCGTCAGTCAGGGACGACCCGTCCAGCACCTCTGGGCGCAGGTCTTGCACCACCCGGCGCGCCTGGCCCAGGCTCTCGCGCGCCATCGCTGCGGCCTGCTGCAGATGGCGGCGGGCGATGGGCAGGTCGCTCTCCAGCGCCTGGTCCGCGGCTTCCAGATGAGTCACGACGCTGATAAAGCCCTGGGCCAGGGTGTCGTGAATCTCGTGGGCCAGCCGTTGGCGTTCGGCCAGAACACCCGCGGCCCGTTCGCTGGCGGCCAATTCGGCCTGGGTGCGGCGCAACTCTGCGATCAGCGCGTGCTGCTGGTTGCTCTGGTTGATGATGGCGCTGATCCAGAGGGCGACGAGGGAGCCACAGACCCCCGCCAGCAGCCATAGCCAGATGACCGGTTGGCGCAGAGCAGCGCCCAAAGAATTGATGTCGTTGGCCTGGCTCGCCAGCAGCGGCATAACGGCCAATGTAAGCGGAATGGAGAAACCAGTCGGCAGAAAATAGAAGAGTTGGCTGAAGTAGCTGCTGAGAACAAAAAAGAAGACGTCGTGGATGGCGATCAGCCCAAACATAACGCCTGTGATCAGCGCGGCATAGGCCAAGCCATAGCGTAGATCGCCGCGCACTTGCACGCCGCGGCGGGGGAGTACAAAGACGTAGAGCCAGTGAACCAGCCCCGCGGCCCCTGTCAGAGCGGCGGCCAAGTAGCGCTGTGCAGGTGTTGCTTCACCCAGCGCCAGCCAATAGGCAAAGGGCAGAAACAACGAAAGGTAGAAGATGAGCGACCAGACCCAGCCCAATCGTTCCCAGGCGTGGACGGATTTGGATGTGTTCATTGCGTAGACCCCAAAAAGGTTTGTATACCCGGATAGAAAGGAAAACGGATCAGTCTGAAAATCTGTGTTCCCTTCTATCCGTGTATACAATTTTCATTTCTCGTAGTGCTTCTTCTCTGCCGGTCAGTATAGCACACCCGCGCTGCCCTATTCCCAGCGGAATGTGAAGACCGAAACCAGCGTGCCCACCACCAGCATTCCACCCAGCACGAGCAGGGCTGTGGTGTTCCACTGCCCGCCAAACCAGAGGTCCTGCAACAGGTGGACGACGTGGGTCATAGGCAGCCATTCGGCCACGGATTGGATGCCGGGCGGCATAATCTGTAGGGGCATGGACGCACCAGAGAGAAACATCATCGGGAAGAAGATGACCTGGCCGACCACCTGGGCCACCCGGCTGGTGGGGGAGAGGCTGGCGATGACGTAGCCCACGGCAATAAAACCCAGAGATGCCAGCGTAAAGCCCGCCAGGAGTGTGGCCCAGCTTCCGCCAAAGCGCAGACCAAAGACCAGCCGGGCCACGACGACCAGCAGGATCATCCCCAGCAAGGCCACGGCAAAGTTGACCACCACATCGCTGATCAGATAGACAACCGGGCGCATGGGCGTAGCCTGGAAACGGCGCAGCAGCTTCTGTTCGCGGGCCGTGGCCGTGGCAATCGGAATCGTCATAAAAGCGACCGTGCCGATGATCAGCGCGGCCAGCGCGGGCGTCTGCATGTCAATGTAGCCGTACTCCTGACTGAAGAAAGAGCTGCCCGGTTCGTTGCCCCAAATCGCGCCAAAGAGGAGCAGAATCAGAACAGGAAAGGCCAGGTTGAAGAAGAAGGCGACGGGTTGGCGCAGAAAGAGTTTGAATTGGACAAATGTGAGTTTGGCCGCCGAGCGTAATTCAGCGCGCGGACCGAACCGGGTCTGTTGGGTGTCAAGTGTAGTGGTCATTGCTCTCTCCTCGATGGATTGTTGCGTGTTTCATAAGGCGGCATAGCCGCAGCGTTGCGTGCAAACCAGGCCAGTGAGCGCTGATTGAGTAGCCGTCAGAATCCTTCGGATTCTGCGTCTTCGAGGCGTATCGAAATCAAGCGAACGGGTAAGTAGCTGATTTCGTCTCTACCCGCTTAGTTTCACTTCGACAGGCTCAGTACAAGCGATACGGCGGGAAAAAGCCCCCGCCTACTCAACCGGCGCTAGTCCTCGATCCCCAGTCCCTAATTCCCAATCCCTATTCCCGAATCTGCCGCCCCGTCAGGTGGATAAAGACATCCTCCAGGCTGGGCTGCTCTGTGCGCAGGTTTTGAAAGGCGATTCCCTGGGCCTCCAACTCCTTGACAACGCCGCTCACCAGCCCGTCGCTCTTGCCGTAGACGGTTACCCGTTGCCCGTTTTGGGTGGCTTCACTGGCTTGGGGCAGCGTGCGTAGACGGGCCAGATTGAGCGCGGCATCGCTTTCAAAGATCACCCGGCTCTCCAGCCCCAGAGAACGAACGAGCGCGGCGGGTCGGTCCAGCGCGATGATTTTGCCCCGGTCAATGATCGCCAGCCGGTCGCACAGGGCCTCGGCTTCGTCCATAAAGTGGGTGACAAGCACGACGGTTTTGCCCTGCGCCCGCACCTCTTGCACCAATGCCCAGGTGTTGCGCCGGGCCTGGGGGTCCAGACCGGTGGTCAGTTCATCCAGAAAGACCACTTCGGGGTCGTTGAGCAGGGCCAGGGCGATAAAGAGCCGCTGCTTCTGGCCGCCGGAGAGATTGACAAAGGCTGTATTGCGTTTATCCGCCAACCCCCACTGCTCCAACAGCGGCTGCCAGGGGACTGTGCGGGCGTAGAACGAGGCGAAGAGGTCCAGCGCCTCCCACACCTTCAAGCGGTCAGCCAGATTGGCCTGCTGCAACTGAATGCCGATACGCTGGGCCAGGGCCGTCCGTTCGCGCTGGGGATCGAGACCGAGTACACGCACGCTGCCGCGGTCCGGTTTGCGCAGACCGATGATCGTTTCGACGATTGTGGTTTTCCCGGCCCCATTGGGGCCGAGAATACCGAAAATTTCCCCCGGCTGCACACTGAACGAGACATCTTCGACTGCAATTGTTGTGCCGTATTCTTTGCGCAGTTGTTCGACTTGGATAATGGGTTGCATTGGCATCTCTCTTGTCGGCGATAGGAATGTGGGTCTTGGTCATCGTTTCGGCCACTCGCCAGACCTGTCAGGTGCGCAGATAAAGTTCTCGCTGATTTGCAGACTGCTTCACCTGCGCACCTGACAGGTCTGGCCCGCACGATGACCAAGCCCAGAATGTGGGTAACCGTTGTGGTTAAATAATAGCGGAGAAAGGGGCGCAGGAGATCACCCTCCCGGTGGATTCTGGCGGGCGAAGGGATGATCGGTCGATCAACCGATTGATGGATGACTCCATCTGGTTCAAAGTCCCCGGCACTTTCTACCAAGTGCTGGGGACTTTGGCGACTACAAATCCCGGCATTTTGTGATGTGGTTGAAATCACAGTTGACCTTTTTCCATTCGTGTAGTATTAATATGACTGAATAATTTGCCCATTCCTAATCTGGCAAAGTCAGAACCAAAGAGGGTTGTATACACGGATGGAAAGGAACACAGATCAAAAAAATCCGTGTTCCTTTCCATCCGTGTATACAAAAATTTTTTCTTGCGCAAAAAACAAGAATGTCACCGGTTATGTACTAAGTGATCTCCCTATTTCTCCATTCAGGAGCGCCAACCCGATGAAAACAGATATCATCGCTCTCCACCTGAAGCGCCAGTGGCCGCGGGTGGTTCTGCTCTCTTTGCTACTATTGTTGGGGAATGTGCTGCCCACCTTTGCCAACGAGACCGTCCACGTCGTCAAACCCGGCGAGACGCTCAGCCAGATCGCCGAAGTTTATGGGACGACGGTTGACGATCTGCGCAGCCTGAACAACCTGGGCGATGTGGATTTCGTCTGGTACGGTCAGCGGCTGATTGTCGAATCGGACGAGATAGCCCAGCCACGCGAATCGGAGGTCGTGCAGTCAATTGCCTATTATCAGGTGCAGCCCGGTGACACGCTGACGGCCATCGCCAATGCCTATGGCATCGGTCTGGCCCATCTGGTCGAGTTGAACAGCATTTCGCCCAGCCAACGGCTCTACGCTGGACAGACATTGGCCGTTCCCGCCAAGGATGTAACGATTTCTGCGCCGGGCGACAATTCGATCGGTCTGCCCATTCACATTGTGCAGGCGGGCGAACATATCGGCATCATCGCTGCCCAATACGGCCTGTCGGTGAATGCACTGGTGGCGGCCAATACACTGGCCGACCCCAGCCTGATCATCCCCGGCCAAATAGTGCGCATTCCCCCGGTCACGGCGGACGCCCTCCCCAGCACAGAAGCACCCGGTTATCACCAGCACACAACCTTCCCCACCACAACCGAAAAATGGATTGATGTAGACCTGAGCGAGCAGCGCGTGGTGGCCTACGAGGGGACCACACAAGTCAATGCTTTTATCATCTCGTCCGGTCTGCCCAGAACACCGACAGTGACCGGCACATTCCGCATCTGGGCCAAGGCATCTATACAAGATATGTACGGGGGGAATCGGGCTGCGGGCGACTATTACTATTTGGAAAACGTGCCCTGGGTGCAGTATTTTTATGAAGACTACGCCTTTCACGGCACAACTTGGCACGCCAATTTTGGCAGACCGGCCAGCCGCGGCTGCATTAATATGAGTCCAACCGACGCCGAATGGCTTTTCGCTTGGGCCGCGCCGGCAACCGACGGCGCGGGCTGGCTGATCAGCGATGCGGACAAACCCGGCACGCTGGTTGTGGTACACGAATAAGCGGAGGTCGGACTGACAGTCCGACGTACAGCAGCTATTTTCAGGTTGGGAAATAAGGAGCAGAGAAATGAGGAAAATTGTTGGCGTTCTACTGTTGGGGTTGATTCTTGTCAGCGGATGGGGCAGGACGATATACGCCGCGGATTCGGCCCCGCCCCGGCCTGTGGATGTGGCAGCGCCCTCTGCTCTGCCGCCCCTGCCTTTTGCCAAAGCGTCAATGGATCTGCCGCGTTTTCACAAAGAGAAAGCCGAAGTAAAACGCACCCAGCAGTCACTGGATGTGCCTAAACCGGAGAAGGCTGCCGACCCCGTGCAGGTTGTCGCGCCGGCCATTGCCCCGCCCACAGATGAGTCGCTGGCAGAGGCGCGCGCCGGCGGCAAGAAGTGGATCGAAGTCAACCTGACCGAGCAAAAAACCTACGCTTGGGAAGGTGACCAACTGGCCGGGGAGTTTCTCATCTCCAGCGGGCTGCCGGGCACGCCGACGGTGCAAGGTATCTATCGGATGCGGGTACGCGCGCGCAGCCAGACGATGAGCGGCGGCGACCGGGCCGCGGGCACCTATTACAGCCTGCCCAATGTGGAGTGGGTGCAATACTTCTATCAGGATTATAGCTTTCACGGCACCTACTGGCACAACAACTTTGGCAATCCGATGAGCCATGGCTGTGTGAATATGACCAACGAAGACGCCGAGTGGCTTTTCCGCTGGACGATGCCGGAATACGCGGACGAGACCAAGTGGCTGCCGGCAGAAGGCGATAACGCAGTTCTCGTCTACATCCACAAATAATCACTCAATCACCCAATCAACCAATCAACCAGTCAACCAGCCCACAAAGCAACCAATCCTATGGCACAACGCAGCCGCTCCAAAACAGCCACCACAGCCCGCCCCAGTCGCGGGGAATTGCGCGAGGTCGCCGCAAAGCGCAAACGCAACAGCAATCTGCTGCTGATCGGCAGCGGGATTGCCCTGGTCGTCATCATTGGACTGATCATCTACGCCAACGTCAGGGCCAGCCAGCCTGTAGGTGGCGAGCAGTCGTTGCCCACCCTGGGCAACACGCATATCGAGCAGGGCAGCACGTCGCCCATCCAATACAACAGTGTCCCGCCCACCTCTGGCCCCCACTATCCGGGTCTGGCTCCCTGGGCCGTCTATCGGGAGCCGATCCGCTATGAGCAACTGCTCCACAATCTGGAAGATGGCGGCGTCGTCATCTACTACCAGTGCGAGGACAATTGCCCGGAATTGGTGGATCAGTTGGACGCCTTCGCCCGTCCGCTCATCGCCGCGGGCCGCCATCTGGTGGTGGTGCGCAATGACCCCACCTGGACGGGGGACGCTGGCTCAACAACGCCCCTGCACCAGGAGATGGACGCGCGCATCGCACTGGTGGCATGGCAACGCATCGACAAATTTGATGAATTCGACGAAGCCCGCATCCGCGCCTTCTTCGAGCGCTACGAAGGCATTGACCATCACAGCGGCAGCACAGGATAGGCGGCGTCTCAGACATCTCGCGTAGAGCGCAAGGGAATATCGAGCAACTCGGCCCACTTGAAAAAGTGGGCCGAGTTTTTGAGGGGCGCAATGCAAGTTAGGGGCAAAAGTAGAGAAGCGCTATGCCAGTTCCAGAAAAATTTCGGGGCGTTGCTGGGCGATGCGCAGAAGCGTTCTGGCTGCGCCGCCGGGTATTCGGCGTCCCTGCTCCCAATCCTGTACAGTACGCAGGCTCACACCCATCAATCCGGCAAAAGCAGCCTGGGAGAGCATCAATTGGGAGCGGATCTCCTGGGTTGGAGCGGGTTGTTTCAACTCACGCGTGCGCAAGTTAACTTCACCTGCCTTATGGCGTTTGATTTCACGGATTCCGTCAAGAATTTCTTGCCCAATGTCACGTTCAGCCATTTTTGATCTCCTCAGCAATTTTGCGCAGTATACCAGTCTACTCGTATGTTTTCACAAATGGATTCCCCATCATCTCATCATTTCGATCAGAATGAGCCGTCCGGCCAGGTCCAACAATTCCTCTCTGCCGTTGCGCAGTATTTCTTCCAACCGCTCCGGATTTTTGTTTCGGGGCGTGCTGGGCGCGTATGCCAGGCCCTGCATGTCCTGCATTCCCCACGCCCTGCCCCGTTCGTCCAGAAAATTACTCCAGTCGAAGCAGCCGTCCAGGGCCAGATTGGCCGCGCTGAGCTTCTCCACAGAAAAGTCGGCCTCGTAGCCGTGGCCCACGCCCCACACATCCTCGAAGGAGTCGGCCAGGACAACTCTTCCGCTCGTCTCGTCTACCCGGTTGATGAGCGCCCAGTGCGCGTCCACGGCCCGGAAATCGGCTTCCCTCTCTTTGGCCTGCCACGCCGCGGCCACCTCCTCCTCTGTCGCTTGGCCGCTGGCTTGGCGTCCCAGCAGCCGGTAGTAGGCGTCGTAGCTCTGCGGGCGGGCAAAAGGGATGAGCAGCGCCGCCCCGCTCTGGGACGCGTCGCGGATGAGCGCGGAGAGCGCCATCGGGGTGGCGAAGGGGATGGCCCGCGCTGCCAAGCGGGGCGCGCCATCCCCGGAAACGCCCCGGATCAGGTCGAGCAGCAGTTCGATGGAAAGTACTTCCCCGATGAAGGTACGAGGATCGGCCTTTTCCAGCCGGTTCAATGCGGCAAACAGCGCGGCTTCTTCGCCTGGGGAGCAGCCCAGACGCCGCACCCCGGCCAGGATCGCAAAGAGGCCACAATTGGCCCCGGTCTGTACGGGAATACGCTGAAGCGGAAGCGGTGGCACGAGGCGTCCTGGCGCTGGGTAGAAACGGTTGGCCCAGATCGTACACGACTGAACCTCTATGCGGCAAATTGTAGGTTGGGTTCTCTCCGTTGCTTCGTGTTAGAATGCGGTTAACTTACGCCGCCGGGCGATTTTTCCGGCAGGGAATGGAACGCGGATCACGCGGATTGGGCGTTAGAATTTTTATCCGCGTCGATCCGCCTGATCCGCTCAATCCGCGTTCTATTCTTCTGTTCAAAAGGAGTGCTGTCTATGCCTATTCTCGAAAACGCCCACGCGCTTGTCGTGGGCATCGCCAACTATCAATTCGTGGGGGGTCTCTCGGCCAGTGTGCTGCGCGACTCGATGGATATCTACAAAACCCTCACCGACCCGGAGGCGTGCGCCTATCCGCAAAAGAATGTGACACTGCTCCAGAATGAGAAGGCGACGGGCGCGGCGCTGCGCGATGCGTTGGCGTCCCTAGCGGCCAAGACCGACGGCAATTCGATTGTCACCGTCTACCTCTCCAGCCACGGCGGACGCATTGAGGAGGGGCCACACCGGGGCGAATACATCGCGCCGGTGGATGCCCGCTTCGACCCCGCAGACCCGTCCCAACTGGCCGCCACGGCCATCTCCGGCGACGAGTTCAGCGCGGCGTTGGCTGCCATCCCGGCGCGCAAAGTGCTGGTGATTCTGGACTGCTGTCACGCCGGCGGCATCGGCGAAACCAAATCGCTGACCCCGGCCAACGGGTTGACGAAAGGCTTTTCGCAGGCGATGTACGACCGGCTGGGCGCGGGGCAGGGGCGGGCGATTCTGGCTTCGGCCCGGCCTGAGGAGGAATCTTATATTCTATTCGGCGACCAGAACAGCCTTTTCACCAAGCATCTGCTGGCCGGTCTGCGTGGGGGCGTGGCGGGCGAGGACGAGTTTGTGCGTATCTTCCGCCTCTACGAATATGTGCAGCCGAAGGTGACCGCGCAGCAGCCCAACCAGCACCCGCGCTTCAAATCCAATCTGGAGGAGAATTTCCCGGTCGCCTTCTACAAAGGCGGGCAGAAGAAGCAGATCGCGCCTGCGCCCGCCACAACCGAGGCTGAGTTCGCTTACGACGTCTACATCAGTTACACTGACAAAGAGCCGGATGCGTCGTGGGTGTGGGAGACGTTCATTCCAAAACTGAAGGCGGAGGGTTTCGATCCCAAACGAATCGCTGTGGCCGGGGAAGTTGAGGAACCCGGCGTGACGCTCATTTTGGAGGCCGAGCGGGCGCTGAAAAGTTCCAAACGCGTGCTGATGGCAATGTCCAACCAGTATTTCGACGATCCGCGCGCTACATTTGATTTCGAGCTGGCGCAGGATTTACAAGTGCGACAGGAAAACTTCCGACTGCTGCCGGTCATCTTTGCGCCGGGGATTGACGAAAACCGTATCCCGGATCGCATCCGTATGTACACGCCCAGTGATCTGTCGAAACGCACGGAAAGTCGTACACAAACACTGATCGAAGCATTGAAGCGGCCTTTGCCGACGCGGTAAGAACGAGAATTCAGCATCAGCAGACCGTAACGGGTGGGAGATTATTTGCGGTCCGCCGTCTGTCGTCTGCGGTCTACTGAGCATCATTGCAAGGAGTTGTAAGAATGACCCATCTATTTCTGTTTCTTGGCGCGCTGCTGGGCGGGTTGGCGGTGGCGTTGGGCGCATTCGGTGCGCACGCGTTGAAGACCCGACTGACCCCGGAAAAACTCATCACCTTCGAGACGGGTGTACGCTATCATTTCTACCACACATTGGCCCTGCTGGCCGTGGGGCTGGCGCAGATCGCCCTGCCCGGCGCGGGGACGCTGGCCCTGGCCGGCTGGCTCTTCCTGGCCGGGATCGCCCTCTTCTCCGGCAGCCTCTACTGGCTGGCGCTGGGCGGCCCCCGCTGGCTGGGGCCAATCACGCCCCTGGGCGGTCTGGCCCTCATCGGCGGCTGGATTGCACTGGCCGCGGGAGCAGCCTGACGGCGGACGGCGGACAGCAGACAGCGGACCGCAGACGGCGGACCGCAGACGGCAGACGAAACTCGACACACCATCCCAATCATCCCTACCCACCCAATCGTCACTACCCAATCTCCCAATCTCCCAATCTCCCAATCTCCCAATCACCCAACCACCCAACCACCCAATCACCCAATCACCCACCTATGCCAACACTTGTCCAAGAAAAAACCACCCAAGCCATCGCCATTCTCGACGAACTGAAGATTGATTGCTGGCTCACCTTTGCCCGCGAATCCGCGGCGGGTATCGACCCGGTGCTGCCGCTGATCTACGGCCATCACGTCACCTGGCAGAGCGCGTTTCTGCTCTTCCGCACAGGCGAACGCATCGCCATTCTGGGCCGCTTCGACGCGGAAAACGCCCGCAATTGTGGCGCGTACAACGAAGTGATCGGCTACGACGAGGGGGTGAGCGGGTCGCTGCTGGCCGCGCTGCGCCGTCTGGACCCGCAGCAGATCGCGCTCAACTATTCGGCCAACGACGCCCACGCCGACGGGCTGGGCCACGGACTCTATCTGCAACTGCTGGGCTACCTGGCGGGTACGCCCTTCGCGGCACGCGTCATCTCCGCCGAACCGATCATCTCGGCGCTGCGCGGGCGCAAGAGCGGTGAGGAGATCGAACGCATCCGCCAGGCCATCCGCACCACCTACGAACTTTACAACCGCACCTATGAGTACGCTGACGTGGGGATGAGCGCACGACAGATCGGCGCGTATATGCACGCCCAGATGGACGCGCTCGGTCTGGAAACCTCCTGGGAGCGGGCCAGTTGCCCGGCTGTCAACGCGGGGCCAAACACACCCATCGGCCATCTCGGACCGGGCGATGTGCGCGTGGAGACGGGCCAACTGCTGCATTTCGACTTCGGTCTGCGCCAGAACGACTACTGCTCGGACATCCAGCGGGTGATGTACTTTCTGGCTGCGGGCGAACGCCAACCGCCAGCGCCGGTGCAGCGGGCCTTCGATACGGTGACGCGGGCGATCCGGGCCGCGGTGGATTTTATGCGACCCGGCGTGCTGGGTTACGAAGTGGACGCGGTGGCCCGGAAAGTCATCACCGACGCCGGCTACCCGGAGTTCCGCTACGCCACCGGCCATCAGGTGGGGCGCAGCGCGCACGACGGCGGTGGTGTGCTGGCCCCCCTCTGGGAACGCTACGGCGACACGCCGAAGATGGCTCTGGAGGCAGGACAGGTCTATGCGGTGGAGCCGGGTCTCTTTGTGGAGGGCTACGGCTATATGGGGATCGAGGAGAATGTGCTGGTCACGGAGACGGGTGCAGAGTTTCTGGGCGAGCCGCAGGGAGAGTTGGTTGTGAAGTAGGGGCAGGTGGTAGGGGGCAGATGGCAGGGGGGCAGGTGGCAGGTCGCCACTCGCCACTCGCAGGTGGCAAATTGTGACCGAAAGGGCGTCGCCAATGGCGACGCCCTTTTTTTTTGTAACTGCACTGTAAAAAAGCCAAAAAGCTCACCAACTTTGAACAAAAAATGAGCAGAAAGTGAGTTGGCGTGTGAACAGCCAATAGGGAGATAGTATGGGCAGTCGGTCAATACGAGTAGACGTCAATGTCCATGTCCATCAAAGGAGATCCTACGTATGTTCCGCTCCATGCACACCCGCTCCCTTCACCGAAACCGCTATTCACTCGTTCTGTTCTGCTTGCTTTTCAGCCTGCTGGCGACCTTCGGCGCTGCGCAGGCGGCCCCCCAGACGCCAACCACAGGTCCAGGCCCAGTCATTTATGTGCCAAACGACGGTTTTGCGATAACCACTCTGCGCGATTCCAACAGCTACGACGTCTTGGGCAGTGTTGCCATACCCGTAGCCAACACATCGGCCATCAACCACAGCGCGGATGGCTCGTTGCTCTACAGCGTTTCGCGCGGTCTTGACGAGACATTCAACCTTGTGGATCAATTCTCCGTTATCGATGTGACCACGCAAAGTCTGCTCGGCAGTGTGGATTTGCCCTTTCGCGGCCTTTCGAACTGTACAGCATCTACAGTCGTTGCGCTGCCTGACAACAGCAAAGCCTACGTCGCCTGCGAAGGCAACGGCTTTGTCGAAGTCATCCACATGAATCTCCCTCTGGGGCAGGTAACATTGGGCACACCGATTTATACTGGTTGGCCCAAGTCGGCCCAGTTTGTCAACGGCTCTGTCTATGTATCCAACACCCAAAGCAACACGATTACGCGCATTGACCCGCTGACCGATCTGACCGAGGTGGTGGTCAATGCCCACCCCTTTATTATCCAGGATGCAGTGGTTGACCCCTTCCGGCCCTACGCCTATATCGTCCACATTTTTAACAACCGCATCCTGATCGGCAGCACCACTACCCACGACATCGTGCGCACGTTGGATTTTGCTGGTCAACCCATAGACCTGCTGCTCGCACCCGATGGAGAAAGACTCTACGTTACTGTAGATAATGGCGAAGGCAACGGCCAGGATCACATCGCCGTTGTTGAAGGGCTGGGCAGCGTAGAGACAATCGTCGCTATGATCCCCGTGGGCGAGGCGGCGACGTATCTGGCCAGCAATGACGAGGGCAGTTGCGTCTTTGCCTGGGACTTTGTCAATAGCAGCCGGCGTATCGACGTAATTGATACGGCCACTGCGCAACTGAGCGCCCAGCCGGTTGTGAGCGGCGGCGATGCAGACGGCGATTTTGTAGGACCCGGCGCGGTCTCCCTGGCCGTCTATTTCGAGCCAGGCAGCGACAACCAAAATACGTTTACCGTCGGCGAAGGCGCTGGCTCCATCCAATTGCTGGTGCGGCGCGGCTGTTCTTCCCAGGGCACAGTGCAGGTCAACTATGCCACCCAGACAGCCAGCAATGGCTATGATGCAGCCGTGGCTGGAGAAGATTTCCAGGCGGTCAACGGCACGCTGATCTTTGCGGAAGGCGAGTTGACGAAGATCGTTGAAATCCCGCTGATCAACGACGAACTCTATGGCGAACCAACCCGCTCCTTTGCGCTGGTCTTGAGCAACCCAAGCGGTGCGCTTCTGGGCAGCCGGTTTGTTGATACGGTCAACGTTGTGGACGACGACCCCATCCCTCCCAGCAGCGATCTGCAACTATACCTGAGCGACAACCCAAGCCCGGTCACTGCGGGCGAAGAACTGGTCTATTCCATCAACCTGAGCAACTATCCCAGCAACGGCGGCGGCGCTGCCGAAGATGTAATCGTCACCGACGAACTGCCGGCGGGTGTCACCTTTGTCAGCGCGGAAATGACGATCAACCAGGGCGGCGGCGGCGGTGGTGACTTCTCGGCTGCCAGCATTCAAAGCGAAACTCTGCCCCAAGCGGGCACCTGTGATACGCCAGCCGTCGGCGAGGGCGGTACTGTTACCTGCCATGTGGGCACTCTCAACCCGGCCTACGAAGGCGTATCGGTAGATATTACTATCCGTGTACAAGTGCTACTGACGGCAGCCAACAGCGATCTGCTCAACAGCGCCAGCGTTACCAGCAGTAGCTTCGATCTCTACCCGGACAACAACAGCGCCAGCGTAACCACCCACGTCGACGCCCCGCTGAACAACCTGCCGCCGCGCATCACAATCGTCCTGGACAGCCAGCCGGAGCGCAAGCGCAACGTGCGCTTCGATGGCACAGCTCCAATCGGACGCTTCCGCCTGGATGACATTGTGCCGCAGGATGCCGATGCCTTTGCCAACAGCCAGAGTTTTACCCTGCCGGCCGGCAGCTATACAGTGGCAGAGACTGTGCCAAGCGGCTGGTTTCTGACCGATATTGCCTGTAGCCCAGCCGCGTCCACGGCGGTCGATCTGGAAAACAAGCGGGTTACATTCAACGTCGTCAACGGTGATGATGTCACCTGCACCTTTGTCAATCAAAAGGCGGGGATCATCCGGGCCACACTCTTCCACGATCGCAATGGCAATGGCACCCGCCAGGGGCGCGAACCATTCAACGTGGGCTGGGCGGTCAACCTGCTCGACGCGCAGAACACGCAGATCGCAACAGAGACAACCAACAACAATGGCAAAGTCAGCTTTACCAACCTTCGCCCCGGCGCTTACACCGTCTGCGAGGTGTTGCAGGATGGGCTGAACAATCCGCAGCCGTGCCGGCCCGTGCAAATCGCCCCCAACCAGATCGCCCAACTCACATTCGCCAACGTCACTGGATCGGGTGTAAGCGGTGCAGGGCTGGACAGCAACACCCTCTTCAGCGAGGGCAGCCCAGATAGCAGAGTCGAGGAAGACGAGGAGGCCGAGGAAGTTGCGCCGAACGACGACGCCTGGCTGCAAAGCGCGGACGCGGCCATGGATCACATTTTGTTCCTGTCGGTGGTTCGCCGCTGAGTCGGTAGGTCAGTAAGACAGTAGGTCAGTAAGACAGAAAAGAGCTGCCAGGTTTTCCAAAATCTGGCAGCTCTTTTCATAACCCCCACCTAACCTCCCCCGCGGCGGTGGAGGGACTGATTGGCGGGCTTAGTTCCTTGCGTTTTC
>CAMDEX010000103.1 GCA_945897075.1 Litorilinea aerophila
GAGCCTGAATTATTCAACAGGCTCTTGGCTAACCACAGAATACACGAAACACACGGAAGGGAAGACAAAAGAAAATTTTCCGTGTGTTTCGTGTATTCCGTGGTTGTTGGTTTGCGTCGCTCGTGTCTGAATTATTCAACAGCCTCTAACGCAGGGACGCGGAGATACAAAGACGCAGGTTTGATTCCGGGAAGGATGTCGCTGTGAAAATACTCCACGCCTTTTCCCAACGTGCATTATTGGCGGTGGTTTGGCACAATAGAAACGATCCAATCTGGAGCGCCCAACCGACCACCACCAAAGGAGACAAACGCAGGATGAGATGGCTAAAATTTGAACAGGCAGGCAAGCAAGTTTTTGGCATTGCCAACGGCGAGACGATTGACGTGACCTACGCGTCCTGGGCCGATATACTGGCGGGCAAGAGCGGCAACGTCACCGGCAGCGTGGCACGCAGCAGTGTCAAGCTGCTCAACCCGGTCGGTCGCCCCGGCAAAATTGTGGCGATCGGGCTGAATTATATGGACCACATCCGCGAGACGAAAAGCACGCCCCCGGCCCGCCCGCTGATCTTCACCAAATTTACCAGCAGTGTCATCAACCCCGGCGACGAAATCGTCTGGTCGCCCGAACTGACGAAGCAGGTGGATTACGAGGCGGAGCTGGCCGTGGTTATCGGCAAGGCAGCGCGGCGGGTGAGCCAGGCCGACGCGCTCAACTACGTGGCGGGCTACACCTGTGCCAACGACGTGAGCGCCCGCGAAATCCAGATGGGCGACGGTCAGTGGATTCGGGGCAAGAGTCTGGACACCTTCTGCCCCATCGGCCCCGGCTTTGTCAGCGCCGACGAAATCGGTGATCCGCAGACCCTCGCCATCCGTTGCGTCCTCAACGGCCAGGTGGTGCAAGAGAGCAACACAAAAGAGATGATCTTCGGCGTGGCCGAACTCATCTCCTTCTGCTCCCAGGCTTTCACCCTCGAACCGGGCGATGTGATCCTGACCGGCACACCCCACGGCGTGGGTATGGGCCGCACACCCCAACTCTGGCTGAAGAACGGGGACAAAGTGGCGATTGAGATCGAGAAGATCGGCCGCCTGGAGAATGTGTGTAGGGAGGAGTAGGGATTGGGGATCGGGGATTGGGAGAATGCCCGATCCCCAATCCCCAATCCCCAGTCCCCTGCCCTTACCCCGGCATCGGCGCGCCTGCTTCCACCAGCCCCGCCGCCCGAATGTCTGCCCACATCTGAGCGGGAATCTCGGCGTGCCAGATGTCCCGGTTGTCGTCGGCCTCGCTGGGTTGCAGAGTGCCGATAATCAGCCCAGTGATGGCCGGGTGGCTGCGCGCAAAGTGCTGGGCCGCCACATGCAAGGGTACGCCGTAGCGGTCGGTGATGGCTTTGAGTTGGCGGGTCTTCTCCAGAATCGGCTGCGGCGCGTCGGCGTAGTTGTACTTTGCCCCCGGCGTCGGCCCTGTGACCAGAATGCCGCTGTTGTAGACCCCGCCCAGCACGACGCTGATCTGCCGTTGCTGGCAATAGTCCAGAAAGGCCAGGCTCGTCTGTTCCAGGAGTGTATAGCGCCCGGCCAGGAGAAAAATGTCGGGATCAGAGTGCTTGGCAAATTCCCACTCCATCTCCCACTGGTTCATCCCCGCGCCCAGCGCGCCGATCACCCCCTGTTCGCGTAGTTCGATCAGTGCAGGGAAAGCCTCGTTGAGCGCCTGGGGAAAGTCCTCTTTCTCCCGGTTGGTGTCCGGGTCGTGGACGAGCAGAATGTCTACCCGGTCCATCTGCAAGCGATTCAGACTCTCTTCCAGACAGCGCAGTACACCGTCCCGGCTGTAGTCGAAGTAGATGGAGCCGTCGGCGCGCACCAGCCGCCCGACTTTTGTCTGCAAGACAAACTGGTCGCGGGGAACGCCCTGCAGGGCCTGCCCCAGGCGTCTTTCTGATATGCCCGATCCGTAGAGGGGCGCGGTGTCGAAATAGCGGATGCCCAGCTCGAAGGATCGCTGTACTGTCTCGATGGCCTGTTTTTCGGCCACCGCGCCGTAAAGATTGCCGATGGGCGCAGTGCCCATACCCAGCCGGCCCACGCGCAGGGCAGTCTTGCCCACCTGGGCAGTGGGCAGTGGTTTTGTCATTGTTCATACCTCCGTGGTGAATAGATGGGGAGTCTGCTGGGACAGAGGATTCACGGCAAAATCGCGGTGAGCGCGCAAGATGCGCGGCGAGATTCAGAGAAATCTCCGTGTTCATCCATAGCGAAACGAACCGGATACAGCAGAGCGCCCCCTGTAGGATTCGAACCTACGGCCAGCGGTTTAGAAGACCGCTGCTCTATCCCCTGAGCTAAGGGGGCCTGTGTGGATATTGTACCTAGCCGGGCGGGGGAAGTCAAAGAGAGTGAACAGTGAACAGTAATCAGTTATCAGTGGCATGACGCGCGCACTGATAACTGATTACTGTTCACTGCTTATTGACCATTGGTCGTTGTCGTCGTGACTGGCCTGGCCGGTGACCCACTCTGCATGAGCATCCCCATGCGCACACGGGCGATGACGGCCAACTGGGGGTTGCTGTCGGCAGCGAGAGCGAACGCCTTCTCGAAAGCAGCGATGGCCGCTGGCACGTCGCCGTTGTTCTCGGCGATGCTGGCCAGCAGGAAGTAGGCCTGGGCTTCGTTGGGGTCGCTGGCGAGCGCCTCCTGTGCGGCCTGTGCGGCCCCAGCCAGATCGCCAGCAGCCATACGCACATTGCCCACGCTAGACCAGAAGGCGGCCTGCTTGTCGGCCGGCACCAATGCCCGTGCCTGGGCAAAGGCTGCGTCCGCTTCCGCCTGTCGGCCAAAATGCTCGGCCACCAGCGACTGCCAGAGGAGCACCTCCACGTCGTCTACGGTCATTTGGGCCAGGGTTGCGGCGATGACCGTATCTGCCTTTTCCCATTCGCCGCGCGCCACCAGATCAGGCAGTTGGCCGGTCGCGTTCGACGAGAGTACTGCGTTCGGGTCCGGCGGGAAGACGAAGGTTAGGGTGATGTAAAGGATGAACAAAACCCCTACCAACACGCCCAGACCAGTGAAGAGACGGCGCAGGGTATTGCGCCGATTGCGGGCTTCTACCTCGTCCAAATGCCACCATTCGGCGCTGGCGGGCGGATGCAGTTGGCGCAGCGCTGCTAGACCGCCCACCTGGGCTGCGGGCTTTGTGACCAGGCGGGGCTGGTTGTTCAAGCGGCTGATCAGACTCTCCTGGCGTGTACGCTCCCCGCGCAGATTCAGCCCGCCAGCTTCCAACACTTGGAATTGCTCATCAAGCCGGTCCAGCGCAGTGAGATAGTCCGCCACTTGCTCTGGGTGGAGGCGAAGCACCGCTCTTTCCGCTTCGTCCAGCGCAGCGCGCAGATGATTGGGCGGGCTATCCCGCTGCTCCTGTACAGAATGGGCCATGCAAAAGTACTCCTATGCTTCGCTAAATCGCGAAGGGTGGGGCGAGATGATGATTTTCTTTGCATACGGCAAAAAGCGTGAACTTCACAGGACTTACGCAGCCGGGAACGCCGCCATCTCTGGCGGCAGCCAGCAGGATGCTGGCGTTCCCGGCTGCGTAAGTGCTGACTTCAGAATCCCAGCATCCTATCCGCTCATTCCCCATCACTTTCGTCATCATCCTCGTCGTTGGCACTGACATTGCCGTTGATCATCTCTTCTTCCCGCTGAATCTCTCGAAAGACGCGGTTGATCCCAGATTTAATCTGGCTCTCGATCTTCGCCTTGCGCTCCTGGGGCACAGGGAACCAGGCCAGCATCTCGCTGACCAGGCCGCTCTTGGCCTCGTTCTTATTCTTGCCCGCCAGATAATAATCCCGCACCCGTCCGCGCATAAAGACGATATATTCCTCGACTTTGTGGGTGGCCTGTGAGGTGCAGGTTGGCCCGTGGCCGGGGATGAGGAGTTCCGCACCCAATTCCCGGATCAGTGCCAGCCCCTCGATCCACTCCTTCGAGTTGGCCTGGGCCATGTAAGGGTGCTGATCCACCCAGAGTACATCGCCCACAAAACAGATTTTTTCTTCGGGCAGCCAGGCCACGCTGGTGGCTGGGGTATGGCCGCCCACATAGATCAGGTCCACCTCTCGCCCGCCATAGAGCAATTTTGTGCGCTCGGTAAAGGTAAGATGGGGTGGAATGATCTCGATATTGGTCATCTGCTTCTGGATCTCCGGCTCCCGTTTGAAGCTATTGAAGACCCGCTCCTTGAAGTTCTCCGTATAGCCAGACATCTCCTTGTGTGCCCGTTCGTGGGCAATGACAGTGCAGGGCATAAAATATTGGTTGCCCAGCGCGTGCCCGCGGTGATGGTCGGTATTAAAGACAAAGAGGAAAGGTTTGTGCGGGCACTCTTCCTCGATCTGCAACCGCCAATCCTTTGCCTGCTCCGGGATCAGCGGGGTGTCCACCAGAATCACACCTTCTTCGGTGCTGATGAAGCCGGGCGTACACCCCCGGTAGGCGGTGTTGATAAAGACACCCGGCGCAATCTCCTTGCGTTCACCCAAACCCGTGACACCTATCTTCACTGCTGGTCTCCGTCGTGTTGCCATTGAAAAGACTCCCCTGTCTACTCCTCCACGAATATCTCTCAGGACTTACGCAGCCAGGAAGATCGCCATCCCTGGCGTTCCCCGAAGCAACTGCGTAAGTTCAGTCTCTCTCAGGATAACCAAAAGGGGTATCCATGTCAAGAGCATACGGGTTATGTCAAGTAGAGCTATACGCGCCGCTCCGCTTCTTGCGCCATATGATAGATGATGTCAGCGGCAGAGAGTACAGCCACCGGGCGCTGCCGATCTCCTGCGTACTCCACAGCCACGACCCGGTGGATATGCTCCTGCAGGAGCAATTCCACCACAAGGCCAAGCGATTCGTGCAGACCGATGGTTACGACGTCGATGGTCATGGCGGAGCTGACCGGCTGCTCTTGCCAATCTGTCTCGATGGCGAGAGCGCGCACCAGATCGGTGCGGGTGACGATACCCGCAAGGAAACCTGCCCCATCAACCACGACCAGCGCGCTGACATCCCGTTGGAACATCTGAATGGCGACGCTACCCAACGTATCCCACGGAAAACAGGTGAAGACCCCGTAGCGCTTGGCCTGCAAAACTGTCAGATTTTTGATGTCCATTGCAGCACTTCCTCCACTTCCTTTGCCAATTGTACCAGAGCAGCCTCGTCGGGCGCATTTGCCAGCCTGATCAGCAGTCCACGCAGACGGGCGTCGTTGAACGATTCATCGGCCGCGGCCAAACGAGCGACAAATTCTCCGTCCGACAGGTCAGCCGGGATCTGCCACGGGCGACCGAGCCGTTGTTTCAACCGTTGGTTCTGCTGGCGAGCAATGCTGCTACGCACCCCTGCCCGGCGCTGCAAACCGGCCATCGCCACCACAAACTCGGCAGCCTCCCGCCGTCGCCCCTGGGTGATCGTCTGTAGGGGTGGGCCCAGCCGTCGCCCTTGCAGCAGTAGAAAGCCAAAACCCAAACCGAGCAGGTAGAGCGCAGCCCAGCCTGTTGGCGTAGTATAGGCCCATTCCTGCAAAGAGGCGATTCCTTTTGCCTCCTGTGGCCCATCCGGCCCAAACAGATGGTAGGTATCAAAGAATACCCGCCCCCCGTCCGGCACCGCGCGCAACAACGCCGGGACAATCTGGCTGGTGGAGCGGCTGTCGGTCAAGCGTTCATTCGTCAGCGTGAAATCGGACGAGAGCAGCCAGACCCAACCCTTCCCCCGGCGCAGGAGGGCCGCGGCGGGGCGGGCCAGCGAACCGTCCTCGGCCAGCAGCGTCACCGCCGGCGAATCGTGCGGCAGACGCAGACGGCGGGCAAAGTTTGTGCCGGTAATGACCGCCGAAGCTGCGGGGAGCAGAGGCTGGGCTTGCAGCAGCCGGTCTGTGGAGTCGCCGCTGACCGTTGCGAAGTCGAAGCGATCCAGCAGTTCGTCGTCCTGGGTATCCACCAACACCAGCGTACCGCCCTTCTCCACCCATTCAACCAGCCTGTCACCCTCCGCCGCGGTAAAAGGCTCTATGCCGGGGTAGACAAAGAGCAGATCAGCCGGGCCGATGGCAAAGGAGCGCTGGCCCGTCGTCGTCGTCGCATAGCCCATCTCAGCCAGCCACTCGCGCAGGAGGAGCAGCCCATCTGGCCCATTGCCGCTGGGGTCGTAGACCGGGCGGGGGGGCGTGGGGCGCTGGGCCAGCAGAGCCGCAGCCAGCAGAAGCGCAAAGAGCAGGAAAAGCCCGGACGGGCGGCTAAATTTAGCCACGGCCCACCTCCACCCGCTCGTCAAGAAGCGCGTCGATCGCCCGGCTGTAGTCGTGGAAGGTGGCCGCGTCCGGCTCCCGCTCCCCATACCAGACCCGGTCGAAGGTCTCCACCACCGGCTCCAAATGGCGGCGGGCCGGTGCCGTTGCCTCCAGCCGGGCCAGCACCTCGCGGTTGGTCAGACTGCTGTCAAAACGGAGCAGTTCGCGCTCGGCCAGACGCAGGAGCGCGGCCAGATAGAGACGGCGCACGGCCTCGCGGAAGTTGCCACTGGCAGCCATTTGGGTGGCCTGCTGGCGGGCCTGGGCCGCGCTGGCGGGCAGCCCACCCGCCACGCCCAACGGATCGCCCACATCCCGCCCGGAAAGCAGCCCGGCCAGCAGACGGCGCAGCCAATAGCTGAGGAGCAGGGCCAGAAGCAGCCCGCCCACGCCGATCACCGCCCAGCCCAGCAGCGATGCAGCGGCATTGCCCAGCGCACCCCCGGCCAGCGGGCTGCGTTCTGGCAACAGCCGATCCAGCCACTGCCACAGCCAGCGGGTGAAGCGCTGCCACAGCGTTGGCTGCAAGAGGTCCAGGCGTTCCGCCACCCGTTCCAATTGGGCGAGACGGGCCGCGCTCTCGTCGTTTGCGCTCAGGTCGATCTGTTTGATGGCCGTGAGGAGGCGGGCGCTTGCCACGGGTGCTTCGCTCTCGGCGCGGAAAAGAGGCGCGGGCGTGATACTTTCGCCGGAGGGCAATTGCACAGGCGGGGCGGGTTGCCACGCATCCGCGGCGCGCCCGCCCTGCTCCAAAATGTCCAACGCCGCGACCAGCCGCGCCCGGTAGTCAGCCAGAGAGATTGCCCCCTCCTGGGCCTGGGCCACCACAGACGCCAAAGCGACAAAGAGCAACACCACAAGAATATGTATTGGAAGCAGATTTTTAGCTGTGAAAATCCTGCGCATCCGTGTCAATCCGTGTCCTTATTCTCTTCCACATTTTCTTCTACAGTCCCTTTCACTTCAGCCGCCATCTGGTCAATGCGCAACTCCAGATCGTAGCTCTCCTTGCGCACGCGCAGGTCGTAGTAGAGCAAGACCAGCGCGCCGGCATTGAAAGGCACCCACAGCACAGAAAAGAGGGAACTGATGGCGGTGCTGATACTGGTGACAAAACCGATGGCCGAGGGCGGCAGTGCGATGATGAGAATCTGTTGAAAGACGCCGACAGGAACGCCGATGACCAGTGTGCCCACCAGCCAAAGCAGCAGCGCATAGCCCACCGCGCGCCGGACACTCCCCGCGGTCAGCGCCCAACTGCGGCGCAGCGCGGCGCGTGCGCCCCACTCCTCATTGACCAGCGCGGGCACAGCCACCACCCAGCGCGCCGCAAGATAAATCATAGGCAGCAGCAGCAGAATCAACGCCAGCAGATAGCCGCAAATGAGCAGCAGACCCAATCCGATCATCGCCACAATCCCGCTGGCTTCGTCAAAACTGCCCACCCCGATACCGATAGCCCCTGCCACCACCACAACCAGAAAAAAGAGGATGCCCAAAGGGATCAGAATGGCGATGGTTGCCGCCATATAGGCCAGCGATTGCAGAATACTCATCCGCACAAAAGGCCAGAAACGGCGCAAGGCCCGGCGCACGCCCTGGCCCACCGTCAGGGATTCGCCGTGCAGCGCCCCGATGCCCTGGCTGGTGAGGGCGAGGGTGACAAGGCCGTTGAGAAGAAGCGAGAGAATCCCCAGCAGGAAAACTGCTCCCCCAAAGCTCAACACCCCGCCAAAGGCGCGCAAAGCAGCCTCCTCCGACGGCTGTGAGCCGCCTGTCCCCAACGCGGTCAAGGCATCCAGATAGTCGGTGATGAATGTGCCGGTCAGCAGCCCGGAAATGATGCTCATCGGCACCAGAAAGAGGGCCGCCGTGGACACAAAGAGGCCAAAGCGCGCCCGGTAGAGACGAAAGGCCCGATCCAGCAGATCGCCCAAAGAGAGAGGGCCAGGGATGGGGAAGGTGGACATAGACACTCCTTTGCGAACGGTGGACGGTGGACGGCGGACGGCGGACGATGGACGGAAGACGGCGGACGGTGGACGGCGGACGGAAGACGGCGGTCTGCGGTCTGCGGTCTTCCGTCTTCCGTCAGTCGTCAGTCTTCGCCTCGCGCAGCCGTTCCGGGTCGATGCGGGCAGCGGCGATTTCGGACAGATGCAGATAGCCATCGTGCAGGACAAGCGGGCGATCCAGCAGGTCGGCCTGCAATTTGAGAAAGAAGCTCAGTTCCGACGGGTGGTCGATACCGGCTTTGGCCGCAAAGAGGGCAGCCCGTACAGTCCCCAGGCCGGTGCTGGCCTGGGAGCCGATCATCACGCCTTTGCCCGCGGCCTGGGCCAGCGCCAGCATCGCGCTGGATTCGGTGTAGCCGGTGCGCGCAGTTTTGATGTTGAGGATGTGGAAGGTGTCCAGCGCCAGCTCCCGGCGCAGATCGCGCAGACCAAAAGCGCTGTCGTCGGCGATGATGGGCAGGGCATTGCCCGCGGCCAGGCTGGCCCGTTCCCGCACCAACTCCACCGGCAGGGGTTCTTCGCAGTAGAGCAGCCCCAGCTCGGCCAACGCCTCCAGCCGACGCTGACCGTTTTCTGGGGTGAAGCATTCGTTGGCGTCGGCGTAGAGATCCACGGCCGGGCCGAGATGCTCGCGCAGACGCAGGATGCGGGCCACATCCGCCTCCCATTCCCGGCCCACCTTTACCTTCAAGACGCGCACGCCCTGGCCCACGACACGGGCTGCCTCGGCCAGCACAGCCTCTTCCTCGCCAATGCCCAGAATATAGCTCACGCGCAGCCGCGCATCCCGGATGCGCTCCTGCGTCGCGCCCAGATGCGCGGCCAGCGAGACGCCCCGGCTCATCGCCAGGCTGTCGTGCAGGGCCATATCCAACGCACCCCGCGCCGTCTGGTTGTTGGCGATCTGCGCCATGCGCGCCGTGAGTTTGGGCAGCGTTCTCTCATCCAGCGCCTCGCCCAGCAACCGGGGGGCCAACTCCTGGGCCACAATCGCGCGGATACTCTCGACGGTTTCGCCGTAGATCGTCGGGCGGGGCGGCGCTTCGGCCCAGCCCTCTGCGCCGTCGCTGAGCGTCACGCGCAGCAGGACGTGATGGGCGTCGTTCAATACGCTGGCTTTGCCCCAGGCCAACGGCTCGTGGAGGGGCAGGCGGTAGGGGATGGTGGCGATGTGGGTGATGGTGGGGGTCATTGGGTGATTGGGTAACTGGTTGATTGGGTAACTGGTTGATTGGGTGATTGGGCGATTGGGAGGGGAGACACACCGGCTTTTGCCTTTTCTACTCTTTTCGGATCAGCCGGGCCGCGTCCTCTGGACTATTGCGGATGGTATCTACGACAACTGTTCGCCCGGCGGCCAAGCGTTGCAGGGCGGCGATGGCCGCGGACGGGTCGTAGTTCTGCCGTTCGGTGACGACGATGGCGACTTTGGCGCGCAGATCGTCGGCGCTGACAGTGCCGCTGGTCACGAGCGCAGAGAGACGCGCCTGCTCCTCTGGCGTGAAAAGCGCGTCCACCCCCGGCACGTCCAGACCGGGCAACGTGCCGCCAGTTGCAGCCGTCGGGCTGGTGGAAAGCCGGTCGAAGCGATCCCCGCGGCCCAACAGCCGCTCCACCCGTACCACATCCGGCGCGTCCAGCACAGCGAAACGGGCGTGGGGCAGGTGCGCCGCGGCATAGCTCACTTCGTCCATGCCGCGCAGACCGTCAAAGCAGAGGGGCTGCGGCCAGAGCGCCGGGTCAACCCAGAGTTGGGAGAGGGCCTGGGCCAGCCCGCCGGGGTTCTGCGCCCGGTAACGCCGGGTATAGTCGAAACGTTCGGCGCGGTCGCTGATCGGGCGAATCGGCTCGCCCGCGTCCAACTGCACTTTTGTGATGAGCTGATCGGCCAGGGCCCGGCGATCCGGCAACTGGCGCACAGGCGGATCGCCTGCTTCCAGCAGGGCCAGCGTTGTGCTCTTGCCCACGCCGGTCACGCCGACGAGAATGAGCAGGGGTAGATCGGCCACAGAGAGCCACCTCGCGGCCAGGGGTGTCCAGGCGATGCCGGGGGCGATTTCAACAGCAGCGGTTGTCATAGAGAGCATTGCGGGGTTTGACTTCCTATTTGTTTGACAATTGTACGCTGTTCCCATAGAGTAGCAGAGGAGCAGCCGTTTGGATGAAATAGAGAGAGCGTTCCTATGACCGATCAAAAAGTGCCCAACGAAAACGCCATTCTGTGTGGCGATGCAAAGCAGCTATTGTCATCGTTGCCCGACGATTCGGTGCATTGTGACAAGCCCGCCCTATTACCAGCAGCGCGATTATAGCACGCAAATTCAAATTGGAAACGAGGAGACAGCCGAGATGTACATTGCGGCTTTACAACGCGTCTTTCAAGAGTGCCGTCGTGTGCTGCGGCCCGACGGCACTCTGTAGCTCAATCTGGGGGACAAATACCAGAATGGAAATTTGCTGGGATTGCCCTGGCGTGTCGCGTTGGCGCTGCAATCTGATGGATGGATATTGCGTTCAGACATTATCTGGCACAAACCCAATGCAATGCCTTCCTCGGTAAAAGATCGGCCCACGACTGATCACGAATATGTATTCTTGCTGGCAAAGACGGCAGAGTATTTTTATGACATTGACGCCATACGACAACCCCACGTAACTTTTACCGAAAAGAGCAAAATGAAGGGTGGCCGTAACCATTTTGGCAAGGTCAATGGCACGCCGGAAGAGGGCAAGAACGGAGGCAATGCCAACCTGCACGACGGCAGATGGGATCAGGCATTTCACCCTTTGGGGCGCAACCGACGCACAGTGTGGGAGATTCCCCTCTCAAAATTCCGGGATGCGCATTTTGCCGTCTTCCCGGAAAAGCTGGCGGAATTGTGTGTATTGGCCGGTTCTCCCCAGAACGGCGTTGTTTTGGATCCGTTTCTCGGCAGCGGCACAACAGCGGTAGTTGCCCAACGATTGGGGCGAAAATATATCGGCATAGACAGCAACCCCGCATACTGCGCCATCGCCAACGATCGGCTACACCAGCCAACGCTGCTTTAAGCCATTATACTGTGCAGCGTTGGGCGCGGGCAAAGTGGGCGGATGGGAAATGGATGTGCTAAAATAGCGGCAATCCTGCGCAACCGTTCCGACGCCATTGGAAACAGCCCGCAATGCGCCCACACTCCGCCTTCCTTACTCTACTCCTGCTTCTCTCTCTCGCCGGCTTCACCGCGCCGACTGGCTTGGCCCAAACGAATGTCACCCCTATCGCCGATATCCAGAGCAGCGTGACCGTCGGCGACAACTCCGCTTTTGTGGGGCGGACAGTGACAGTACAGGGGATCGTCACCGGCGTTTACGGCGGTCTCTTTTTTGTCCAGGAAGCGGGCGGGCCGTGGAATGCCATCGCCGTCTACCAGCGCGGCCACCGGGTGGCCGAAGGCGACGCCGTGCAGGTGACCGGCGTGGTGGCCGAGTATTACGACCTGACGCAGATCGAACCGACGGCAATTGAAATACTCTCATCGGGCAACCCCCTGCCCGCGCCCGTCGAGTTGACCGCCAAAGAAGCGGCGGGCGAAGAGTGGGAGGGAGTGCTGGTGCGCTTAAGTGGGCTGACCGTTACCGCTGCCCCCAACCAGCACGGCGAATGGCGGGTGAAAGACGCCAGCGGCAACCTGCTGGTGGACGACAAAGGCGTGGCCTACGACGCCCAGCCCGGCCAGGAGATTGCCAGCCTGACCGCCATTGTGGATCACGCCTTCGGCTCCTATCGCCTCATCCCGCGCAGCCTAGACGACATCAACGCAACCGGCGCATCCACTCCAGAACTTCCTGCGGATTTGACGCCCATTTACGCCATCCAGGGCGACGGGCCGCAGACGCCGCTGGCGGGCAAAGCAGTTGATGTCCTGGGCATTGTCACAGGTAGCGGACCCGACGGCTTCTATCTGCAGGACCCGACAGGCGACGACAACCCGGCCAGCAGCGACGGCGTTTACGTCTATCTGGGGCGCAAACCCAGCGTTGCCGCGGGTGATTGCGTGCTGGTGCGCCAGGCCATTGTGAATGAATTTTATGAAAAGACCGAGTTGAAAGAAGCGGGTGGCATCAGCCAGGCCGAGGGCTGCGCCATACCTGGGCCGACAGCCAGCCCCGCGCTCCTACCCCAACGCCATCTCTCGCCGACGGCAATTTTCGAGCCGCTGGAAGGGATGCTGGTTTCGTTGGAGAGTTTTACGGGCACTGTGCAGGGGCCGACCAAACGCTTTGCCAGCGGCGATGTGGAGATCGCCCTGACTGTCGAAGGGCTGTCATCCTATCTGCCCGCAGGCCGGGTCTATCAGGAGCGGGCGGGCGATGCCCAGGCCCTACTTTTCCTCAGCGGCGCGTTGGGGGCCGCGTTGCCCGATGCGGCCTGGGGCGACCGCTTGGCAGTACGTTCCGCCACGCCGGATGCGCCTGTGCTGGCTGTGCTGGACTACAACTTTGGCAAATACCAGTTGCTCCTGCTGCCCGGCGCAGCGGTGACGGTAGAAGCGGGGGCGGCGGCGCTGGACAGCCTGCCCGCCACGCCGGAGGACGCTTTCACTGTCTGTGCCTTCAATGTCTATGGATTGGGTCGCGGGCGCGAGCAGCACCCGGACGCAGCCGACTATCAGCAGCAACTCCGTAAACGGGCGGTCGCCATTGCCGAGGGGTTGGATGGCTGCCCGATCATCGGCCTGCAAGAGACGGGCACGCCAGAGGATGCGGAAAATCTGGCCCAACTGCTCAGTGACGAGTTCGGCTTGCCTTACACAGCGGTCGCTATCGAAGGGCCTAACAGCAGCGACCCCGACTTCCCCCTCACCAACAGCCTGCTGGCGCGCACGGATCGGGTGACGGTTGTGGCCGCCGAGTCGGTGCAGGGCTGCGCCCGCCTCAGCTTTGGTGTGCGCTCTCAGCCGGGCCTCTGCCCGACCGCTCAATTCCCCTTCTTTGACCGCCCGCCGCTGGTGGTGGATTTGGCAGTGGAGGGGCCGTGGGGCGCGCCCTACCCGCTGACGGTGATCGTCAACCACTGGAAGAGCAAGAGCGGCGACGAGAGCGTCAATCTGGTGCGGCGCATCTTTCAGGCCCAACACGTCGCCGCGCTTGCGCAGGCCCGGCTGGACGCAGACCCGGACGCCCACGTCATCGTCCTCGGCGATCTCAACGACTATTACACAAGCGCGCCGGTGCGGATTTTGCAGGATCAGACATCCCCCGCCCTGTTGCACAGCTTTGACAATCTTTCCCCGGCGGACCGCTATACATATATATTTAATGGCGGCAGCCAGGCGCTGGATCACATCCTTTACAGCCGGGGGATGCAGAACGAATTTGCCGGGATCGATCCCCTGCGCATCAACGCCGACTACCCCGTCTACGCCGAGATGGACCCGGCGACGGTCTACCGCGCCTCGGATCACGACCCGCTGGTGTTGACTCTGCGTCCCGGCGGCGCGGGCTGGGTCGGGGGGGATACGCAGATGGCGGGCGTGGCTGTGGAACTGTTGGACGCGAGCGGCGCACTGGTGGCGCAGACGATCAGCGACGCCATCGGTGAGTTCCGTCTGTGGGGGGTTGTGCCGGGGCGCTATGGCCTGCGCTACGGCCCGCCAGAAGGGACGACAGTTGCGGCTGGTGATAGGCTGTTTGAGGTGGCGGCGGGGAGTGGCCTCTACTTCCAGCCCGTTGTCACCCAGCGCCAGGCCATTTTGGGCGCACAAGCCGCGGTCGCCGGTGCAGCCCTGGCCGCGTTAAAAACGAAATAACCACAAAGACACGAAGAAGAAATAAATGGGCTGTTTTGTGTTTTTGTGGTTGCAATGGCTGTTCTTTGTGTCTTCGTGCCTTTGTGGTTCCAATAGTTCAGTTGTGGAGACCCGTCTATGGCAAATGTCTATTTGACCTGGCAAGATGTGGAAGAGTTGATCAGCCGGGTGGTGATGCAACTCAACACCCCCTACGATGCGTTGCTCCTCGTCACGCGCGGCGGCATCATCCCCGGCGGAATGATCGCCGAGGCGCTGAAGATGAAGGACGTCCTCACCGCATCGGTTGTCTTTGGGCAGGACTCGACCCTGCGCGCCGAGATGAGCTGGCCGCGTTTCCAGCAGTTCCCCGCGCAAGAACTGCTGCAGGGCAAAAAAATTCTGGTGGTGGACAATATGTGGGATCGGGGGCGCACGATTGTCACTGTCGCCAGCCGCGTCAAAGCCGCGGGCGGCTACCCGGAGACGGCTGTGCTGCATTGGAAGCAGAACCGCAGCCTCTTCAAAGACGACGAGCCGGACTATTACGCGGCGATCACCGAGGATTGGGTCTACTATCCCTGGCAGCGTATAGACGATTCAGGCGATCTGGTGGCGGGCCGGCCGCTGGTGCCGCAGTTTTCGTGAAGGTCAGTTGATTGGTTGATTGGGTGACTGGGTGGTTGGTTGACTGGGTGATTGGGAAACAGTATCGTTCACCAATGAACCAATCAACCAATCAACCAATCACCCATGGCAAAAGTAGATCACAGATGGTACAATAGAATTATGACTACACTTCAGATTCAGACCGAAGTTCCCTTTAACGTTCTCCTGGATAGTCTGCCCCAGTTGGGTTTGGACGAATTGGATTTGCTGGCAAATCAGGTGATACGCTTGCGCGCGCAACGAAAAACCGCGCATATTCCTGACGCCGAAGCTCCTCTGCTCTCCAAAATCAGCGAAGGTGTCATCCCGCTTGACCTACGCCGTCGCTGCGCCGAGTTGACAAGAAAGCAGCGTGCCGGTCTTCTGCGCGAAGAGGAGGAAGAAGAGCTATCCAACATTGTTGACGAAATCGAGATCAGAAACGCCCAGCGGGTAGGCTATCTGGTTGATCTCGCTGAATTGCGCCAGACAACGCTGGACAAATTGATGTCTGTCCTGGAAATTGCTCCTTTTTCCTATGAATAGAAACACGCCAACTGCCGCGCAACGTAGAGCCATCGAGGAAAGAGCCGAAGGGCTGTGTGAGTATTGTCGCACCCCAGTTCGCTTCAGTCTTCAATCGTTTGAAAGCGATCACATCGTTCCGATTGCCCGCGGTGGAGCTACTTCTCTGTCAAACTTGGCGCACGTATGCGGCGGATGCAATCGAAAGAAAGGCATTCGCACGACGGGAATTGATCCTGACAGTGGGCAGGAAGTTCCTCTTTTTCATCCCCGTCTCCACACATGGCAGACACACTTTAACTGGAACAGTGACTTTACACAAATGATTGGCTTGACTGCTATTGGACGGGCAACGATTCAAGCGTTGCAGCTAAATCGTCCAGGCGTTGTCAATCTGCGCGCTGTTTTGGTGCGGGCACGGGTTCACCCACCCCTGGCTCAATAAGCAATCAGTTTTTTACTACTGTTCCCACGCTCCGGTGATTCATGGCAACTCTGCGTTTGGCGGAGAACGTTGACCGCTCCCACCCGGAACACATCCACATCCGCCTCCTCGGCCCCATTCAGATCGAGCGCAACGGCCAACCGATTGGTCACCTGGAATCGCGCAAGGCGCTGGGCCTGCTCTGCTATCTGTGCAGCCAGGGCAAGCCGGTAGCCCGCCAGGAGCTGGCCGCGCTCTTTTGGGGAGATAAGCCGGAAAGTCGGGGACGGGGCAATCTGAGCCGGGTGCTGCACAACATCGGTCAGGTGCTGCCCAACAGCCTGGACGCCGACCGCCGCACAGTCCATTTTCGGGGCGACGAACGGCTGTGGATGGACACAGTGCAGATGGAGCGGCTGGCCCGCACAGAGCAGCTTCACTCGCTGGCCGCGGCCACCGAACTCTTTCGGGGCGACTTTCTGGAAGACATTGGCCTGGACGACTGCCCTGAATTCGATCTCTGGTTGACCACCGAGCGGGAAGAGTGGCGACGGCGGGTCGGTCAGATCTACCACACCCTCATTGAACACCACACAGCCCGTGGCGAATACGAGGCAGCTCTGCGCTACGTCAACCGGCTGTTGGCTCTGGAACCCTGGCAGGAGGACGCCCACCGCCAGAAGATGCTGCTGCTCCATCTAAATGGCCAGCGCAGCGCGGCCCTGGCCCACTATGAACGCAGCCGGCGTGTATTGGCGGAGCAGTTGGGCGTGCAACCCAGCCCAGAGACCGAAAGCCTGCGCCAGCAGATCGAAGAACTCAACGACGCCCTCACCAGCACAGTGCGCCCCGTGCAGCCCCGTCTGCCCCTCTTGGAACGGGGCGAGGAACATACGTGGCTGGTGCAGCAGTGGGAAGCAGCGCGGCGCGGCGCAGGCAAATTGACGCTGCTGGAAGGGTCGGCGGGGGTGGGCAAGAGCGCACTGATCGAAGATGTCTTGGCCTATACGGGGAGTCTGGGCGCGCGGACGTTGCGCAGCCGCTGCTACAACTACCGCACGGGGCTGGTCTATGAGCCACTGGTGGAGGCCCTGCGTCCGCTTTTCCACCCCAAAGCAGGGGTGCTGGGGCAGGTGGCTGTGGCCGAAAGCTGGCTGGCCGAACTGACCCGGCTCTGGCCGGAGATCGAGACCCAGCGCAAAATTGTCCATCCCTCTTTGGACGAGGATAAGACCGCCCGCCACCGGCTTTTCGAGGCTGTGGCCCAATTTTTGGAGGCCACCATCGCCCAGGAACGGCAGATGGTCCTCTTTCTGGACGATCTGCACGACGCCGATCAGGCCACCCTCGACCTGCTGCGCTATCTCTTCCACCGGCTGCAATTCAAACCCATCTGGTTTGTCTGCGCCTACCGCCGGGAGGAGACAACCCCCAACCACCCCCTTGTCCTCTGGCGCAATGTGCTGATCCGGGAAGGCCATTTGGCCGCGCAGCAGCTTCAGCCCCTGAGCAGCGAGAGTCTGCTGCAAATTTTGCGCCGCTACCAGGGCCTAAGCGCACCCCAGTTGGGACAGTTGGGCCGCTACGCCATAGACCGCTGCGAGGGCAACCCCTATGTGCTGGAAGAGCTGCTGCTTGACCTGGGCAACCGGCACATTTTGCAGGAGGAGCAGGGCGCGTGGAGTCTGGACAGCGCAGAGTTGAGCAAATTGCTGGGCAACGGCGTGCCTGTGCCGGCGGGTGTGGCCGCAGTGATGGAGAACCGGCTTTCGCGGCTCAACCCGCGCGCCCGGCGGCTGTTACAGGTGGCCGCCGTGTTGGGGCGGGTATTCGAGCTTTCCCTGCTCGCGCGTGTCTCTGCCGAGCCGGACGAGTGGGTGGAAATCTGTTTGAGCAATTGGATGAACCGGGGGCTGGTCGTCGAGTTGCAGGTGGCGAACGGGGCGGCAGATGGAGCGACTGATGAATTGACTGAGCGGTCAGCCGTAGGCCATCTCTACCGTTTCAGCCACGCTTTTCTCTGGCAGGTGGTGCTGGAGGAGTTGGCCCAGTTGCAGCGGGCGCGGCTGATCGAGAGGATCGAAGCTGTGCGCGCAGGTAAGGTTGTCAATGGAGAGACGCCGCGCCCACTTGTGCGGGCGATTGAAGAGGAAGGAAGCTGGGAACGAAATGCAGCTTGACGCGACGCAGCTATCCAAATAGAATTGATAGAGTGTCTGGCCTGACGAAAGGGAGATGTAGCAATGAACCAAATTGAAACAAAACAGCGACAGATCGAGTATATATTGCCCCACTTGCGCTTAGAGCAGCTAGAAATGGTTCTTGCCTTCACCGAATTTGTAAAGAAACGGACGACCTCTCAAAGCGAAGACGAACTTCTCTGGTCCTTTGTAGAGCGGGAGCAAGCCTATCGAGCGGAGCATCCCGACGAAGTCTTCGTTGTCGACTCCGAGGAAGGATTGTTGGCAGCATTGGATGCCGCGCAGTGAGCTACAGTGTTCGCTTCAGCAAGGCTATCCAGCGACAAATTGCGCGCCTGCCAGGACACGTCCGTAACCAGGCAAAGCAGCGCATTCTGGAACTGCGCAATCAGCCCCGTCCTTCGGATGCCAAAGAACTGGACGAACATCCCGGCTACTTTCGTATCTGGCTTCAGGGTGATTACCGACTCGTCTGGTATGTGGACGATCCCGTTCAGTTGGTGGATATTTATTACGTGGGACTCAAATACGATGAACTCTACACAGATCTCGGTTTGAGCAGACCCAATTAGGGATCGCTGCAATCGCGCACGAAGCCGCACTGTGCGCAGATGATTTTGCAGTGGCGTTTCGTCACCGGGCCGTTGCATACCCAGCAGTAGGTGTCGTCGGCGGGGGTGTAGACGGGTTGGAAAGAGCTGCCAGGTTTTCCGAAACCTGGCAGCTCTTTTGGATGCTCTGCCTTCTCGCTGCTCATCTCCCCGCCCGCCGCATAGAAGGTCGCTTCGTAGCGGATAAACTCCCCCTTTTCGTAGACAAATTTGGCCGAAAAGAGGCGATCCTGAAAAATCCAGGGCAAAAAGAGCCGATCCCCCGGCCACAGATTCAATTCCAACAGCCGCTCGTTTTCGATCCAAGCCAGAACGCCTTCAGGCGAGTCGATCAGCTCCCCCTCGAAATCGTCCAGCGTGTACAAAAAGGTGTACCAGTCATCAATCTCGTCGAAAGCGGGAAAGGTGATGAAGCCACGCAGCCGGGGCGTCCGGCAAGTCAGCCCGCTCTCCTCCCACACCTCGCGCAGCGCGCACTCCTCCGGCGACTCCCCCGCCTCCAGCTTGCCGCCCAGCCCGTTCCACTTGCCCTGGTGCATATCGTTCTTCTTTTTCACGCGATGCAGCATCAGCGTGTGGCCGGGCTTTTGCACGTAGCAGAGGGTGGCGAGTTTCATAGGATCGGTGATTAAATAAGTTGATGAACTACCTTTCGGGAAGCGGCCACAACCGCTTTGCTACGCTCTCAATTTCGTAGCCGCTTCCCAGAAGGGTACCGACCTATTTACTTCTTTAACTGTCGTTGGCTGTTGAGAGAGAAGTCAACAACTTCACATCGAACTCGGTCAGGGTTTGCACCGCGAGCAGATGATCAATCAACTGGGTTAACAAGGACAAGTCGTTTAGCTGGGCTACCTGTTGACGGTACTCTACCCTCTGGGCTTCGGCAAGCTGGAAACGCCATTCCAACAGGCGCAACAAAATCTGGCGTTGCGCCTGCAGGCCCTTCGCCAAGCCTTCAGCTCGCCCTTCTTCCAAGCCCTTCTCCAAGCCCTTCTCCAAGCCCCTCTCCAAGCCCTTCTCCAAGCCTTCCGCGCGCCCTTCTTCTTTCCATTTTTCGGCTAAGGTTGCCATCATTCCGGCAGCGCCGCGGCTGCCACTCCTCGCTCAAACTCCGCCTCTGTGACCGCTTGATTGGCCTGGGCGATGTACAACAAGAC
This sequence comes from Litorilinea aerophila, assembly GCA_945897075.1. Taxonomy (GTDB): domain Bacteria; phylum Chloroflexota; class Anaerolineae; order Caldilineales; family Caldilineaceae; genus JACQGT01. The sequence continues at coordinate 19,728 of CAMDEX010000103.1, forward strand.
AGTACGCAACATCTCCAATCCGCTTTCCTGCTGCGCCAGGCTGCTTATCAGACCCAAAATGTGCGGCAATTGTTGGCCCAGGTTTTGGTCGAAAATGTGTTTCAACGCCAACAAGCCAACGCGCAGCCAGACCTGGCCGCGTATCTGCTCATCCGAGTAGCTGGATAAGTCGGTCAAGAGATGGCGAAAATGGGGCGTGAATTGCTTCAGCGCCTCCGGCGCTTCGACCAAATCGGCAAATTCGGTGGAGTAACTCCACGTCTCCGGCCCGTGATAGAAGAGAAGCGGCACAATCGGTGAAATCTGTCCGCGCTTGCGCCATTCCTGCTCCCAGATGCGTATCATATAGCGCAACAGTTGCAGCCGCGCCTGTTTGTCCGGCCGGCTCTTGTGTTCAAA
>CAMDEX010000104.1 GCA_945897075.1 Litorilinea aerophila
CTTGCTGCGTCCGTCTCCTGTGCGCCGGGCGCAGCAAGCAGCGCCCCTACCGCTGCAGTATACAATAACCGAGAAAATTTGAGGAGCAAACCCAATGCCATACGTCGTCGGACACCGGGGCGCGGCAGGCGTGCAGCCGGAAAATACCCTCGCTGGTTTCGAATACGCCATCGGCCTGGGCTGTGAATATGTGGAGACGGACGCACACCTGAGCGCGGACGGCCATCTGGTCATCATCCACGACGACACTGTGGATCGCACCACCAACGGCAGCGGGCGGGTGGGCGAGATGACGCTGGCCCAATTGCGGGCGTTGGACGCCGGCCAGGGGCGGCAGATTCCCCTGCTGCAAGAGGTGTTGGATCTGGTGCGGGCGCGGGCGATTCTGCTCTGTGAACTCAAAGGCCCCTTCACGCCGGACCCGGTGGCCCGGAGGGTGCTGGCAAACCGGATGCAGGAGCAGGTCATCTTCACCTCCTTCCACTTTGGCCGTCTGGCCCGCATCAAACAGATCGACCCCCGCTTGCAGACCGGGGCCACCTTCAGCGATCCCCCTGCGGACGCGCTGGAAGAAGCCCTGGCCCTGGGCGCACAGACGGTGGGCATCCACTACCCAAAGATGACTGAGGAGTTTGTGGTACGCGCCCGGCGGCTGGGGCTGAACTTGCGCGCCTGGAACCCGGACGAGGAGGCCGACATCCAACGCATGATCGATCTGGGTCCGACGGGGATCAGCAGCAACCGGCCCGATCGGGTGATGAAGTTGTTGGGCGCATAGGCTATTCTACGACAAAGTGCAGAAAAGGGAAGGTCTCCAGGCAACTTGCCTGGAGACCTTCCCTTTCTTGCGCAAAAAACATCCCCTGCCTATGCGTAGACCCGTTCCTGCTCCATCACCCACGGGCTGGTCATTTCGCCGTTTTCAAAGTGCAGGGGCACTTCTGCCACAACCGACAGCCGGGGATGGGCTTCCACCACCGCGCGCATACTGGGGCTGACATAGAAATCTTCCAGGCTGAGGGTGTCGCGGATAAAGACCATCCGCGCCTCTGCCGGCGGCTCCGCGCAGATGCGCACGGAAGTAAAGAGCGCGGTCTGGTCATCCGGCATGACCAGCGGGATGTGGGAGCGCTGGGCGCTGAAGATGCCGCTGGTGATGGCGTTGGTGTAGGTCGCCACCCAGTCGATTTTTTCAAAAACCCGGGCCGTCGTCACGTTTGCCAAGCCTAGTCCGCTGACATTGCCGTGGGTCTCGTCGGTCAAGTCCAGAACGGTGATGATCGCCACGTCCACATTGCCAAAGGCTTCGGGCTGGCGCGGGATCATCAGGCGGCTGATGACGTTTGTGTCCATCCCCGTGCCGGAGATGTTCTTGCCCAGCTCGCGCACAACCAGAATGTCCACAGCGTCGAAGGGGATGCGGGCCAGATAGGCTTTGGCCGTTTCCAGGAGGTCGGCCTCCTTTTGGGTTCCCACTTCGGACGCGTTCAGGCCGACGATCAGACCGGTGTCTTCGTAGGCGTTTTCAATTGGGCAGATAGCCCCGCGGAAGTTTGTGTTGGCTTCGTAGACTCTGGCTGCTGGCGCGAGATAGCGCTGGAAATTGCGCCCGCCGCCCGCGTGCATCATGGCCGCGCCGGCCTGCTTGCCCAGCCCGATGACGCACATTTTGGAGGGTCCGCTCTCCAGATGGCTGCGGAAATCGGTGTGGGGTTTGATGCGGCTGACCAGAATCGAGTGGTCGGCGTCCACCGAATCCTTGCCCTGGCAGAGGGGCGGGCCGTCGGGGATGCGCCCGATCTCCACGACTTCCATCGTGGCGCGAATCTCCACGCCCATCGCCTCTTCGGTAACGCCATAGCCAGCCAGAATCTCCAATTGCCCTTCCACAGTTGCGCCGCCGTGGCTGCCCATCGCCGGCATAATGTGGGGTCTCATCCCGGCTGCCTTCAGGTGATCCACTGTGGCGCGCACGATTTTGGCCAGATTGGCGATGCCCCGGCTGCCCGCACCCACGGCTACGCTGTCGCCCGGCTTCATCTGCGCCAGAATGCCGCTCTCGCGCAACTGCTTGCCCACTTCGCCGTGGATGTCGTATACGCGGGGCGTGTCGAATCTCTGATGAACGGCCAGTAGTTTGTCGGGCAGGGGTGCGGGGAAGTCGAGTTTCTTGATTTCGTTGAGGATGTTTTGCATCTGTACACTTACCTTTCGTTTGCTGTTGGTGTGAGACGGAGAGCAATGGCATTTGCGCGCTCTTGAAGGCTGGCGATTTCGTCAATAGATAGAGTGATCACTTCCCGTGTCTGGGCATCAACCTCTACTGTGCCGAACGTTGCGAGTTGTCCCAGCCCGCGCAACGAAAGGCCAATCTGCATTCGCCAGACAGGGCGTTTTCTCCACACAAGAATTGGTTCGTCGGCCTGAATCGCCATTGCCACATAACGTCCCAGGTAGCCGTTGGCCTTCTGTCTGGCTGAGTGGGGAGAAACAGAGAATGTCCTTTCCAGATTGACCAGAGCCTTCAGTGTACGGGGGCCATCGTCATTCCATTCCACAGGATGTTCGTACAGGATTTGAAGCATAGAATTGCCTGTTTTCAAGTATACAACGAATACTCACATTCAGTCAGCCGGAAGCCAGTGAACCTATTTCGACTGCTTGCGCCACTCTTGCAGCGCAATGACCAATTGAGTTGCCTGTTTATATACGCGTCGCGTCACCGCCAATGCATCCTCTGCCGATTCTGCGCTGAACAGATCCCACGGCAGGGTGTAGGTTGACTCATCGCCGTAATCAGTCAGGAAATGCTCGGCCTGACCCAACGTCAAAAGGTCTGGAAGCATCTCCGCCAGAACGGTCTTAACGTTTTCTGGCAGTGTCTCTCGATTCATCAATACAGCAATTTGCTGGGCGGGATCGTGTGTGCGCGGAACGACGCCAAAGGAGGCCAGCACGGATTTGCCTGCGTTCTCCACAGACAATTGGGCATTATCCACGCAGGAACGCCAGCGTTCAAGAGTCAAATCCTGTTCCGCTTCGGCCAGAAATCCCTTTGCCAGCGCCAGCCGATAGGAGACTTCATCAGGCGTATTCAACATAGCCATCCCAATTCAATTGCCAGTTGCGCGGCGGCATATAAGGAGAGACCCACATCAGCGTCTCTCCCAGCCGCTGACGCCGCAGCGGCGAGTGGTCGAGTGCAGCCAACGCCTTTGTGCGATAAGGCTCGAATACGTCTGCTCCCCACAGGCAGATACCGTCGGCGCAAACGTCGAGCAGCAGGGGCGTCAGATTGGATGCGACCTCCTCCGGTGTCTTGGCGATAAGGCTGATCACCCCCGGCAGTTCACCGAGAATGGGCAGCAACGCGCCGCGCACAATACGTTGGCGCGCCACCGACTCTGCTGGCAAACCGTCAATCATTACAAAGATGTCGTGATCGCTGTCGGTCAGAGCGTCCCCTCTGGCCCTGGATCCAAACAGAACGACCGTTTGCAGACGCGCGCCGAACCTTTCCAGCAGTGCAGCGACAGTGGAGCGATACCGATTCAGATGTGAAAAGTCATATTCTTCCGGCATATTGTTATCTCCTACGGCTCCAGCACCACCTTCACCAGATCGCTCTCGCCTTTCGCCAGTTGACGAAAAATCTCCGAGCCTTCGTCGAGGCTGGCGATGCGCTCGATCAGCGGTTCTACGTTCAATCGCCCGCCCGCCATCGCGCCAATCGCCGCGGCAAAGTCGGTTTCGTTGAAGCCATACGTGCCGCGCACCGTCAGCTCGCGGGTGACGATAGCCTGCATGTCAATCGTAATCGTTTTGGCGCTGTTGCCAATCCAGGTAATCTGGCCGCCGTTGCGCGTGGCGTCCACGGCCTGTTGTGCGGTAGGGGTGATGCCGACGGCCTCGAAAGCCACATCCACACCGCCGCCGGTCATCTCGCGGATCAGCGACACCGCGTCCTGTTCACCCACATTAATCACCACATCCGCGCCCAATTCCTCGGCCAATTCCAGTCGGTGCGCCGAACGGTCGGTGACGATAATTTTGCCCGCCCCCTTCACCCGCGCCCAGAGCATCGCCATCAGCCCAATCGGGCCAGCGCCGATAATCGCTACCGTCTGCATAGGGTCAATCGGGGTGATGCTGGCGGCGTGCAGGGTGACAGCCACCGGTTCACAGAGCGCGGCCCGCTGCCAACTGAGCTTCTCCGGCTTGCGGAAGAGCTGCGCGGGACGCACCACCACCTGTTGGGCGTATGCCCCGTGCTCGTCCATCCCTGTCATGCGCCGATGGGGGGAGCGGTTGATGGGGTAAGGGTCTGGGCCGGTGGCCACGGAATAGAAGGGGATGACCACCACCTCGTCACCCGCGGCCCAACCGTTCACACCCTCGCCCAGGCCAGAGACCACCCCGGCGAACTCGTGGCCCATCACAATCCCCGGCGTGCGCCGACCTGTGCTGCCCGTATAGCCATGCACATCCGAGCCGCAGATGCCCACGGCCCTGACATCCACCAAAACTCTGCCCGGCCCCGGCTGGGGATCGGCCATCTCTTCCACAGGCATTTCCCAGGGGCCACGATACATCAATGCTTTCATGGGTTTTCAAAATCCTTTGCAAGGGTATTTGGATATTGGGTATTGGGCTGATTGAGCGAGTGGCAAGGCCGTAGAACGGTTTGCGGCGCGGCCGGCACTCTGCTATCCTGTCGTCAGGCTTTTTTATCCATGTGAATCCGTGCCATCTGTGTCAATCCGTGTCCATTTTTTAGGGCAGCAATGACGTTTTGTTCTCTCCATTGTACTCAATCTGCGGCACTTAGACCAAACCGACTTTTTGACCAGCGAATTGTAAATGATCCTTCGTCCACCCAATCTCCAATCCCTCTTATGTTCCACAAATACCACGCGCTGGGCAACGATTATCTGATCCTCGACCCGGCCCAGCAGCTCGCTGCGCTGGCCCACGGATTGACCTCCGCCCAGGCCAGCGCGCTGTGTGACCGGCAGCGGGGTGTGGGCAGCGACGGCATTGTTTACGGCCCGTTGGCGGACGGGGCGGCGCAGACAGGCCATTTTGCCTGCGTCATCTGGAACCCGGACGGCTCGCAGGCCGAGGTGAGCGGCAACGGGCTGCGCATCTTTGCCCGTTACCTGGTGGATGCAGGTTACGTCACTTTGCCGAGGGAGCAGGCGTGCGTTCTCCACAGTGGCGGGCGCGCCATCCCCATCACCTATGGCAGCAGCCCAGACGCACCCATCCGCGTGGAGTTGGGCCGGGCATCCACAGCGCCCGGGCCGCAGACGCTGCCCGCGCATCTGCTGGCCGCGCTTGGATTGCCCACACTTGTGGATGTGGGCAATCCCCATTGTGTCTTTTTTCCTGTGGCTGACATCGCTGAATCCCTGGCCCGGCGCTGGGGTCCACTGGTAGAGAGGAACCCCGCCTTCCCCCGGCGCACAAACGTCCAGTTTGCGCGGGTGATTGACGCCCACGCCATCGCCATTGAAATCTGGGAACGGGGCGCGGGCTACACCCAGGCCAGCGGCAGCAGCAGTTGCGCGGCCGCGCTGGCCGCCATCCAGCGGGGAGAGTGTACGTCGCCAGTTAGTGTCCACATGGCGGGCGGCGTATTGACGGTTGATGCCAGCAGCAACGACGACGGCTGGCGCGTCGCCCTCACTGGCCCAGTGACGCCCGTCTTTTGGGGGAGATTGGCGACGGGGGATTAGCGATTGGGGATTGGCGAGCGGGACTTCACTTCCCAATCCCCAATCCCCAGTCGCTAATCGCCAACTCCCAACTTTCCCAGAACATTCGTGCGAATTGGGTCTTGACATCGCACAGATGTTCGTGTACAATTTGGGATAGTTGGGAAACAAACGTTCTATTTGGGATATTTTGGGAAACCATTCCCCAGAAAGAGGAAAAACAGATGACTCTGCATCTCTCTGAGCGCCAGGTAAATATTCTGCGTTACATTGCCAAATTTGTGGACGGGCAGAAATACCCGCCCACCATCCGCGAGATCGGCGCTGCCTGCGCGATTTCCAGTACATCGGTGGTGAAATACAACCTGAACAAACTGGAAAGCGATGAACTGATCGTGCGCGCAGCCGAAGTCAGCCGGGGGCTGAGTTTGAATTGGCCTAAGCTGGAAGCAGCCGGTCTGCTGGATGAGATTGGCCAATCCGTCGGCCAGCCGGTCAATGGGGTGGCGAACGGGCTGCACCGGGCCGCCGAACGGGTGGTCAACTTCTTCAGTGTCCCTGTGCTGGGTCACATCGCCGCGGGCGAGCCGATTCAGGTGAACCCCACCGACTACGCCGCCGCGGATGAATGGATTGACCTCAACGAAGCGCTCTTCCGGGATCGGGAAAAGCTCTTTGCTCTGCGTGTGCAGGGGGACTCGATGGTGGATGCGAGTGTGCTGGACGGGGATATCGTCATCCTGCGCCAGCAGGAGCGGGCCGAAAACGGCGAGATGGTGGCCGCCTGGATTACAGGCCAGGAGGAGACGACCCTCAAGCATTTCTATCTGGACGGCAAGAATGTACGTCTGCGCGCTGCCAACCCCACCTATCCGGATATGTTCTTCCCTGCCAGCCAGGTCAGTGTGAAGGGGAAGGTCGTGTCAGTGATCCGGCAGTTGGAATAAACCACGAACAATCTTTCTAGCCATCCGGGAAGCGGCCAGAGCAACTGCCTGATGCTCGTAGTTTTCTGGCCGCTTTCCGGATGGTCGAACCCACCCCGCGCCCTTGCGCATCTACTCCCCTATAGAAAAACAGCGATCCCATTGCTGGGTTCACGTCCAACGCAAAAAACCGATTTGACAAGTCAGCCAGAATCATTTATTGTTCTGTGGACTGCTCTACCTGTGCTTGGCTGTTGACCCCTACTGCTGACACACCATTCCCGGCAGCCCTTTCGGCTCATTTCACCTGTTTGTGCGACAATGTACGTTTTCGGCTTTACCCCACACCTGTTCCACTTTCTTTCTACGAAGGAGAAAAGACAAATGGCAAATCAGATTTCACGGCGTATGTTCTTACGCGGCAGTCTGCTCGTAACCGGCGGTCTGCTGGCGGCCTGCGCTGCACCTGCGGCACCTGCACCTGCTGCCCCGGCTGCCGAAGCACCCGCGGCAGCCCCCGCGGCGGCCGCGGCCCCTGCGGCGGAAGATATACTCCTGCGCTGGGACACCTTCCGGGGTATCGGCACCGGCTGGAACGAAGAGCGCATCGACACATTCAAGGCGCTATTCCCGAATGTCACGATTGAGCTCCGACCCTTGACCGGGGCCAGCCAGCAGGACAACTACGGCAAGATGTATGCCTCCCATGCGGCCGGCGATCTGGCCGAGATCTGCGCCTTCGACCCCTCCCACTTCCACTTCTGGCGCGCCATCAACGCCAACATCATCATGCCTATCGACGAGCTGGTGGCAGCAGATGGCACAGACCTGACCGAATGGTACGATCTCTTTATGGGTCTGCAATACTTCCAGGGCAAGCTCTACGGTCTGCCCAGTTGGGGTTGGGCTGGTCAGGACACAGTGGTCACCAACGCGGCTCACTTCAAGGAGGCGGGCATCCCATTGCCCGATGTCAATGCCCGGGATACTTCGATGGAAACCATCGGGGAATGGGCGCACACTTTCTACAAAGAGCCACGTTTTGGTCTCTTCCTCGGTCACGGCGAGGGAAATGTCGTTACTCTCACCCGGGCCTTTGGCGGCGACTTGATCAACGAAGAAGGTACCCAATGCACGCTGGTAGACAATCCCCAATCGGTCGAGGCACTGCGCTGGGCCTACAAACTGGCCGTCGAGGACAAAGTGTTGCCCGCTGCTGGTGTAATTGAGAATGCCGCTGCCGCCCAGGTTGAGGGCAAACTGACCATGCACTGGAGTGGTTCGCTCGTTGTGCGCAACTTCGACCGGGACATCAAAGCGGCTGGCGTGGATCCTTCTGTGGCCGAAGTCTGGCAGATTCTGCTACCCACCCTGCCCGACGGCAAATTTCCCTCACAGTTGCGCGGCGGTACCTGGAACGTGCGCCAGGGGACAGAGCACGCGGACGTGGCCTATCAATTTGTCAAACACATCGCGGGCAATGAGGGCAGCATCGGTTTCAACCTGGTGGGCGGCAACTTTGCGGCCACGCGCCCGGATACAGTACAAGCATTGATCGCCGAGAACCCGATCCACGAGTGGTTCCTGAGCAGCCTGCAGAACGGCATCCCTGCCCACGCCCCGGCCAACTCGCGCGGACGCGAGTACAACGATGCGGTGCAGCAATACACCGACCTGTTGCTGGATCCGAACCAGCCGATTGCCTTTGAGGAAGGTCTGCAACAGCTCCAGGATCAAGTTCAGGCCGTCTTGGATTTGGACCCGGCATAAGGGAAGTAAGCAGTGAGCAGTAATCAGTTATCAGGGGGTAGCGTACAACACTGGTAAATGATTACTGGTGACTTTGAAACGTGAAACGTGAAATGTGGGGTCACCGGAGGATCTCACATTTCACGTTTTCCGCTATGAGGAGCAAGCGATGGCAGCAACGACAACGACTTCCCGTTTTGATCTGGCCGCGGTGGTGCGCCGGGAATTTGCGCCGCGCAAACGTTGGCAGAATTTTTATGGCTATCTCTTTCTGACACCCTGGCTGTTGGGCTTTCTGGGTCTCTTTATCGGGCCAGCGCTCTATTCTCTCTATCTCAGTCTGACCAAATACGACGTACTCACCGATCCCACGTTTATCGGCTTCGACAATTTCGTCAAGATGTTCACCAATGACGATCAGTTCTGGCCCTCGATCTGGCGCACCGTCTACTACGCGGGTGTGGGTGTGCCATTGGGTGTCCTGGGTTCGCTGGTTCTGGCGCTTCTGCTCAACAACAAAATCCGCGCGCTGCCCGTCTACCGCACCCTCTTTTTCATGCCAACTCTGGTGCCGATCGTGGCTTCGGTGGTGCTGTGGAGGTGGCTGCTCAACGATAATTTCGGTGTTGTCAACCAGGTTCTGCGCGACCTGGGCTGGGCAGACCCACCCGGCTGGTTCGGCGACCGGCGCTGGGCCATCCCCTCGCTGATTGCCATGGGGCTGTGGCAGGGGATTGGGGGTACACGGATGATCATCTTCCTGGCCGGTCTACAGGGCGTTCCGGAGGAGCTCTACGACGCAGCCTCGATTGATGGGGCCAATTCCTGGGCCAAGCTCTGGAATGTGACACTTCCCCTCCTGACACCCACCATCTTTTTCAATATGATTCTGGGCATCATCGGCGGTTTGCAGACCTTCACCGCGGCTTTTGTGGCCACCGAGGGCGGGCCGGGTTTTGCCACCTGGTTCTTCAGCCTGCATCTCTACAAACAGGCCTTTGACTATTGGAATATGGGCTATGCCGCGGCCCTGGCCTGGTTCTTCGCCCTCATCATCGTCTCGCTGACGATGTGGCAGATGCGTCTTTCTACCCGCTGGGTCTTCTACTACGGAGGATAAATTGGTATGGCCGCTACCTACGACACCCCATCCACCCAGCTTGCGCCCACGGTGGCGCGTCGCCCCAAGCATTCGAACGCGGGGTTGATTGCCACCTACATTTTGCTTACCATTGGAGGGCTGATCTTCTCTTTTCCTCTCTTTTGGACGGCCTCCAGTTCCCTGCAAACCTGGCAGGAACTGCGTTCCTTCACGCCCCATTTTCTGCCTGCGGTGCCCCAATGGGGAAATTACACAAAGCTCCTCGATGTTGTGCCCTTTGCCCGCTGGATGGCGAATAGTTTTCTTCTGGTCGCCATCACTGTTCCGGGCACAGTGATTACCGCCTCCCTGACGGCCTATGCTTTCGCCCGTTTCGATTTCTTGGGCAAGAATGTCTGGTTCATTCTGATGCTGGGCACGATGATGATCCCCACCCAGGTGACACTGATTCCCCAATTCATCGTTTTCTTCAAGCTGAAACTGATGAATACCTACGTACCGTTGACCATCGGGGCCTGGCTGGGCGGCGGCGCCTTTATGATCTTCCTCCTGCGCCAGTTCATTATGAGCATCCCCCGGGATCTGGACGAGGCCGCGGTGATTGACGGCGCGTCCCCCATTAAGGTGCTGTGGAGCGTCCTAATGCCCCTGATGAAACCAGCGTTGACAACTGTCGCCATCCTGGAGTTTATCGCCGTGTGGAACGAGTTCTTTGCTCCCTTTATTTACCTTACCCGCATAGAACTCTTCCCCGCTGCCGTGGGTATGCGCGTCTTCCAGAGTATGCCTGAAACTACTGAGCCCCGCGAACATCTGTTGATGGCTGCCGCGGCCACAATGACCGTGCCGGTTATCCTCCTTTTCATCGTGGCCCAGCGCTATTTCATTCAAGGGGTTGTGTTGAGCGGGTTGAAAATCTGAGGCAGACACAGAAGGAGCAGGGAATGGCCGGTCGGAGTAGCGCCCCCGCATCCGATCGGCTACAACAGAGGAATCCACGATGCCCAGCCCCCCAACGCGCCCCCTGCGCCGCTCTCTGCTCTTTATGCCCGGTGACAGTACCCGAAAAATTGAAAAAGCCGTAGAATTGAACGCGGATTCCATCATCGCCGATCTGGAAGATGGGGTGGCTCTGAGCCAAAAGCAGGTGGCCCGGCAGACGGTTGTCGCCTCTTTCCAGCGGTTGGACTTTGGCCCGACCGAACGGCTGATCCGCATGAATCCAGTCAGCACACCGCTTTGGGAGGACGATCTCTCCCAGACGATCCTGGCCCATCCCGACGGTTATGTCCTACCCAAAACCGAGTCCGCGGCCCAAGTGCAGCGGGTTTCACAGCGGCTGGCTGAATTGGAGGCAAGCCACGGCTTGCCGGTCGGCAGCATACGCTTGCTGCCGTTGGTGGAGACGGCACTGGGCGTTGTCAAAGCCGCCGAAATCGCCAGCGCCGACAGCCGTCTGGATGCGCTGCTCTTTGGCGCGGAAGACCTGGCCGGGGATATGGGTGCGCGGCGCAGCCGGGAAGGGTGGGAGATTTTGTATGCCAGGAGCGCAGTGGTCACCGCGGCGGCGGCCTATGGACTGCCCGCTAGCGACACCGTTTACATTGATTTGGCTGATACGGAGGGGTTGGCTGCCGAGTGCCGCTTTGTCCGGGGATTGGGCTTCTCCGGCAAACTGGCCATCCATCCCCGGCAGGTGGACGTAATCAACAGTGCCTTTTCGTCCACAGACGGGGAGATAGCCCAGGCCCGGCGGCTGATTGACGCTTTCGAGAGCCAGCAGGCAGCAGGCAGAGGTGTTTTCGAGATGGATGGAAAAATGATCGATATGCCAATCGTCTTGGCAGCGCGTAAGGTGGTGGCCGCGGGGCGGAGGGGGAGAGGCGATTAGGGATTAGGGATTAGGCTGGGTGCGTCCAATCGCCAATCCCCAGTCTCCAATCCCCAGCCTTTACGCCGCTAAAGCGAACTCACGGGGACTTTCGACATACGTCAGGGGGACTTGCTGGCTGGAGGATGTGTAGAAAGTCGTGACTTTGAGGAAGAGATTGACGGGCCCTGTTGTGATGAGACGGACCACCATCTTGCGCAGGTCAGCCGGCAAACTATCCAGGCCGCTGAGGGCGAAGCTGCGCATCCCCAGCTCTGTGGAAGAAACCAGGACAGAGAAGTCAAGGAGAGTGAGACCGGCGGCGCGGCCTTCTTGGCGGTGAAAACGCAAAACGATATTGTCCGTCAACTCGACCGCGCAGTTGGCCTCAACGCCATCAAACACGACCTCGAGGATATCGCCTTCCTCCTCATAGGCCAATCGTATCCTTTTCCCGTCTTCGGTTATTCGCTCTATAATTTTCAAATCAGGATTTTCACCGTAGGATCGGCGATCAAATAAGTTGATGATCTACCTTCCGGGAAGCGGCCACAACCACCGCCCTACGCCCCTGATTCTGTGGCCGCTTCCCGGAAGGTTCTCGAAGTTATTTAATCGCCGATCCTACGCGGCGGGGGAAGGTATGCAACCCAGAGAACGTTTTATCGCAGCGTTGGAACGCCGCCCGCTCAGCGGGCGCGTACCCCATTTCGAGCTGGTCTTCTTTCTGACAATGGAGGCGTTTGGCAAAGTCCACCCCAGCCACCGCAACTACGGCCAGTGGATGCAGATGGAGGAGAAGGAGCGCAATCTGCACCGCGACGAGATGGCCGACATCTTCATGCGCACGGCAGAGCGCTTTGAGCAGAGCGCCATCTTTATGCACCCCAACCCGAACACCGTCGAGGAGGACATCCACCTCATTGATCGTATCCGGGAGTACACGGGGGATCGCTACTTTCTCATGCGCCACGGCGACGCCACCTTTAGCATCCCCGACGGCACGCAGATGACGGATTTCGTCTACCGGCTCTATGACGAGCCGGACAAAGTGAAGGCCGAGGCGCAAGAGCGGGTCAACCTGGCGCTGGAACGGGCCGAGATTCTGGCCCGTCACGGCGGGTTGGATGGCTTCGCTCTCTGCGCCGACTACTGCTTCAATTCCGGCCCCTTTCTCAGCCCGCCCCAATTTTCCGAATTCATCACCCCCTATCTGGTCCAGCTCATCGCCGGCTACCGGGCGCTGGGCTTTTATGTAATCAAACACACGGATGGCAATATCATGCCCATCCTGGACCAACTCTTGGAGGCCAACCCCCACGCCCTCCACTCCCTCGATCCCCAGGGCGGCGTTGATATTGCCGAAGTCAAGCGTATCTGCGGCGACCGGGTCTGTCTGATTGGCAATGTTAACTGCGGCCTGCTTGACACGGGCACAGATGACGAAGTGATCGCGTCCGTCCGCTATGCGTTGACCCACGGCATGGTGGGCGGCGGCTATATTTTCTCCACCAGCAATTGTATCTACACCGGCATGCGTCTGGCACGCTATGAACTGATGCTGGACGTCTGGCGGCGTGAAGGCAACTATCCCCAACCCACCCACACCAGCGAGGGAAAGCCATGAACAGTGAGGAGATTTTGGATCGTATCTTTGATGGCGTATTGCGCGGTGACACCCGGGCCGTGATAGCCGGCGTCCAGGCCGGTTTGGCTGCTGGCATCAATCCGCAGCAACTGTTGGACGACGCAATGGTGGAAGCGATGGAGGAGATCGGCCATCGCTTTGAGAACAACGAATGTTTTGTGCCGGAGATGCTGATCGCGGCCAGGGCCATGAAAGAAGGGGTGGGTCTGCTCACGCCCCATCTGGTCGCGGCTGGGGTCAAACCGCTGGGCAAAGTTGTCATCGGCACTGTGCGCGGCGACGTCCACGACATCGGCAAGAATCTGGTGCGCATTATGATGGAAAGCTCCGGTTGGGAGGTGGTCGATCTGGGCGTGGATGTGTCGCCAGAACGCTACGTGGCTGCGGTGCAGGAACACCACCCGCGCATTGTGGGGATGAGCGCGCTCTTGACGACGACAATGCCCAATATGAAGCTGATTGTCGCTGCGTTGGAGCGGGCGGGTGTGCGCGATCAGGTGAAGGTGATGGTGGGCGGCGCACCCGTCACACAGGCCTATGCCCAGCAGATCGGGGCCGATCTCTACGCCCTGGACGCGGCCGCCGCGGCCGAGGTGATCAAAGTGCTGGCGGTGTGATGCCGGTTGGGTTGTTTCATCCGCCGGAACAACCCAACCTACGCGAGCTCGCGGTCTGCGGTCTGTCGTCCGCGGTCATTCCTCCGGCACATTCCCCCGCAGCTCTGCCAGCCAGACCGCGGCTGACGAGTCGCTGGGTGCGCGCCAATCTCCGCGCGGGGAGAGGCTGCCGCCGCTGCCCACCTTCGGGCTGTTGGGCACAGCCGTGCGTTTGAACTGGCTGATCTGGAAGAAGCGGAAGAGGAAGAGTTCCAGCCATTTTTTGATGGCGGGCAGGTCGTAACGGTTGCGCTTGTCTTCCGGCAGAAACTCCGGCCATTCCCCCCGCTGCCGATCCCCCCAGGCGTGCAGAGCCAAGAATGCCACTTTGCTGGGCCGGAAGCCAAAACGGGTGATGTAGTAGAGGTGGAAGTCCTGCAATTCGTAGGGGCCGATCTTCGCTTCGGTGCTCTGGGCAGGCTGGGAGCCGTCCTCCCCTTCCCCAGCCGGGACCAGCTCCGGCGAGATTTCCGTATCCAAAATCGCTTGCAGCACTGCGCTGGTGGCCTCGTCGAACTGCTGCGAGCCGATGACCCAGCGGATCAGGTGCTGAATCAGCGTCTTGGGCACGGAGCCGTTCACATTGTAGTGGCTCATGTGGTCGCCCACCCCGTAGGTAGCCCAACCCAGGGCCAACTCGCTCAGATCCCCAGTGCCCAGGACGAAGGCGTTGCTGTGGTTAGCCAGACGGAAGAGATGGCTGGTGCGCTCCCCTGCCTGCACATTCTCAAAGGTGATGTCGTAGAGAGGTTGGGGATTGGGGATTGGGGATTGGGGAGTGGGGAGTGGGGAGTGGGGAGTGGGGAGTGGGGATTGGGGAGTGGGGATTGGGGAGTGGGAGATTGGGAGATTGGGAGAGTGGGGATGGGGGATTGGGGATTGGGGGGAGTGGCGTCGGCGGAATATCCACTATCCAATACCCCAATATCTATTATCCCAAAGGGGTGGCCGATGTCGCGGAACATCTGCATAGCCGAGGGGCGGATGTCAATCTCGTGGGCGCTGACGCCCAGTGCCTCCATCAGCCGGTGGGCGTTGCTGCGGGTGCCCGCGCTGGTGGCGAAGCCGGGCATTGTATAGGCCAGAATGTTTGTACGGGGCAGACCCAGCCGGTCCATCGTGCGCGCGGCCACAATCAGCGCTTGCGTGCTGTCCAGCCCGCCAGAGACGCCGATGACGACTTTCTGAATGGCGGTGGCGCGCAGCCGTTGCATCAGCCCGTGAACCTGAATGTTGTAGGCTTCGTAGGCCCGTTCATCGCGGCGCATCCGGTCGCTGGGCACAAAAGGAAAACGCTCCACCCGCCGCCGCAGACTGATTTCTCCCTCTGGAATCTCCAACTCGAAACCAATCCGCCGTATCGCGCTCACCCGCTCCCGGTGTTCCTGCGCCGTGTCGTGAAAACTGGTCAGCCGCATACGTTCCTGCACCAGCCGCTCCACGTCAATATCCCCGGTAATCATCTGGCTGCCGTCGGCAAAGCGTTCCGATTCGGCCAGGAGATGGCCGTTTTCGTAGATGAGGGCGTGACCGTCCCAGGCCAGGTCGGTGGTGGACTCGCCTGGCCCGGCCGCGCTGTAGAGATAGGCGGCGATGCACTTGCCCGACTGCCCGGCGCAGAGTTCGTGGCGGTAGTCGGCCTTGCCCACTGTGATATTGGACGCCGACAAATTCGCCAGAATCGTCGCGCCGGCCAGGGCCGCGTAGGTGCTGGGCGGGATGGGCGTCCAGACATCCTCGCAGATTTCCACATGCAGGCCAAAGCCGGGGATGTTCTCGGCGGCAAAGATCAGGTCGTTGCCGAAGGGGACCGTCTGGCCCAGAAAACGCACTTCTCGGAAGTGGGCGTGGCGGGCGGAGACGAACTGGCGCTTCTCGTAGAATTCCCGGTAGTTGGGCAGGTAGCTTTTGGGGGCCAACCCCAGCACCCGTCCCCGGTAGATGACCACCCCGCAGTTGTAGAGTCCCCCCTCAAAGCGCAACGGCGCGCCCACCAGCAGCACAGGCGACAATTCGCGGCTGGCCTCCAGCACCGCCGCCACACCCGCCACCGTCGCTTCCAGCAGCGCGTCCTGGTGGAAGAGATCGTCGATGGCGTAGGAGGAGATGCCCATCTCCGGGAAGAGGGCGACGACGGCCTTTTCGTCGTGGGCGCGCTGGGCCAGTTCAATCGTCTGGGCCGCGTTGAAGGCCGGCTCCGCCACGCGCACGGGCGGCACGCAGACCGCGGCCCGCACAAAGCCGTGGGTGTAGAGGGAGTGGAAGGGTCGGTTCATTGGCTTTTCCACTCCGCTACTTTGCGCTGATGGCTGTCGAAATTGACACCGACCAGCGTGATGGGTTTGCCGTGCAATTGATATTTGCGGTGGTAGTCGTTGTCAACAATCTGCTCCAATGCCACATCGGCGCTGCCATCCAATTTGAATTCAAAGAGAAAGATGCGGTCAGGCAGCTCAACCACAGCGTCAATGCGGCCTTGCCCTGTCTTCACCTCTGCTGTAATCCGCACGCCCAGCAACAGAAAGATCAAGTAAAAAATTGTCTGGTAATACTTTTCGTGATTGATCTGCAAATCGTAATCAATGTTGGCAAAAAGGACATCCAGAATGGCGAAAAATTGGGGTAAATCCTGCCGGTTCAGCGCATAGAGCAGACGGCGCAGATGGCTTTCCGAGAGGGTGACTTCGATCTGGTTGTAGGCGCTGAGCAGGTGGGCCAGAAACGAGTTGCGCACCTCGGCATTGGGGTAGGAGAGGGTGTAAATCTCGCCGAACTGGTCGCGGCGAAACTCTTTGATTGTCAGATAGCCGGTCTGAAAGAGCAGCGGGATCAGGTCCAGGCTTTCGATCTCGTAGGCACTGAAGGCCAGTTCGGGGACTTCCAGATGATCCAGCGGCTGGATGTCGTACTGTCGCTCTTTGAGGAGCTGGACTAGAAAGGTGGGCGTGCCTGTCTCGAACCAGAAGTTGGAGAAGTAGCGTTTGTTGAAGAGTTGCAGCGTCGAAAAGGGGTTGTAGACCGATGGCCCGTTGCCGACAAAACGGAATCCGTCGTACCACTCCCGAATCTGCTCTAGGAGGTCTGCGACTTGCATCCCTTCTTGTCCGGCAAAGTCGGCCAGATGATCCCGAAAGTCACGCAGCAGCTCCTCTTCGGTGATGCCGAGCGCCGTGGCAAAGCGGGGGTCCATCGTCAGGTCGTCCAGATTGTTCATGGCCGAAAAGAGGCCCACTTTGCTGAATTTGCTGACGCCGGTGATGAATACAAAACGAATGGAGGCATCCAGCGCTTTGATGGTAGTGTAGAAGCTTTTCAGCGTGTCACGAATCTGTATGGCCTCGTCCAAGCGGTCGATGTTGTCCAGAATCGGTTTGTCATACTCGTCAATCAGAATGACGACCTGCTTTTTGGTCGCCAGTTTGAGGATCAGGTCTTCCAGTTGGATGTCAAAGGGCGCTTCGACCAGCGCGACGCCGTACTGCTGGGCAATCTGGGCCAGGTGGCGCTGGATGCGTACCTCCAAATCGGCGACGGTGCGTATCTGGTGGCGGCTGAAATCAATGCGGATGACCGGATGGGTCTGCCAGGTGTAGTCGCTGCTGTGGATCCACAGCCCAGTGAACAGTTCTTTGTTGCCCTGAAAGAGTTCATCCAGTGTGGAGATCATCAGACTCTTGCCAAAACGCCGCGGGCGCGCCAAAAAGTAGACGCCTTTGCCATAGCGCACCAAATCATAAATGTAGCGCGTCTTGTCAACATACAGAAAGCCGTTTTCCAGTATGTCGCGCAGGGTATAGCTGCTGGCCTGCACCGGCTTGAGCATCCCGCCGACTCCTCTCAAAAACAGGTAACGCAAGCTGTCAGCTTGCGGCAGAAGTGCCCCCATTCTCTGCTGCTGGGATTATACCACAGGCTTTCGCGTTCATTTGCGTATCGAAAAAGGGAACGCAGATTTCGCAGAGGACGCAGATTTCGCAGATTTTTTCCGTGTCCATCCGTGACTATTTTCAGGGTAAGGGATATTGGGGGTAAAATGGCCGAAGTGTTGCGAAGCATCCCGAAAGGCGCAGAGCGATGTACAGAGATGACTGGACAAAAGCAGAAAAAACGGTGGCGCGACGGGCCTTCGAGCTGGCCTACAGCCGCGAATGTGAGACAATCGCGGCGGAAGTCCGTCGTCGGGCCACAACAATCAACGGAGCGGAGGAGATCTGGGCGCTGCACGATTATCTGATCGAACAGCGCAAGGCGACGGACGCCAAGTATGACTACCGCTATTCGCAACTGGAATTTGTCTTCTCTCGCCTGGTGGCCGAGGGTTGGCTGCGCCTCGACGAGTTGGCGGGTCTTGACGAGGAGAAAACGGAGCGCATTCGTGGAATCGTCAAGTGGGCCACTGCGGCGGAGGAGGTTTGACGGGATTGTGTTACGGACGTACAATCGGGCTATCGTTGCACATTAGAAGGTAAGTTCAATGCCCGGCATCAAAATCGGCCCCTACGAAGTCCGTTTCTACGAATACGATCTGGCTGAACGCCCGCACGCGCATGTGCGCCGGGAGAATAAACAGGCCAAATTCTGGTTGACACCCATCGAGTTGTTCCAGAACAAAGGGTATGCCGAACACGAGTTAAGCCGGATCGAGCGGATTCTGGGCAAAAACCGTAAGCGCCTGCTGGAATTGTGGGAAGAGGAGATGAAAAAGCGATGATTGCACAATTACGCGTTGGCGAGCCGCCGGAAATCGTTGAAGATGATGACTTTGAACTGACGATTCCTATATCGGTTCCCGATTTGACAGACATTCGGGCCTTTGCTTTTGGTCTGCATACGCGCGGGGAGGCGTATACGGGAACACTCGATGGCTGGCCTGTCAGCTATTCTTCCTCCTGTACCGATGCGCCGATTGACTCGGCGCTGACCTTCACGCCGGCATTCTTTTTTGTCGGTGTCTGGCCGCTCTGGTATGTTTCGTTCACTTGGGAGTACGGCGACGACCGCGAACCCTCTGTACTGATAGGGGATGAGTTTGTTGTTCGCTCTGAAGAATTGACTCCAGCCTGAGCGTTCCTCTATGACCGCGAATGGGAGGATTACGCGAATGGATCGCCTGTGCGTCCCAATTCCTCTCCTATCGCAAAGCCATTGGCACCCCCTACCGACCAACTATTCGCGTAATCCTCCCATTCGCGGTCACTCCACATACTCCAAACAATAGACATTCCCCCCGGCATCCCCGGCCACAATCGTTGTGCCGTTGGGGGCTACGGCTACTGCCGTCACGTCTCCATCCAGAACGATCAGCGCCAGTTCCTCCCCGCTCTCTAAATCCCAGACGCGCAGGGTGCCGTCCTTCGATGCGGAGACGACGCGCCTGCCATCGGGTGTCACCGCCACCGACCACACGATATCGCCGTGGCCCGTCAGCACCCGTTCTTCCACCCCGCTCTCCAAATCCCACACCCGTAATGTTCGATCATCTGATGCTGAGATCACTCGCCTACCCTCAATCGTCGTAGCTACAGATCTCACTCCTGCTCTATGGCCCAATAACTGACGTTCTTCACACATACTTTCCAGATTCCATATTCGCAATGTCCGATCGGCTGACGCCGACACACAATATTTACCATCGGCTGTCACTGCGACTGCACGAACTCTAGCCCGATGGCCTTCCATGACCATTTCAATTTCTGCGGTTTCCAAGTTCCATACTCGTAATGTGAGATCATTTGATGCTGTTACGGCCGCCCGTCCATTTCTCAAGACCTGCACTGAACGTACTCCGCCTTTATGCCCTTTATAGATCATCTTGGTTCTTCCTGCTTCTGAATCGGAACCACCCTCTGCAAAAATATCCCACAATCGAAGCGTTCTGTCTTCTGATCCGGACAAACAACTTTGACCGCTAGGCGTCACTGCCACCCCCCATATTTTATCTTCGTGTCCCTGTAATACTAATTCCTCCAACCCTGTTTCCAGATTCCATATCCTCAATGTCTTATCTGCAGAAGCTGATATAGCGCGTTTTCCGTCCAGCGTTATTGCTACCGACAGTACATTAGAACCATGACCAGTCAATGATCCAATTGATATTGCGTTTTCCGAAACTGTGTTCAGCAATTCTGATGTGTCCCAAACCCGTATTGTTCTGTCATAAGATGCCGACAATATGCGTCGTCCATCTATCGTTAGAGCGACCGATTGTATGCTGGCTTCATGACCAGCAAGAGTAACCCACAACTCTCCTGTTTTCAAGTTCCAAACTCGAATAGCAGCAATTCTCAATATGGGGTGGAGGGAAGAAAAGAAGGCACAAAAGGAGGGGATTTGTGCGGGTGGTCAAAGGGAACTCAGAGCTGTGGAGCGATGCAGCGGCCTCAATATGAGTAGAAGGAGATAGCAATGTTACGAATGACGGC
>CAMDEX010000105.1 GCA_945897075.1 Litorilinea aerophila
TGCGCCCGCCGCTTGTGTACCGGGCGCAGCAAGCAACGCCCCTACGAAAAACAATATCGAAAAGCCGACCATTTTTGCGGAGACGTTTTGTCGTATTGACAAATCCAGCGTTGGCTCGTTACAATAAAGCGGAATTCTCGTTACGGCAACGGCTGCCATAGCGATGTTATAGTCGTGTTGCCTGCATCGAACAGGCCAACTTCATCGTTGCTATTTCTGAGGGGCAAACCCAATGTCTGACAAACTGGATCGATTTACCAAACGGGCGCGGCGTGTCCTGACGCTGGCCCAGGAAGAGGCATTACGTCTCAATCACAATTACATCGGTACCGAACATCTCCTGCTTGGGCTTGTGCGCGAAGAAAATAGCGTCGCTGTCAAAGTCCTCAAGGAGTTGGGCGTGGAGCCGGGCCAGGTGGTGCGCGCGGTGGAACGCACAGTGGGCCGCGGGGAACGCGCCCCCTTTGGCAAACCATCGCTGGCCCCCCGCACCAAACGGGTGATCGAACTGGCCGTGGAAGAGGCGCGCATGATGGGCCATCACTACATCGGCACCGAACATCTGCTGCTGGGGCTGGTGCGCGAGGGTGAAGGCATCGCCGTCAATGTCCTGCGCGGCCTGGGCATCAATCTGGACCGGGTGCGCACCCAGACCGCGCGCAACTTGCTGCAAAGCCAGGCCCAGACCAAAGAGAAGCAGAAGAAAGAGTCCAAGACACCGCTGGTAGACCAGTTGGGGATGGACCTGACCGCGGCCGCGGAGGAGGGCAAACTGGACCCGGTGATCGGGCGGGTGAAGGAGATCGAACGGGTCATCCAGATTCTCAGCCGACGCACAAAGAACAACCCTGCCCTGATCGGCGAGGCGGGCGTGGGCAAGACGGCCATCGTCGAAGGTCTGGCCCAGCGCGTGGTCGAGGGCGACGTGCCCGAACCCCTGCTCAACAAGCGGATTCTGATGCTGGATGTGGGCAGTCTGGTGGCCGGGACAATGTACCGGGGGCAGTTCGAGGAACGGCTGAAGAAAGTGATCGAAGAGATCACCACCAGCAAATCCATCCTCTTTATTGACGAAGTACATATGCTGGTGGGCGCAGGCTCGGCGGGCAGCAGTGTGGACGCCGCCAACATCCTCAAACCCGCGCTCAGCCGGGGTGCGTTGCAGGTCATCGGGGCTACCACCCTGGACGAGTACCGCAAATACATCGAATCCGATGCGGCCCTAGAACGGCGCTTCCAACCGGTTCTGGTGGAAGAGCCGGGTATCGAAGATACGATTGAGATTCTGCGCGGTATCAAAGGCCGCTATGAAGAACACCACAAA
This sequence comes from Litorilinea aerophila, assembly GCA_945897075.1. Classification (GTDB taxonomy): domain Bacteria; phylum Chloroflexota; class Anaerolineae; order Caldilineales; family Caldilineaceae; genus JACQGT01. The sequence goes on from CAMDEX010000105.1 coordinate 1,325, forward strand.
CTGATTTTTAACGAGGATGCGCTGCACGCGGCCGCTAATTTGGCCGCCCGCTACATCCCCGACCGCTTTATGCCGGACAAGGCGATTGATTTGATTGACGAGGCAGGCAGCCGGGTGCGTATGTACAAAGCGCCCCACGCCGCCAGCCTGCGCGAGACTTTTATGGATCTGAAACGTCTGCAGAAGGAGAAGGACGATGCGCTGGAGACGCAGCGCTTTGACGATGCCATTGATCTGCGTTACCGGGAAGTTGATCTGCAGAACCGTCTGGACAAATTGCGCGAAGGTTGGAAACAGGTCACCGACCGCCCCCACGTCACCCCGGACGACATCGCCGAGGTGGTGGCTATGTGGACGGGCGTGCCGATCAAGCGCATGGCCGGTGAGGAGAAGGTGCGTCTGTTGGATATGGAGAACGAACTCCACAAGCGCATCATCGGCCAGGATGAACCGATCAAAGCCATCAGCCGGGCTGTGCGCCGGGCGCGGGCCGGGCTGAAAGACCCCAAGCGGCCCATCGGCAGCTTTATTTTCTTGGGACCCACGGGCATTGGCAAGACGGCCCTGACCAAAACCCTGGCCGAGTTTCTCTTTGGCAGCGAAGACGCGCTGATTAAACTGGATATGAGCGAGTTTATGGAGCGCCACAACGTCAGCCGTCTGGTGGGCGCGCCCCCCGGCTATGTGGGCTACGACGAGGGCGGCCAACTGACCGAAGCTGTGCGCCGCCGCCCCTATTCGGTCATTCTGCTGGACGAGATCGAAAAGGCCCACCCCGAAGCCTTCAATATGCTGCTGCAAATTATGGAGGACGGCTATCTCTCCGACGCCAAAGGGCGGCGGGTGGACTTCCGCAACGCGCTGCTGATTATGACCAGCAATGTGGGGGCCAAACTCATCCAGGGGTCGAAGGGTCTCGGTTTTGCCATCACCGCCGACGAGTCGGTGCGGGTGGAGAACGAGTACGAGTCCATGAAGAAGCGGGTGATGGATGCGTTGAAAAAGACCTTCCGCCCGGAATTTATCAACCGGCTGGACGGTATCATGGTTTTCCACAGCCTGACGAAGCCACAGATCACGCAGATTGTCGAGCTGGAGATGAGGAGTCTGCGCTTGCAGTTGGCCGAGCAGGAGATGGAGCTTGTCCTGGCCGAGCCGGCCCGTCTGGCCATCGCCGATGCGGGCTATGACCCCGACTACGGGGCGCGGCCCATCCGCCGGGTGATCCAGAACGAAGTGCAGGACCCGTTGAGCGAGGCGATTCTGGCCGGGCGCTTTGTGGCGGGCGACACCATTCAGGTCAGCCACCGCAAGCTGATGGGCGACGACGGCAAGGAGCACGGCGAGTATTTCTTCGAGATGATTGCCCACCGGGACGTGACGCCAGAAGATACAGAGACGACTGAGGCGATTGAGGCTCTCCTCAAGTAACGCAAGCTGTTAGCTTGCGGCGCAATGCAAGCTAACAGCTTGCGTTACATTTAAGAGACAGGCTCACTCGACAGAGTGGGCCTGTTTTGTTATGCTATAGAGTAGAAGTATCTTTACACACAATTCACCCATCCCCCGCGGAGGAGAGAACGCAATGAGTGAGCGCATCGGATTTGTTGGTCTGGGCATTATGGGCCGCGGAATGGCCCGCAATCTTTTGAAGAATGGCTTCAGCGTGCGTGTCTGGAATCGCACGGCCAGCCGTTCAGAGGAGTTGGCCGCAGAGGGCGCGGTCATCGGCAGCAGCCCCGCGGATGTGGCCAGCCACTGCGACGTGATCATCACCTGTGTCAGCGACACGCCGGACGTGCAGGCTGTGATTCTGGGCGAGAATGGCATCATCCACGGCGCGCAGGCGGGCAGTCTGGTGATTGATATGAGCACGATCAGCCCCCAGGCCACGCTTGAGATCGCGGCGCAACTCAACGCCGTAGGCGCGCAGATGCTGGATGCGCCCGTCAGCGGCGGCAGCGAAGGCGCGGCGCGCGGCACACTGAGTATTATGGTGGGCGGCGACGCCGCGGATGTGGAGCGGGCCATGCCCGTCTTCCAAGCCATGGGCAAGACGATTACCCACGTCGGCGGCCAGGGCGCGGGCCAGACGGTCAAGCTGGTCAACCAGATTTTGGTGGTGGGCAACTGTCTGGCGATGTGCGAAGCGCTGCTCTTTGCCCAGGCCGGCGGCGTGGACTTGGAGAAGTGTCTGGCCGCGGTGACTGGCGGCGCGGCGGGCAGTTGGATGCTGGCCAACCGGGGACCCCAGATTATGCGCCGGGATTGGCGGCCCGGTTTCACCATTGATTTGCAGCAGAAGGATGTGCGTCTGATTATGAAAGAGGCCGATGCGCTGGGCGTGCCTGTGCTGGCCACCGGGCTGATCTTCAACCTCTACCGCACGTTGCAGGAGAAGGGGCTGGGCGCAGAGGGCAACCACGCGCTGGTCAAAGCCCTGGAAAACTTGAGCGGTGTGACTGTCGGGTCGGAAGCCAAGTGAAAACAGCCGATCAATCCGTAGAGAGACGGCTTGCTGTCTCTCTACGCCCCGCCCGTCGGGACGAACACTGGCTGATCGTCCGCCGTGTCCTGCGCGAGGGGCTGGATCCCACAAAGTTGAACTGGCGGCGTTTTGTGATGGCCGAAGGCGCAGACGGAGCGATTCTCGGCTTTGCCCAGATGAAGGAGTTTGCCACCGGCGCACGCGAGTTTGGCAGTCTGGTGGTGGAGCCGGAGAGCCGGGGAGAGGGCATCGGCGGATTGCTGCTCACCCACTTTCTGGAAAAGTTTCCCCGCCCGGTCTATCTCTTCTGCGGGCTGCATAACGTCCGTTACTACCGGCGTTTTGGCTTTCGCCGTTTGGCAGAAGATGAATTCCCGCCTGCCCCCTTGCAGCGCAAATGGCGGATGGCGCGCTTGATGGTGCGGATTTTTCGGGTCAAAGTGGCCGCAATGGTGTTGGAATAATTACCGTAGGTTGGGTTCTCCCGGCAAGACAACTTCACTGACCGTCCAACGTGCTCCAGGAGAACCCAACAAGCCCGGAATCGGATTGGGCAGTTACGAGAATCAGCAACGTGTTGGGTTCTCCCGGTGTACGTTGGTCGTGTAGATGGCGATCTCTTACCGGGAGAACCCAACCTACGACTCCCACGGCGGTCGGTGGTCTGCGGTCTACTGAGAATTGAACCTAATGGATAAGTTACAGTCCACAGAACCAAAACCCACTTTCTGGGTGCGCGATGTGCCCGTCTACGGCGATGTGATTTTGTCGCCGATGGCGGGTTTCAGCGATCTCCCCTTCCGCTCGCTCTGCTACGACTACGGCTCGGCGATGAGCTACACCGAGTTTGTCTCCGCCGAGGCGATTGTGCAGGGCAGGGAACTCAACGAACGCACCCAGCGGCTGCTGGCCTACGCGCCCCACGAAAAGCCGATTGTCTTCCAGATTTTTGGCAACAGCGTGGAGATGCTGGTGGAGGCGGCCGAGCGCATCGAACCCCTGCGCCCGTCCATCCTCGACATCAATATGGGCTGCTCCGTGCGCAAGGTGAGCGGGCGGGGCGCGGGGGCCGGTCTGCTGCGCGAACCGGCCAAGATTGGGCGCATCTTCGCCGCGCTCACCCGCACCCTCTCAGTGCCTGTCACCGGCAAAATCCGCCTGGGCTGGGATGCGGATTCGCTCAACTACCGGGATGTGGTGCGCGCCATGACCGATAACGGGGCCAGTCTGGTGGCTGTGCATGGGCGCACCAAAGAACAGAGCTACAGCGGCCAGGCCAATTGGGACGCCATCGCTGACGCTGTGGCGGTGGCCAATGTGCCCGTCATCGGCAACGGGGACGTGGCGACGGTGGCCGACATTGCCGCCATCAAAGCGCAGACCGGCTGCGCGGCGGTGATGATCGGGCGGGGGGCCATCGGCCACCCCTGGATCTTCCAGCGCCGGGATCGCCACGAAGTCAGCTTTGTTGAGAAAGCCGTCTTCATCCGCCGCCACTTTGCCCTGATGCTCGAATTTTACGGGGAGGAGCTGGCGCTGATTCTTGTGCGCAAACACATCGCCCGCTATCTGAAGGGCTATGCGGGGATTAAGGATTTGCATTTGGGGCTGGTCACAGTGCGGTCGGTGGAGAGCTTTCACCAACTGCTGGACGCAGTAGAGGAGCGCGTGGGGGATTTGACAGCCGAATACGCCCCCGACGACGAGCCGGAAGAGACAGCGGACGATTGCCAATCCCAGGAGCATTACAGTCAACCGGTGCATAAACAGGTAGACTTACTGCGCAACCGCAGCGCTGTTCCTGCGTAGTGTCTGATTGACAGGACTTACGCGGTTACCCCTGGGAATGCCAGCATCCTGCTGGCTGCCGCCAAGGATGGCGGTGTTCCCGGCAGCGTAAGTCCTATTATCGAATAGCGTAGGGGCGCTGCTTGCTGCGCCCGCTGCGTATCGGGCGCAGCAAGCAGCGCCCCTACGGAAAGTCAATTCATTCCTGGAAACGGGCAAACGATTCTTATGCGACGATTCCTGATTACTCTGATTGTCCTGGCCCTCTTGGGTGCGGCTGGCTGGTACGGCTACCAGCGCTACCTGGCAATCCAGAGCGCGGCGGCGGCTGTCCCCGCCTTCGAGACCGCCCCCATCGAGCGTGGCTCCATCAACAGCACAGTCAGCGCGACCGGCAGCATTGACCCGGAGGCGCAAATTTCTCTCTCCTTTCGCGGCGCGGGGCGGGTGGATCAGGTGCTGGTCACCGTCGGTCAGGCCGTAGAAGCCGGCCAACTGCTGGCCCAACTCGACGTGACCGACGCCACCCTGGCCCTGGAACAGTCGGACGTGGCCCTGCAGATCAGCCGGGCGCAGTTGGCGAAGATGACAAATCCCCCCTCCGACAACGACATTGCCGCGGCCCAGGCCGCGGTGACGGTGGCCCAGGCCAGCGTTGCCAGCGGCGAAGCCTCCCTGGCCAGCGCCCAGGCCAACTATCGTCAACTGCTGACCGGCTCATCGGCCGCAGAACGATCCGTGCAGGAATCGCAGATTCGCCAGGCCGAGGCCAATGTGCGCCAGGCCCAGCAAGCCTACGATCAGGTACGCAGTGCGCCCAATGTGGGCGCACTGCCCCAGGCCGCCCAGTTGGAACAGGCCACCATCGCCTACGAGGTGGCCCAATCCCAATATGCGATTACGCAAGAGGGGGCAACCGAAGCCCAGATCGCTTCCGCCCTGGCCCAGATTGCCCAGGCCGAGTTGAGTGTACGCCAGGCGCGCAGCAGTCTGCTCACCGCGCAGAATAGTCTGGAACGGCTGCTGGAAGGGCCGGAGGCGGAGGACTTGGAGATCGCCAGCGCCCAGGTGCGCCAGGCTGAACTCAGCCGCAAGCAGGCCGAGAATTCACTCAACAATTCACGGCTGGTGGCACCCATCAGCGGCGTCATCAGCCAGGTCAACATCCGCCAGGGCGAACTCTACGGTTCTTCTGCTCTGCCCGCGCTGGTGTTGACCGATCTCAACAGCTTTCACATGACCGTTCTGGTGGATGAGATTGATGTGCGCCAGGTGCAGGTGGGGCAGACCGTCCGGCTGAGTCTGGATGCCCTGACCGACGCGGATATCACCGGCAGCGTGACAAGCGTTTCGCCCACGGCCCGCGATGTGGGCGGGGTGGTGGCCTACGAAGTGGAGATTGTGCCCGACCCGACGGACGCGCCCCTGCGCGCCGGGATGAGCGCCACGGCCATCATCACCACCGCCGAAGTGGACAATGTGCTGCTGGTGCCCAACCGCTTCATCCAGCTAGACCGGGAATCGGGGCGGGCCTTTGTGCAAAAGATGGTGGGCGACGCGCCCGCGCTGCAAGAGATCGAAATGGGGCTGCGCAACGACCGCTTCACCCAAGTCCTGGCCGGTCTGAATGACGGGGACTCCATCGCCCTCATCCGCGCCAGCAGTGAAGATCAGTTGCGCGGTGCGATCTTTGGGGGGAATTAGGGGATCGGGGAATGGGGAATGGGGATCGGGGAATAGGGAATCGTAGACACTCATCACCTGCCACCTGCCACTTTCCACCTACCACCTGCCACCTGCCACGCTATGTTCAAACGATTCACGAACGGCAAAACAGAACACGACGCAGCCTCCAATGGCGTAGCGGTGGCGCGCCCGGTGATTGAGGCGCGGGGATTGACAAAAATCTACAAGATGGGCGAGATGGAGGTGCGCGCGCTGCGTGGGCTGGATTTGGACATCTTCCCTGGCGAGATGCTTTCGATTATGGGACCCAGCGGCAGCGGCAAGTCTACGCTGATGAATATGTTGGGCTGTCTGGACGTGCCCACCTCCGGCGTCTACAAACTGGACGGCATCGACGTCAGCCGTTTGGATGAAAACGAACTGGCTGCCATTCGCAGCCTGAAGATCGGTTTTGTTTTCCAGAGCTTCAATCTGCTCGCCCGCACTTCAGCCCTGGCCAATGTGGAGTTGCCGCTGGTCTACGCCGGTGTTTCTGGCCGGGAACGCCGCCAGCGCGCCAGGGAATCATTGGAATTGGTGGGGCTGGGCAACCGGCTGGATCACAAACCCAACGAACTCTCCGGCGGCCAGCAGCAGCGGGTTGCCATTGCCCGCGCCCTCATCAACCGCCCGAAACTGATCCTGGCCGACGAACCGACCGGCAACCTGGACAGCAAAACCAGTGAAGAGATTATGCACCTCTTCCGCCAGCTCAACCGTGAGCGGGGCATGACAATTGTCTTTGTCACCCACGACCCGGAGACGGCCGGCTACTGTGAGCGCATCGTCCATGTGCGCGACGGGAAGGTGGAGAGGGATGAGCGGCGGGTGAGTGAGGCTGTGCCCCCGCCGATGGTTGCTGCACTGGGCGAGGTGAAACGTGAAACGTGAGTAAACGCACATGACCAGCGCGGGGTGAGCAGGCGGAGGCTGTTTTCCGCCGTATCGAAACCTTTGAGCGTAGACCCGTTCGCTGGGTTTCACTTCGACAGGCTCAGTACAAGCGATACGCCTCGCAGACTCGGCTACTCAACCGGCGCTCACTGAATCCAATCACCCAATCACCCAATCACCCACCCCCTATGCAACTCTACGAATCCATCCGCATCGCCTTTCGCGCCCTGGCCGCCAACAAAATGCGCTCGATCTTGACAATGCTGGGCATTATCATCGGTGTCGGCGCGGTGATTACGCTGATGTCCGTGGGGCGGGGCGTGGAAAAGTACGTCACCGACCAGTTCAGCAGCGCGGGGAGCAACCTGCTCTTTATCGTACCGGGCCAGTTGAGCGAAGGGCCGCCCGAACAGCGGGCCAACAGCACAGGCGTCCTCACCCTCAAAGACGCCCAGGACATCGCCAACCCCCTGCGCGTGCCCGATGTGATCGGTGTGGCCCCAGAGGTCAGCGGCAGCGCCGCGGTGAGCCGGGGCAAGAAAAGTCTGCGCGTCTCCATCAGCGGCGTCACCCCAGCCTACCAGGACGTGCGCTCGTGGAGAGCGGCCACCGGCAGTTTCGTCGCCGACGCAGACAACCAGGAACGCAGCCGGGTGGCGGTGATCGGCTCTGCGGTCTACAGCAAACTCTTTGAACCCAACGAATACCCCGTTGACCAGACCATCCGCATCAACAATCTGCTCTTTCGGGTGATCGGCGTGATGGAGGAAAAGGGCGGTGGCGGTTTTGGTAACCAGGACGAGACCGTTTTCGTGCCGTTGACGACTGCCCAGGATAGGCTCTTCCGGCGCAAGACGGTCAGCGGCGATTATCGTGTCAGCGTCATCTACGCTTCCGTCATCAGCGCTGAGCGCATGGACGCGGCCCAGGAGCAGATGGCCGAGATTCTGCGCGAGAACCACAACATCGCCTATCTGGACGAGGACGATTTTAGCGTCATCAACCAGGCCGACCTGATTTCTATCTTTGGCGACATTCTGGGCGCGCTCACCCTCTTTCTGGGGGCCATCGCCGGCATCAGCCTGCTCGTGGGCGGCATCGGCATTATGAATATTATGCTGGTTTCTGTGACCGAACGGACACGGGAGATCGGTCTGCGCAAGGCCGTGGGGGCCAAACGGCGCGACATTCTGGGCCAATTTCTGATCGAAGCCATTACTCTCGCTCTGGTGGGCGGCGCGATTGGCATTGTCCTGGGCACATCCGGCGCGCAGGCCATCAGTTCCTTCGTAGATTCGTTCAGCGCGGTGGTGGGCGTGGACGCCATTCTCACCTCCCTCTTCTTTTCGATGGGCGTCGGTCTCTTCTTCGGCATCTACCCCGCCTACCGGGCCAGCCGTCTCAACCCCATCGAGGCGCTGCGTTATGAATAAGGGAGTGGGGACTGGGGATTGGGGATTGGGGATTGGGCAGTGGCGTCGTCGGGTCACCAAAATCCAATACCTAATACCTATTATCTTCTTTCTTCTCGCCGCCTGTGGTGGACCACCCGGCGGCGACACGCCTACGGCCCTGCCGCCGGGTGAACGGGCTGTCCAGCCCGCGCCGGTCTTTGCTGGCGCAGCGGCAACACCGATCTCACCAGCAGCCCGACCGACCAACAGTGCGGCGCTGACAGATTTGCAGGCCCAGTTGGCCACACGCGTCGCCCAGAGCCGGACCGACGCTGTGCCGTCCGCCACGCCGACACAGCGGGCGCTGGCCGATCTGCGCTCCGCGGCCAGCGCGTCGGTACTCAACCGCCCCACCGCGCTGGGGATTGTGGCGGGCGGCGCCAATTTGGCCGCCGTCCCCAACGGCGCGGGGATCGGTTTTTTGCCCGCGGGCGCAACTGTCACCATTACTGGGCGCTCGGCGGATGGCGGCTGGTATGCGGTCTATCTGGAAGACAGCACAGCGGGCTGGGTGGGTGTGGGCCAGGTGCGGGTCTTTGGGGATGTGACCGCATTGGAAGTTGTGGGCGACTCCATCGGCCCGGCGATTGTGGCGACGATGCTGGCCGAAGCCAGCCGTCCTCTCGGCCCTATCGAAGTAGTTCTGTCCACGCCCATACCCCGCGCGGCGTCTGCTGCCAACAGCCAGTCCGCCAATGTTGGCGCAAGCGACGGACCCCAGGCTTTTGTCCTGGCGGCAGGGCTGAATGTGCGGGCGGGGCCGGGCACCGATTTTCCGATCATTGGCGCGTTTGCCCAGAACGACCGGCTGACGCTCCTGGGCCGCAACGACGCGGCCGACTGGGTGGAGATTGCTCTGCCCGGCGGCTTCGGTTGGGTCTACGCACCTCTGCTGCAACCGGACAGCCCAGTGGCAGATCTGCCCATATCAGAACGCACGAGCAGCCCAGTTGTGCCCGAAGCGGCTGCACCCGAATCCAGCCAGAGCCAGGCCGCCCCCGTCACCGGATTGACAGGGCGGCTTTTCTTTCAGAGCAGCAACGGTCAGGCCATCTACCGCTACGATTTGGAGACGGGCCGCCTGCAACAGATCAGCAGCGGCGCGGACCCGTCGATCAGCCCGGACGGGCAGACGTTGGCCTTTGTGCGCGGCGGGGGCGAGGCGGGCATCTATCTGGTGGGGAGCGACGGCAACAACGAACGGCGCATCTTTGGGGCCAACACGCCCAGCGCGCCGGCCTGGAGTCCCGACGGCCAGTTTATCGCCTTTAGCTACGTGACGGGCACCTACGATTGCTACGATGTGGGCTTTGGCATCTGTCTCACAGAACCGCCGCCACCAGGCATTGAGGCCACGCGGGTTACCCGGCAGCGGCGCGGGCTGGCTCGCGTGGATCTCAACGGCGGCAACTTTGCGGACATTGCCAGCCTGGAAAACGCGGTTTCGCCGGACTGGCATTCCTGGGGGATTGTCTACCAGAGCGCGGCCGGCTTGCAGATCACACAGGACACGTCGGATGCCACCACCCGTCCGCTACTCAGTGAATATCGCTTTCAAGACCCAAATTGGCAGCCGGGCGATGGGCGGATTGTTTTTCAGAGCCAGGAGGGCAGCCACTGGGAGATATTTGGCGTCAACCCGGACGGCGGCGGTCTGGCCGCGCTCACCCGCCCGTCCGTCGGCTTTCAGCCTCACAATGTGACCCCCGCCTGGAGTCCCGACGGTCGTTGGATCGTCTTTCTCAGCAACCGCAGCGGAGAATGGCGGCTGTGGGTGATGGACGCCGCGGGCGGCAACCAGCAACAACTACCGGTGAACGTACCGATCGCTTACAATTTTCAGGCGGAGCAGGTGGTGGATTGGGGGAGGTAGGGGAGCTAGGGGAGGTAGGGGACTGGGGGTTGGCGACTGGGGACTGGAACGAACTTCCGATCCCCGATCCCCAATCCCCAGTCCCCAGTCCCCTTACCACCCATACTGTTCGGGTCCCCAGGCGCGGGTACGCAGGGTCTGTTCCGCGGTGACGAGGGTGCGGTCGGGCAGGTCGTCGTAGAGGATGACGCCCGGCCCGACGACGGAGTAGACGCCTGTACGTTTGCCCGGCATAATAATGGCGTTGACGCCTGTGCGACTGAAATCGCCGAAATAGGCCAGATTGGCCCCGGCGCTGGGGACTTCTGCCCGGCCCTGCACACGCCAGACGGTGTCGCGGTCGTCGAAGCGCAGGTTGCCGCAGACCGTCGCCGCGCCAAAATCCACGGCCTGGCCCACCACCCCCGCAATTTCGCAGTAGTGATAGCAGTAGACCGTCTCCAACGCCACCCCGCTGAACTCCGCGCCGTGGCTGTAGACACCGCGTGCCCCCAGACTGCTGTGGCCGCCGATCTGACAGTAGTGACGGATGGCTGTCTGCGCGCCGACAACCAGCGGCCCTTCCAGAATCGCCCCGTTTGTGACGCTTGCGCCAGCGCCCAGCCAGAGATCGCCCGTCGCCACCACCCGGTTGCCGATGATCGCGTTTTCCCCCAGCACCAGCCGCCCGCCAATCTCTGCGCCGTCGTGAACTTTCGCCGTCGGGTGGATGAAGTTACCCTCTAACTCCAAAGACAGCCGATTGATGATTTGGCGGTTGGCCTGCAAAATGTGCCAGGGCTTGTCCACGTCCACGTGATATCCGACGGTCTCCACGGCCAGGACAGGCTGCCCCTCGTCAATCATCACCTGCAACGACTGGGCAATCTCCGCCTCCAGCGGTGGCATCCCGCCCACAGGCACGCGGCCCATCACGCCGGGGTTGTCACGCAGAAAATCCAGCGCGTCGGCACGCAGCGCGTAGACGCCGCACAGCCGGTGACGCCCGTCGCGGCCGTGGCCCTCTACCCCGGCCAGCCGTCCTCCTGCGGGGAAGGCCACCAGCCAGTCGTGGGAGGTTTCGTTGCCCAGCGGTTGGATGAGCGCAGCGGCCAGGGGGCGTTCGGCGTGGAAACGTTCCAGCAACGCGGCGATGTTGGCGGGTGCGGTGGCGATGTCGCCGTGCAGGATGAGCAGATCGCCGTCCACACCCGCCGCGGCGTGCAGCGCGGCGTCGGCTGTGCCCGCGGGCCGGGGTTGGCGCACAAAGCGGATCTCCCCCGCCGCGCCACGCAGAGCCGCGCGCACGCTCCCTTCGCCTTCACCGACGACAACGACGATGCGATCAATGCCCAGCCCGGCCAGGTCATCCACCAGACGGCGAACGAGGGGAGTGTTGGCGATAGGGAAAGCGGCCTTCTGGCGCACGACATTGTAGGGCCAAAAACGCTTGCCTGGCCCCGCGGCCAGGATGAGGGCGGTGGGGGATGTGGCCACAATCGGTTCTCCTTCGCTGTTAGCGACGATGCTCTTATCCACCGGCTGCGGTCTCCACCCAGACCAGACGCTCGAAGCCGAGACCGATGACGGCGTAGGTGCGCAGACGCAATCCAGCGCCGTATTGGGCGGTCAACGCCTCTCGATAGCGGGCCAGTTGGGCCGCGGCCGCGGCGAAACTCTGCTGCACCAGAGGGAGAGCAGCCGCTTGTTCCTGGCTCAATCTCTCTACTTCCTCGCCAGTCAAACCCAAATCGCTCAGTTTGATCAGCTTGAACTCCAGCAGAAAGTCCCACAATTCAGGCTGATGCCAGCGCTCTGGGCGTCGGATCAGCGTCAAGTCGCTGTATCCTCGGCCGACTGCTGTCTCCGAGTCCACAATGTAGATGATGTCATGGAAAATTAGGGTCAGGAAGGCCGTCTTGAGGGTCAGTTCATTCGCTGTCACGTAGTCCCGATTGTCCAACGCCCGAAAATAGCGGCTCTCGATAAACGCGCACAGGGGTTGCAGATCGCCGGTGAGAAAGAAGTGTCTGGCCGCGGCCCAGCCAGCGTCCCGATCCCCGCCGTCGGGGAGCAGCAACTCCTGGATGCGCTCCACATAGAGACGACGAACGACCAGATTGGGGATGATCAGTCGTTGTTCGCCCAAAGGCGTGCTGCTGGTCAGCGTCAGCACACCCAAATAATAGAGCAGAGAAGCCATAAAAGTACGATCCGGTGTGGGTGAGGTCATCTCACGCACACCAAAGCGATCCTCTAACTGGGCGATGGCGACACCCGTTTCCTCCTGCACGGCGTCCAGAACGACTTTGCCGCCGTTGGGCAACCCGGCCACGTAGGCGATTTTGTTGCGATCCGTGGCGAAATTGCCATCCAGCATCCTGGCGGGCGGGCAACAGTTACGCTGAAAATGATCAAAATAGTAGAGAGCCAGGGTCGGATTGTAGATGGCGTCACCGGATGGAGACACAAAAGAGTAGCCGTTGTAAAAGCTGCGCATCAGATGCAGAGCTTCGTCAGCCTGTTCAGATGGGATGGCACATTGGCGGGCGATTTGGTGCAGTGTTCCCGCAACCTCTTCTTCGCGAAAGCCGCACAGATCCGCCAGTTCGGGTTGCAGGGATATCTGCTTTGCCACATTGTACCCGCTGGTGGAATCAGTCAAAACGACCGGCGAGACACCGGTGATAAAGACCCGATCCAGGCCACGGCCCGCGCCCGCAGATTTGATATTCTTGAAAACAGTCTTCAGCACGCCATCGCCGTAGACCAGCGCCTCGTAACGTTGCTGGTTGACCCGCCCGCCCGCCATCAGCACTTCGTTGGCAAAGTTGTCATACTCGTCGAGTAGGAGATAGAGACGCTGCCCGCTCTCGCGCACCACATCCACGGCCGCAGCCAGCGAAACAGTGGCGTCCACCGGGTCGAGGGGGATCTCCCGGCTCAAGAGCGGGCGGTACTGGTGGGTGAAGGTGTCAATCCAGCGGTTGATGTGGGCGTAGAGTGAGTATTGGATCGCCTCGGGCGTGCCCACCGAGTTGACCACCGAAAAATCCCAGCGCATGACCAGATAGCGGTTATGCAAGGGCGTCGGGTTTTGGCCGATGGCCAGATGGCCGAAGAGTTGCTCGAATTCGTCCGCCCGCTGGATGTCGTAATAGTTCTCCATCATCGCCAACAGCAGACTCTTGCCGAAGCGCCGCGGACGCAGAAAGAGGAGTTGTTCCCCCAATTCTTCAATCGTCCGCAACTTGGCGGTGCGATCCACGAAGAAGTAGTCATCCGTAATAAGTTTGTGAAAATCGGCGATGCCGTAGGGAAATTTCATAGCTCTGTTCCTCTCCTATAATCACTCCTGCACAGGGCTGATTATAGCACAGACTGATCGAGAGAGAAGCCCGTTGTCAACGCCATCAGACCCCGATCAGCAGCGTCAGTTCGTACCCGGCCAAAGCCAGCGTATCGCCGTTGACAAATTCCACCCGTTCGCCTGTGGCCGGGTCCACACGCAGCAGCTCGCCCGCACCGGCCAGATGGACGTTCGTTTCCAGCGGCTCACGGCGTTCGTTGAAAAGCAGCCAACAATCCATCCCGTCTTTTTGTATGTGACGCACGCGCAGGGCCGGGGCAGGCGGAGCGACCGTCACATCCGGCACTACCAGCGCGTCCAGGCGGGCGACCAATTCCCCAGCGGGCGCGGCGGGCGCGTGGCGGATCAGCCGCCCGCTTTCTTCTAAAAGCGCGAGAGCAGGCAGGGCTGCGGGGTGGGGCGACTGGTCGAGGATCAGCGCAGTGTAGTGCATTCCAGCGATGCGGATGCCCGATGCGTCTACCTGGGCGTCTTCCCACAGATGGCGCTCTTCCAGATAGTTGAAGTCGCGCTGGTGCTCGAAAAGCACTTTGGCGGCTTGCCAGGGCAGACGATCCGATGCGCCCAATATGGCAGTGTGACAGATGTGCCTACTGTCGGTGTTGAGCCAGGCGAGACGGGCGCAGCGAGCCGCGTGGACGGGATAGCGATCCCACCAGGCGCTGTTGGGCCCCACGTCGGGCGGGCGCTCGTCGCGACGGATGCCGCGCATGGAATAGTAGAAGGCGTGGGGGACGAGGAGGTTTGCGCCCCGCACAAAGCACCAGTCGGCCAGCCAGTTCATCTCGGCCCAGGTCAGGCCGTGGCCGTAAGCGCCGCACAGTTCGTTCAGGTTGCGGCGGCGGCCCAGATGGAGCATCGCTGAGGAGGCGCATTTGGCCTGGGTGGACTGTTCGCCTTCCAGCGCAGAGGGGTGGTCGGGCAGCACCCAGCGCCAGACCAAATCCTGGCCGGGAATGTGGAAATAGCGTTCCGCGCCCAGATCGTCGGCCTGGGCCGGGTGGCCGGTGAGGGGCAGGCCGTGGCTGCTGCACCAGTCATACAGCCGCTGATACCAGACATCCTCCATACGCAGGCCGATGGCCCGTGCGTATTCGCTGCGGAAATGGGCGGCCTCCGGCTCGTCGTCGTACCAGAGGCTGGGCAGGTGGGGGGTGAAGTCGTAGCCGAGGATGCGCTTGACTTCGCCCAGAATGCCCGTCGTGCCCGGCCAGATGCCCCGCTCGCGCGGGCGGCCCAGCGGGCTGGGTTCGTCGGTGAAGATGGCAATGACGGTTTTGCCAAAGTACTGGCCGAAGCGGGCGGCGAATTTGTCGTAGACCAGCCGGAGGAAGCAGTCCACCGCCTCCGGGTTGAGGAGATCGCCGGCGGGCGGCTCGTCCTCGGCAGATGCGTTCTCATCCAGGCCGTCGCCGATGTAGTGCAGGCCGCGGATGAAGGCGTCCAGCGGGCGGTCAATGACTGCGACGCGCTGGCCGTTTTGCCGGGCGACGACAGCCGCGAGGGTCTGACCGTCCGCCAGTTGGGGTTCTTCGCCCGGCGCTAAATCAACTTTCGCCAGACAGCGGCACTGGAAAGCTGGATTCTCCGCCACCACCTGCCCGCACGACGAACCGGAGGGGTACATGCCTTCGTCGTAGAGGATAACCTGCATACCGCGGCGCGCGGCTTCCTCGATGGCTACGTCGTAGAAGGCCAGCAGTTTTTCAGACATCCAGCCCAGGTCACGCGGCAGGCCGACGCGGGGGTGGATGAGAAAGCCATCCACGCCGTGCGCCTGGAAGTCGGCGATCTGCCTACGCAGTTCGTCCGCGTCCAGGTCGTCGTTCCAGAACCAGAAAGGGATGACGGAAAATTCGGTAGGGGGATTGTCGAGGGTCTGCCAGAAGTTGGACATTGGGGTACTCTATTTTTGGTCGAGCAATTCCTCTAACGTCCGCAGCAGCTCGAGCAGTCCAATCTGCTTGCTCTCCTGCACATTGTCCTCCTGCCCAATGTGGACGTGATGGGGAAAGTTCGGGAGTTTTGGATGATCGCGGGTGCAATCCCAGCGACGACGCAGGCTGTGCTTTGTATTGTCCATCCATTGATGCCGATAGTCAGCGGTTTCGAATCTGCTTTGACGTTGGACAAAATACTCTGCCGCTTCGAGAAAGTCACCGTTGATGAGAGTGGCGCGAATGCGGATGTAGCCGTCGTTTACATCTGCCCAGGAGCGCACAAGGGTATATTCGGCCAGAACAGGGCTGGCGATCAAAGAAAGTTCGATGGCTGCCAGATGTTCACTGGGGGTAGCCATCAGAGGGAACCGCGTAAAATTGCCAGACGCTTCTCGATTCTCTCCTGTGCTCTGCAGAGTACATTCCATTCAAAATTATCAAATGTATCGGCCATCTGCCCGGCCTGATAGAGCAGCCAAAAATCCGCCGAGGACATTTCGTAATCTCGCTCGAATTGCGCTTGATCAGCCTGAATCCGCGCTAAGTCGCTCTCGTCCCGTTCAATTTGGCGTTCTACGATTTTGTTCAGGGCGTTGTCAAGAAATGCGTCTTGAAAACCCGTTGCATACAGTTTCTGGAGATTGTTCAACATTGTATCGGCTTTTAGATTCAGCATTTGATAGCTCCTCTGTATTCCAGTTGTCTATGGTCCTTCAATACGTAGCATTATCCCAACAAAACTTCGAGTTGCGCGCAATGTTCGTCTTCGTGTTGGGCGATCCGCTGGGCGTAACTCAGCACTGTCTGTTCGCGCCCGCGTGTGGTGGCTGTAAAAGTCGCCCCCCGTGACCAGCCAGCCACATCGAGAGCGTTCAGCGCCCGCAACAGTTCGTTGCGCTGTTCAGTAAAAGCGCGCAAGGAAGGGTGAAACTCCTGCTCGGAATAGCCGCTCTTTTTCATGTGGGTGCGTGGAGAGACGTAACGAAGGGTAGGATGCTCCTGGGCAATCATCGCCAGAATGCTCTTTCCCCACACATCGGCGCAGGCGCGCAGATGAGCCAAAATCTGATTGACCGACCATTCGCCCGCAGCGGAGCTGCGATTCAAGCGCGCAGCGTCCAGGCCGTGGCTCAGCGCTGCAAGACGGTCTGGCATTGCTGAGAGTGATTGGAGGGCCTCTTCAATTTCAGATTTCAACGCATCCCCGTTGTTCATCCCGTCTGGTCTTTCACAAAAAGTCACAACCGGGCGGGCGGATTGCCAATCCGCCCTACAATTGCTCCGCCAGAAAGTCATAGGCCTGCCGCCCGCTGATGCGGTGACGCCCCTCGAAGTAGTCGGTTTCTACCGGCCCCGCGCCAAAGACTGCGTAGACCTCCTGGGCGCGGGCCACACTGCGCTGCACCGCGTCAATCGGGAAGATGGGGTCGTGGCTGCCCGCCTCCACCAGCAGCGGGCGGGGCGCGAGTAGACCGACCAGATCGTACATCTCGCCAAAACGGGCCAGACCCGGCACAAAGTTGCAGGCGCAGTGGCTCATCGCCAGAATGCTGTCGCGGAAGGTGGAGTAGTAGCCGCTGATCACCGCGGCTTTGATGCGGGTGTCGCTGGCCGTGCTGAAAAGGGTGTGCATTCCGCCGCCGGAGATGCCCATCGCGCCCAGACGGGCGGTGTCGCATTCGGGCCGCTGTTCCAAATAATCCACCAGGCGGCGGGCGTCGCGCACGCGCATCCCCGCCACGGAGCCGCCTAGGTGCAGGGCCAGCATCGCGGCGTGGGTGCAACTGGTGGGTGCGCTCTGACCGGTGGTCAGATAGGAGAAATCGGTCTGCCGCTCGCCAAAGCAGCTAATCTCCGGCGCGGCCACGGCAAAACCCCGGCGGCAGAGGGCGATGGCGAAATCGGCGTGGTAGCCGTCGGGATTCTCCCGCTCCGCGCCGTCTTCCCACAGCCCCACAATGTCCTTTGCGCCGTAGCCGTGGCCGGCAAAGGCGAGGACTGTCGGCAAGGGTCCGTCGCTTCCTTTGGGCAGGAGCAGATAGACGGGCATTTCCACATCCGGCGCGGTCTGCAGCAGAATCTTCTCGCGCACAAAATCGCCCCGGTCCACTTGTTCGATCACCTGGGGGTTCAGGTGAACCGGCGCACCCATCTGAAAGCCCAGGGTATCGGCCAACGCGGCCCGGGCTTCCACTTGCCAGTGTTCTGCTTCCTCCTGGGTCCGGGCGCGGAAAGCGTAGGGCGCGTCGGCGGGGTTGTACTTCTGCCACAGGCCGTAAGCCGGTTGCAGGGCGGGTTGTTGGGTGGGATTGAGAAGTTGGGAAGTCATTGGCGCTCCTGAAAATGGGCTTGTATACACGGATAAAATGAAACACGGATCAGTAAAAATCTGTGTTTCATTTTATCCGTGCATACAAAATTTTCATTCCTCGTGGCGTGTAACTGCGCATGGAAAACTGATTACTGGTCACTGCTCACTTTCTTATCGGTACTCTTCTCGGATCGGGTAGAAGACATCCAAAATGCGGCATTGGCTGAGGGCCTGGCCGGTATGGGTCTTGCCGCCGGGAACTGTCGCCACCATTCCGGGGCCGAGGACGACCCGCTCCCCGTCCACCACCAGCTCGAATTCGCCTTCCAGCACATTCACCACCTGTTCGTGGGGGTGGGAATGGGGCGGCAGGGGATAGCCGGGCGCAATGTCCCAGTAGACAAAGGTCATTGTGTCCGAAGTGATGAACTTGCCCCGGTAGCCGGGGAAGAGTTCGCGCACGGGCAGGTCGGTCAGGGTGAAGTGGCGCATGGGTTTCTCCTTGTGTGGGGTGCGGGAAGGCAGCGATTGGACACGGTATCCGTAGACCGCAGACGGTAGCTGGCGAACCGCTGGTATCGCCTCCGGTACGTCAACTGGCATCTCCAGCTTTTGCGGTCTACTGAGTATACAACAATCGCTGGATTTTGCTACTGCCCCGTCTGGCTTTCGCATCTACCCTCTTTTTGCCGAAGAATTGCCCGGCTGCTACACTGAATTACGCTTTTCATCGGTTGCATAGGATTCGTCAGTTATCAGTGAAGAGTTACCAGTCAATGTCATTAAGTTAAGGATTTGGTTCTCGCAAACCAGGCCATTCTACTCGAAAACTAGGCCATTCTATCGGATAAATTGACCCAAAACTGGTTCAAAATATCCATCTTCGGTTATTTTCGAGGCTTTCACAACCTCGTCAAAA
>CAMDEX010000106.1 GCA_945897075.1 Litorilinea aerophila
TGGGCCGACCCGGATGGCACAGTTTTTTGGTCTGATTGTTCCGGGCGGTTGCGGCGCTGTGACGGCACGACTGGCGTCGTCACCACTGTGCTGGGCGGGACGAGCGTCCACGATGGGGAAGCGGCAACCGCTGGCTTTCTCAACGGTCCCGGTGGCCTAGCGGTTGGGCCCGATGGCACACTCGTCATCGCCGATGTTTGGAATCAACGCATCCGCGCGCTTGACCCGCAGACAGGACTCATACGCACAGTGGCTGGCAACGGTGCGCGGGCCTTTGGCGGTGAAAATGGTCCCGCTACGGCAGCCTATATTGGCAATCCCCACGACGTAGCGGTGGATGGACAGGGACGCATTTTGATCGCTGACACCCGCAATGGGCGCATTCGTCGCGTCGAACTGGATGGCAGCCTGCGCACGCTGGCCGGCACAACCTTACCCTGGGACGCCGGCGAAGGGCGCTGGGACAAGGGCGACAACGGCCCCGCCAACAGCGCCAGCTTTGGCGGCATCGAAGCCGTAGCAGTGGACAGGGAAGACAATATCTATGTCGGCGATTGCACCTTTGGACGCATCCGCAAGATTGACGCCCACACCGGCATTATCACCACAATCGCGGGTGTCGGCACACCCGGTTACAGTGGCGACGGCGGAGCCGCCACCCAGGCCCGCATCGGCGCACCGACCGCCATCCGCTTTGATGGCGCAGGCAATGTTTACTTTACGGATCGGGCCAATCATCTGGTGCGCCGCATCGACGGGGATGGAATCATCACGACTGTAGTTGGTTGCGGTCAAGCTGGCTTTGCGCCGGACGGTGAGATTGCCACGACCGCGGCCATTGACACGCCGTATGGATTGACGATTGCCCCCAACGGCACGCTCTACTTCGCCGATTCGCGCAACAACCGGGTGCGAAGGGTCAATGCTGACGGCAGACTGGAGACAGTCGCGGGTGGCGCACTGGCCGGGGATGGTGGCGAGGGCGGGTTGGCGACACAGGCAATGCTCAACGAGCCGCATGGCTTGGCCTGGTGGGGGAAAGATCTGCTGCTGATCAGCGATCATTACAACAACCGGATCAAGGCCGTGCGGGTGGAATAGAAGCGCTGGCTTCGCTTTCCTTGAAACTTGGGTATCCTATCAAGGCCAGGACTGATAAATGACGGAGAGTACCCTTCTCAGCGGCCTCTCGATTGTCAACACGCGCGCCACCCACCAGGCGCAGCCATTGAGCGCGGCCCTGACAAGCCACTCTGCCGCCGTGTTGCACTATCCAGCGATCAGGATTGCGCTGCCCGCTGATCCCAGCGCGCTGGATGCTGCCCTGCTCGATACAATGGCTGGTCAGTATGATTGGCTTGTCCTGACCAGCGCCAACACAGTAGACAGCCTGGCCCAGCGTCTGCAGCAGATGGACACGGCAGGCAGACTGAGTGCCAGCCGTGTGCGGGTGGCGGCGCTGGGGCCAGCCACGGCTGAGGCGGCGGTCCGTCTGCTTGGCATCCAAGCCGCGCTTGTCCCGGACGAATTCATGGCCGAATCCCTGGCCCAGGCCCTGGCCCTGCGCCCCGGTGAGCGGCTCTTTTTGCCCCAGTCGGAGATTGCCCGCCCCTTTTTAGCCGACGCCTTGCGGACTGCCGGCGCTGAAGTAACGCAGGTAGTGGCCTATCGCACGGCCAGCGGGCAGGGCGGGGATCCCGTCCCCCAACTCTTCTGGGAAGGGCGCATTGACGCCGTGACATTCACCAGCCCCTCCACCGTTCACTACTTTCTCAAGCGGCTGAAGGCAGAAGGGGGCAGCGCTGGGATGCTGGTGGATGTGGCGGTGGCTTGCATCGGCACCCAGACAGCCCAGGCCGCCCGCGCCCACGACCTGCCCGTGCAGGTGATGGCCGATGAGCATACGACAAGCGGGTTGGTGGATGGATTGGTGCGCTACTTTCACAAATGACAACAAATGGGAGGATAGGGACGCCCCGTATCGTCCTCTGCGCGTCATCCTATTATTCGCTGTCACACACCTATCGGCGAGGCCACCCACGCAACCCGCCACCCGCAACTCGCAATATCCCCCGCAATTTGTCTCTGTCCTACCCCTATGCTATACTTCTTTATATACGGAGAGGTCGCATAGTTGGTCTAGTGCGCGGGCCTGGAAAGCTCGTAATCTGAAAGGATTCGAGGGTTCGAATCCCTCCCTCTCCGCCTGATAAGTCGTGTGTTTTCATCGCTTCGTCAGTTGCTGGGTCCTGTGCGGCAGGACGCCGTGAACCCCGTCAGGGTCGGAAGGCAGCAGCGGTAAGCGGACTGTCTTGGGTGCCACGGGGCTGCCTGGCGGCTGGCGAAGCGGTGAAAGCACACGACTTATTTTTTACATCTCTACTTATCCGGTTTAGTAAAATACAACCCACGCCCTATCGCACTCCCGAAGGGTGTAGCTTCTCTCCCCCGAAACGCTACACCCTTCGTTTTTCTCCCAAAGCCGCTGAATCCCCTCGTGTCTCCCGAAATACCGTAGGGGCGCTGCTTGCTGCGCCCCTATACATCAGCAACCATCCCACGCCCGAAAGGATTCGGCGATGCAACGCCTCGACCCAACCCGTCTCTTTCTGATCTTGCGCGGCGGCAGCGCTTTTCTCCACACCCTCATTTTTACGGTAAATATGGTTTATCAAGCCGAGACAGTCGGGCTTTCCCCGCTGCAACTGGTGCTGGTGGGCACAACACTGGAGATGTCCGCCTTTCTTTTTGAAGCGCCCACGGGCATTCTGGCCGATGTCTACAGCCGCCGTCTGTCAGTGATCATCGGCGTGGCGCTGATGGGGATCGGCTTTGTGATTGAGGGATCGTTGCCTTTTTTTGCGGCAGTCCTGCTCAATCAGGTCATTTGGGGGCTGGGCTACACCTTTACCAGCGGGGCCAGCGAAGCCTGGCTGGCCGACGAGATCGGCGAGGCAGCCGCCGGGCCAGTCTTTCTGCGCGCCTCCCAGGTCAGTCAGGTGGCGGGGCTGCTCGCCATTCCGCTCAGCGTTGCTTTGGCTACTGTTGCCCTACAACTGCCAATTGTGCTGGGCGGGCTGCTCTTTATCGGGCTAACCCTCTTCCTCTGGCTGGCCATGCCGGAGAACGGCTTCACGCCTACGCCAGCCGAGGAGCGCAGCTCCTGGCGGCAAATGCTGGAGACGGCCCGGGCCGGTGTCCAGATGGTGCGGACACGACCCCTCCTGCGCGTCATTTTGGCGGTCAGTCTGGTCGTGGGCCTCTACAGCGAAGGCTACGACCGGCTATGGACGCCTCATTTGTTGGACAATTTCAGCTTTCCCCTCATCTACGGGCTACAGCCAATTGTCTGGTTTGGTGTGATTCGCGCCGGCAGCAGCCTCTTTTCCATCGCGGCGACAGAAGTGGCCCGCCGCAAACGCATCACCGAAAGCGGCGGGCGACTGCTCGGTCTGATGCTGGCGCTGGATGGGGCGATGCTGCTGGCCCTGCTTCTCCTCGCCTGGGCAGGCAACTTCTGGGTGGCGCTTATCGCTCTTTGGATTTTCAGCACAGCCCGCAGCACCCTCGGCCCCCTGGACAGCGCGTGGATTGTGCGCCACACATCGGGCACGGCGCGGGCCACGGCTATCTCCTTTGCCAGCCAACTCAACGCAGTCGGTCAGGTGGTGGGCGGCCCGGCGGTGGGCTGGATTGGCACAGTCCTCTCCTTGCCCGCGGCGTTGACAGCCTCGGCCCTGTTGATGTCGCCGATTCTGCCGTTGCTGGCGCGGGGCAAACGGTTGGAGGAGACGAGAACAGAATCCGAGTGACGTTTGGTATCGAGTATTTTTAGCGAGTAGGGTATACTATACCCAATCGCAGCATTGGGGAGAACAGAGGGGGTGGGTATTGAATACACGCGAGGTGACACTCAGTTTACCAGAATTTCTATATCTGCGTTTTCAGCAGATGGCTACGGCTACACGCCAGCCGGTCGACGATTTGCTGGTTCGGGCGGTTGCGATAGGCGGCCCGCCCAGCTGGGAGGAGGCACCGCCCCGTTTCCAGGCGGATCTCGCCGCGCTGGATCGCATGACCGACGATGTCCTATGGCGCGTGGCGCGCGCCAAACACAGTCAGGACGAAGCTGATCGAATGCAGGACCTTCTGGGAAAGCGCTCGACAAATTCTCTCACCGATGACGAGAAGTCTGAGTTAAAGTCGATGCTTTTCCAGGCGGACCTCACAATGCTTCGCAAAGCACACGCGGCCGCTCTGTTGCGCTGGCGGGGACATATCATCCCTCCTGCAGAAAAGATGTAGCAATGAGCAGTTACATTAGCGTTAATCTCAGAAACAGGCTGCTTGCTTTCGATGACAATCGGTGCGCATATTGCCATACGAAGTTGAGCAATTCCGGCTTTCCAATGGTAGTCGATCACATACAGCCCATAAGCAAAGGTGGCGTTACCAGTTTTGAGAATCTTTGCTTTTGCTGTCATCGTTGCAATCTCAACAAAAGCAACACAACTCATCAAATAGACCCTCTTTCAGGAGAATCGATCTCCCTTTTTCATCCACATAGAGATAGATGGGATGAGCATTTTCGTTGGAGTGAGGATGGCGTCCACCTATTGGGGCTGACTGCTACAGGTCGGGTTACAATACTCGCGCTCAACATGAATAACGAAGAAATCGTAGAAGCGCGTCGCAACTGGGCCGCCGTTGGTTGGCATCCATAAATGAAATGCGTTTCCTACAATTCTACAGTTCTTGACTTCTTTCCAGACTTCTTTCAACATATATAAGGTATATCTTATGACTCCAACACTCGATCACGCCACTCTCCTGCAACAGGACAGCCGCCAACTGCACGGCCTGCACCACCCGAATCTGCACAAAGACCCGCTGGTTGTGGAGCGCGCCGACGGCGTATGGCTCTATGGCACAGACGGGCGCAAAGTGCTGGACGGGATGGCCGGTCTGTGGAATGTCAACATCGGCTACGGCAACCAGGAATTGCCCGATGTGGCCCGCGACCAGATGCAAAAGCTGGCCTACACCAGCAACTTTGTCGGGGTGACAAACCCGCCCTCCATCCAACTGGCCGAGAAACTGGCCGGTTTCGCCCACCCCACCCTCAACACCACCTACTTCACATCGGGCGGCTCCGAAGCCAACGAAACCGCTTTCAAGACCGTCTACTACTACTGGCGGCGGCTGGGCAAACCGCAAAAGGCGAAAATCATCTCGCGCATGAACGCCTACCACGGCATTACAATCGCCGCGGCCAGCGCCACCGGCATCCCCCGCTACTGGAAGATGTTTGGTTTGCCCATCGCCAACTTCCTGCACATCCCAGACCCCAACGCCTATCGCTTTGCCGGCGACCGGCGCGAAGGCGAGAGCGTGGCCGAGGCTGGCGCGCGCGCGTTGGAAGAAGCGATTCTGCGCGAGGGGCCGGAGACGGTTGGCGGCTTTATTGCCGAGCCGATTCAGGGCGCGGGCGGGCTGGTTTTGCCAGGGGACGGCTACTTTGACCGGGTGCGCGCCATCTGCGACAAATACGACGTGCTGCTGATTGCGGACGAAGTGATCACCGGTTTTGGGCGCACAGGTGAATGGTTCGGCCAGCACCACTGGAATCTGCGCCCGGATATTATGGCCTTTGCCAAAGGCGTCACCAGCGGCTACCTGCCCCTGGGCGGCATCCAGATTTCCGACGCCATCCGCGAGGTGATCGTCAACGCACCCGCCGACGAGTCCTGGATGCACGGCCTGACCTATTCGGGCCACGCCGCGGCCTGTGCGGTGGGCATCCGCAACATCGAAATTATGCAAGAGCAGAAGCTCGTGGAGAATGCGCGGGAGATGGGCAAACGGCTGGGCGCTGGGCTGCACCGGCTGCGCGACGAATTCGCCTTTGTGGACAACGTGCGCGGGATGGGTCTGCTCTGGGGCGTGGAGATTGTCAAAGAGCGGGAGAGCCGGGAAGGGGATATGGCAAAGGCCAGCGCGATTGCTAACGCGGCCATGCAGCGCGGTCTGCGCACCCGGCCTGTGGGCGCGGGCACGCTCGCCTTCTCGCCCTCCCTCGCCATCACCGCCGACGAGGTGGATACGCTGGTGGAATTGCTGGGCAGCGCGATGGATGCGGTCGGATAAAGAAAGTGAGCAGTGAACAGTAATCAGTGGCCTGACGAGACGCCACTGATAACTGTTTACTGCTCACTGATTACTTCCCTCTGCCGCGCGGCGTCTCGAAATAGTGTTCGATCTTGGCAAATTCTTCGGCGGGGAGCAGATCGCGGAAGAAGTACCAGTTGAACTCCGGCAGTTTGTTGCCGTTGAAGCTGCCGCGCAACTGGCTGATGGCAAATTCGATATTCATCTGTAGGGGTTTGAATTCGCCCTGGATGGCCCAGCCCAGACCGGCCAGGGCAATGATCAGCGGGTCGCGGTTCTGGCGCATATTTTCGATCAGACGCAGGGACAATTGCAGCCCCAATCGCTTGGAATCGCCCAGATAGTAGTGGGCCAGAATCCAATCCGCGGCCGAACGCATCAGCAACTCTTCCACAGGAATTTTGGTCACCTGCTCCCACTCCACCTTTGACCCGGCCTTGTCGCCCTGGTAGTAGCCGTTCAGCCCGCGCCAGAAACCCTGTGAGGCCGGCACCACTTCCCGGTTGAGCGCCCGGTTCGCCAATTTGGACTCACCGTTCAGCACCAGCAGACGGAACAATTGGTGCCAGTTCTCTTTGTACGCCTCGCTGATCGACGCCGCTTCGACAAAAAAGTCATAGGCAGCCTGCCACTCGCCCTGCTCGATGGCCTGCATCATCTTTAAATAGCGCACCAGCCCCTGCAAAGTCTCAACCGAAATCGCCTCCTCGGACGGGACGATCTGGCCGCGTGCCAAGTTTTCGAGCAACCCCTCCAGATTGCGAATCAGCCCAGCCATCCCGTCAACCCGCCCCTGCTTGCGGTACATCTCAAACAGTTGCCAGCGCAGGGAAATGTCCCACGGGGTCTGCGCCTGCACCTGGGCCATCAGCGCCAGCGCTTCGTCGTGGCGGCCCAGCCAGGAGAGCATATAGGCGCGGCGTTCATTCCAGACGGACTGGGCGTCGGTGTCGAAGATATCTGCGATGCGGTCGGCCTGCAGGTTGATGGCCTCCTCCAGCCGGTTGCGCCGGGCCAGAAAAGATTGCAGGGTGAGGAGCGACTCATCCAACATCGCCTGCATCCGGCCCTCGTTGGCAGCCCGGCGCTCGGCGGGCATCTTCACCAGACGGCTGATCAGCAGTTCGTAGCGCTCGCCGGCGCGTTCGTCGTCGCGGATCGCCAACTGGCGCGCCTCGGCCAGCATCGCCTCCCACGAGCCGCGCACAGGCGGGGCGGCTTGTCGGTTTTGCATTTGTGTGGTCACAGGGGGTCCTTTCAAAATTGTAGGGCGGAATGGTATTCCGCCCAGAGCAGGCAGACTGACAGTCCGCCCTTTGGACAAAAACCACGAAGGCACAAAGACACGAAGAAGAAAATTCCCTTTGTGTCTTTGTGCCTTCGTGGTTTAGTTCTTTGTCACTTGATTTCGCGCTTGACGGTATTGAGCAGCGTGTCGGCACGCAGATCGGGCAGGTTGTGGCAGACGCCGCCCATGTGGTCGGCCAGAGCCTGGGCCAGCCCCCGGTCAAAGGCCATGTGTTCCATATTGATCACAATCGAGCGCACATTGCCCTGCTGGAAGAGATCGGCCATACGCATCGCCTCTTCCTGGGCGGGCATACCGGTCATACTCACATTGCCCGCGCCGTCGGTGAGGACGATGACCAGCGGGCGCATCTCCGCATCCTTGCGATGCGCCGCCTCCACCACCTGCCAGGCCGCCAGCAGGCCGCTACTCAGGGGCGTCTTGCCGCCCACCGGCAGATCCTTCAGCGCCTTCTCGGCCAGGTCCACACTGTTGGTGGGGGGCAGAACGATGCGGGCTTTGTCACGCTGGAAGACGACCAGCCCCACCTGATCCCGGCGCTGGTAGGCGTCAATCAGCAGGCTAAAGATGGCCCCCTTTGTGGCCTCCATGCGTTCACTGGCCGCCATTGACCAGCTTGCGTCCACCACAAACAGAATCAGATTGCCCGTGCGCCGCACCCGCACTTTGCGTTGCAGGTCAGACATACGCAGTTTGAGGGCCAGATCGTTGTGAATGGTTTTTGCCCGCTCCTTCTGGTAGGGAGCCGCCGCGCGCAGGGTAGCGTCGAAGGCGATGTCGTCGGTCTTGTCGCCCGCGGGCCGGGCTTTAATATAGCGTCCGCGTTTGCGATCCGTTTGACTATACGAACGTTTGCCGGTCTGCTCACGCGTCACTTTGTCCAGGGGCGTGTCGAATTTGCGCGCCTCAAAAACGTCTCCCACTTTGATCGGTTTGCGTGTACCTTTGTCGTCTCCGGGCGATGAACTCTGCTGAGGGGCGGCGTTGGGTTCGGCAACACCCCCTTCGCCCCCCTCCGGCGACCCTTCTAGGTCGTCGGATTCATCGCCCTCTGTGCTTTTTTTTCCGATGATGCCCCGCTGGCCTCGGCTTCTTCCATCGCCTCGTCGTCTTTGAAGGCTTCTTCCGCGTCGGCGCGGGCCTGGCGCATATTGGATTCCAACTGTTCCGGGCGCAGGGCCGCGTCCTGGAAGGGCTGCTTCTTCATGCGGTGGGGCAGGGCCAGCTCCGCGGCCTGCAGAATGTCGCGGTCGGTGATGCGATCCCGCCCATCAAAGGCGGCCTGGGCACGGGCGGTTTTCAGAATCACAATGTCCGCGCGGTGGCCGTCCACATGGAAGCTGGAGGTAA
The DNA here is from genome assembly GCA_945897075.1 of Litorilinea aerophila. Lineage (GTDB taxonomy): Bacteria > Chloroflexota > Anaerolineae > Caldilineales > Caldilineaceae > JACQGT01. The sequence continues at coordinate 8,828 of CAMDEX010000106.1, forward strand.
GCGCGGCGATTGTGTAGAGGTCTTTGTCGGTATAGGTTACACTTTCGTAGCGGCGGCGGGCAGCGATGATACGCTCGCCCAGCGTGCCCGCGTCCGCGGCAAAATCCGCGCCAAAACGGGCCGAGTCCTGCTCAAAACGGGTGCGCCGTCGCAGAATCTCCACCCGTTCCTTCGGCGTATGGATACCCACCACATCCACGGCGTGGGCGAAGCGGTCCAAGAGTTGGGGGCGCAGGTCGCCCTCTTCTGGGTTCATCGAACCGACCAGCACAAAGCGCGAAGGGTGTTGCACGCTGATGCCTTCGCGCTCGACGACGTTGACACCCATCGCCGCGCTGTCCAGCAACAGGTCCACTACGTGATCGTCGAGCAGATTCACCTCGTCCACGTAGAGTACACCCCGGTTGGCCGCGGCCAGAATGCCCGGCTCAAAATGGCGCTCGCCCTTCTGGATGGCCTTTTCGATGTCCAGTGTACCTACCACCCGGTCTTCGGTGGCGGAGACGGGCAGATCGACGAAGGGTGTATCGCGCATACTCACAGGCAGTTCGCCCGTCTCCACGGCCAGACGGCACGAAGAACAGAGACCCGCGGTCTGGTCGGGCCGGCAGGCAAAGGGGCAGCCGTCCACCGCTTCGATGGGGGGGAGCAGGGCAGCCAGGCCACGGGCAGCCGTTGATTTGGCTGTGCCTCGTTCACCCCTGATCAGTACGCCGCCGATGAGTGGATGGACGGCGTTGAGCAGGAGCGCCCGCTTCATCTTTTCCTGGCCGACGATGGCGGTGAATGGATAGGTTACTCGCATAGTCGTTTCCTTTGGGGGCTGAACAGTTACAAGTAGAGCATCTATTCATTATAAACGACAGCCAAAGGCAAAACAAACCAAAGCGGCTTTGTGGCAAAATAAGAGCTGCCAGGTTTTCCGAAACCTGGCAGCTCTTGTGTGAAACTTTCCGATTTTGGCTGCGTATTACACAATAGAGTAGTCGTAACTACCGAGGTACTCCCGATGAATGAACAGGAACAGCGCTGGTTGGAACTGGCCCGCAAGGGCGACCAGCAAGCCTTTTGCCGTCTGGTGGATGCGTATCAGCGGCCTGTGATGAGTCTAACCTACCGTATGCTTGGCGACGTGGAGGAGGCGGAAGACGCCGCACAGGAGACGTTTCTGCGCGCCTGGTCGCGGCTGCACCAGTACAGCCCGGAACACAAATTCAGCACGTGGGTCTTTTCCATCGCCAACCACCACTGCATTGACCGGCTGCGCAAACGGCGGGTGACAATCGTTCCGCTGGACGATACACCCGTGGCCTTTGCCTTGCAGGGCGATGAAGACAGACCGGAAGAGTCTTTGCTCAACGAGGAGAGCGCACAGGAGATGCAGGCGCTGGTGCAATTGCTGGCCCCGGAGTATCGTACGCCGCTGGTTTTGCGCTACTGGCAGGAGTGCAGTTATCAGGAGATCGCCGCGGTGATGGAGTTAAGCCTGCCTGCGGTCAAGAGTCGTCTCTTTCGCGCCCGGCAGAAGCTGGCCGAAGAATACGAGCGCTCCCAGGCCGCGTTGCGGGGCAAACCACAGACCGTCTCGCCTGTCTATGCGAAAGAACCCACCCGTGCCAAACCCTCGCTGCGCCAAAGTGTCGGCGCTCCGCTACGGGCAGCGTTGGTGGGGGGAAGCTAGGAGTTTTGAGTGAGGAGTTGGGGAAGTTATCAGTAAGCAGTGAACAGTAATCAGTGGAGCTACTGCCACCTGCCACCTGCCACTTGCATACCTGCCACTTGCATACCTGCAACTTTCCACCCGCAACCTGTGATGGTGAAGCCAATGACAATACTACAACCGCTCGTTCCAATGGACAACGAAGTCGAGATGAACAGCCACCACGAATACGGTCTATTGATGTCCCTGGCCCTGGACAATCTGCTGGAGGAGGCAGAGCAGACGAAGTTGGACGCCCATTTGGGCCGCTGCGCCCGTTGCCGCACCCAGTGGAGTCTCTGGCAGTCTATCGCCGCCGCGCTCTATGCCCCCCCGCTGACCGCGCCCTCCCCCGCCTTTGTACAAAACTTTGCGCAGCGGCTGGCGGCCCAGGAGCGGCGGCGGCAGGTGCGGCTGGGCGTTCTGCTCGGCGCGCTCACCCTCGTCATGTGGAGCATCGGCGTGGCCGGTGTGGTGTTTGTGATCGGCGCGCTCATCTATAACCAGGTGGGCTGGTTTACGGAAACGCTGCACTGGCTGGCTTATGTGTGGACGGCGGTTTCGGTCATCGGCGGTTCGCTGCTGGCCCTGTTAGGCGGGGTGACGGAGGAGCCGTCGGCGGTCGGGCTGCTGGCGGGCTATGTCGTGCTGGCCGGCGGCGTGCTGCTCGTCTGGTCGCGTTACTTGCGGCGGTCACTGCGGATGGTGGAGATTGTCTGAGTTATCTGAACCAATTACTATTCGACCCATCAAGACGAAAGCTGATTATGCAGCCGCGCTTGAGGAGATCGATGGGCTGATGGGGCAGGTCGCGCCAGGCACACCGGATGGTGACAAGCTTGAACTTCTGGTCACACTGGTGGAAGTATATGAGAATGCCAACTTTCCTATGGGCGAAAGTTCTGATCCGATTACGCTACTGGCTTTTGTTTTGGAGCAGCAGAGTTTGTCACTCACAGATTTGGAGCCTTTTATTGGCCCGCGTCAGCGCGTGTGGGATGTGATGGAACGACGCCGTCCTCTCTCGCTGGCGATGATTCGCGATCTCGCAAAGGGTTTGCATATCCCAGCCCATCTGCTCATCCAGGAGTATCCGCTGCTACGAACAGCGGCTTGAGGAAGAATCAAATGATCCGCATCAAACGAAACACCCGTTGGCTGCTGGCAGCCGTTATTATCACACTTGCCACACTGGGCATCCTCTTTGTCCCAACCGCCCAAGCCGCGCCGCCGGCAATCTCCGGGGAGTGGACGCTTTCCCGCATCGGCTTCAACCCGGATCAGCGCGTCTTCAACGAAGACCTGCTGGTGGCGGATGGCCAGGTGATCAACGAAAATGTGGCCGTTCTCAACGGGGACGTAACTATCCAGGCTGGCGGTCTCATCAACGGCGATCTGTCGGTGGTGCGCGGTGATGTGGATGTGGCCGGGCAGATTCGGGGCGATCTGGCGGTGGTGCAGGGGGACGCTGCTCTGCGCTCCAGCGCGCGCATCGAAGGCGATGTGAGCATTGTGGGCGGCGAGGTGGCGCGTGCCCAGGGCGCGTATGTGGGCGGCAATTTTGTGGGCGGGCCGAGCCGCGATTGGCAGGGTCTCTTTGAAAAGAACAACGGATCAGAAGTCGGCGGCGCGCCCCCCGTGCGCGGCCAACCGGATCAGCGCCCGTGGCTGGCCGCCTTTTTCTGGCGGCTGGTACAGGCCGTGCTGTGGACGCTGCTCATCACGGGGCTGGTCGCGCTGATTGTCTGGATGGCGCCTGTCCAGGTAAAACAGGTGGCGCGCACCGCCGAGGCCGAACCGGCGCTCTCCTTTGCCGTGGGTCTGGTCGTTGCATTGGTCATCACTTTTCTCTCGATGGGGCTGTTTGCCACCATCTGTCTGGCTCCTGCCGGTTTTCTGTTGAGCAGTCTGCTGGCGATTGCGGCGTTGCTCGGCTGGGCCGCGACTGCCTCCTGGATTGGCGAAAAACTGGCCGCGCTCAACACGGACGGCGCTTTGACCCGCATCCCCAGCCTGGTTTTCGTGGCACTTACCGCCCTTGTCCTCACCGGGCTGGTGATGTTTTCCTGGGCACTGCTCGCCTGCATCGGCTTTGTTGTGGGGTTGCTGCTGGTTTCCCCCGGCGTGGGCGGCGTTCTGGTCAATCTGGCCCGGCGCACAGGCAGAATGACACCGGCTCCGCTTGCGCCCGCTCCGGCTGCACCCGCTCCGGCTGCACCGTTTGAAACGACCGCCGCCGAACCCAACGCCAGCGAAAACAGAGAGACAGCCGTCATCCTGACCGGCGCTGAACTGGGACTGACCGACGCCGAGCGCGCGGCTTTGCAAAGGGGCGCGGGGATGACCCCAGCCCAACCGGCCGACTTCACCCGGCTGAAAGGCATCGGCCCCGCCTTTGACCGGAAGCTGAAGGCGGCAGGCATCACCACCTTTGCGGCTCTGGCCGCGCTGACAGCGGAAGAAGTCTCCGCCATTGTTGGCTGGCCGCCGGGACGCATCGTGCGTGACGAAGTGCTGGAACAGGCCGCGTCGCTGGCAGCCGGAGAGTGAACAGTGAGCAGTATTGTGCCACCTGGAATGAATACTGATACTGATTACTGATTACTGAACCTTATGCCAACCCTCCAAACCCCCTTCCTCAACCGCATCCTGCCCACGCCGCTGGTGCTTGCCAGCGGCATTTGGGGCACGACAGTCAGTCTGCTGGTACGCGCGGCGCAGGGCGGCTGTGGCGCAGTGACGGCCAAAAGCTGCGGGCCTGTGCCGCGCGCGGGCCACGTCAACCCCTCGTGCGTGGCCTGGGAACACGGGCTGATCAACGCCATCGGTCTGGCCAATCCGGGCGCGGCGGAGGAGGTCGGGCTGCTGCGCCAGGCCAAAACTGAGCTTGCCGCGCTGGGCGTACCCCTGATCGCCAGCATCTTTGCCAGCACAGCCGCCGAATTTGGCGATGTGGCGCGCGTTGTGGCCCAGGCCCAGCCCGACTTTATCGAAGTCAACATCTCCTGCCCGAATGTGGGCAGCGAGTTTGGCGAACCCTTTGCCGCCAACCCCGAGAGCGCGGCGGAGGTAACGGGCTTTGTGGTGGAAGCCGTTGCGCCCTACGCCATCCCGGTCATCGTCAAACTGGCCCCCAATGTGCCCAGCATCGGACGCATCGCCCGCGCGGTGGTGGAGGCCGGCGCGGATGCGCTCTGCGCGGTCAACACAATGCCAGGGCTGCTCATCGACGCGCAGAGTGGGCAGACCGTACTCGCCAACCGCAGTGGCGGTCTGAGCGGCCCGGCTCTCAAACCGATTGCCCTCAAAGCGGTCTACGACGCCCGGCGCGCCTGCCCGCATACACCGATTATCGGCACGGGCGGTCTTTCCAACGGGCAGGACGCCATCGAGATGCTAATGGCCGGGGCCACGGCGGTGGGCGTGGGCAGCGCCGTCTACTATCGCGGCAGCGAGACATTCTCCCTGATCCGGGACGAGATGCTCGCTTGGATGGACGCCCACAGCATCACCTCTCTGGATGAAATCCGCGGGCTGGCCCACCGTGAACCCCTCTACACACTGCACCCCACCGGCGCACCCATTCCCCACGCACGCTGACATAAAAATAGCAACTTGGGACTGGGGAGCGGGGACTGGGAAGTGCGGTCCGCCGTCTGCCGTCCGCCGTCCCAATTTTCGCTTCGTTCCTCTGTCGCCGTCAACTCTCCGCAATTTTCGGGATATTTTCCCAAAAATAATGGCATATAATGGCAACGGCACACTTTTCTGCTGCCAATGCCGCTATCCCGCCAGCGCGGATGTGAGGGCAGCAATTTTCCACGAGTTCAAAGGAGTCAGCAATGGAACGCGTTTGGCGATTGATCGGAATCGTGTTGATGCTCGCTTTATTTGCCCCCACAGCGAGCGCGCAGCAACCAGCGCGCAGCTACCTTCTGTTGGGCAAGAATGACAAATTGCCCGCCAATTTGGAACAGGCCGTGGCGGAGAAGGGCGGCGCAGTGGCCTACACAGTGCCGGAGATTGGGCTGGCTGTACTGACGTCGGCCAACCCGGATTTCCCGGCCCAGATGGAGAGCGTGGCTCAGGTGGAGTCGGTCGCCCCAGACATACGAGTAAATTTCTATTTGCCCGGCTTCCAGCCCAGCGCGCCGCCGACCGTCAACCCGCCCCTGCCCGATGACGACTTCTTCTATATGTTCCAGTGGAATCTGGACGCCATCAACGCGCCTGAAGCCTGGGCGCAGGGTGCGTTGGGCGCGGGGGTGCGTATTGCGATTGTGGACGACGGACTCTTTGCCCAACACCCGGACATCGCGCCCAATCTCAACACAGCCCTGAGCAAATCCTTTGTGCCCGGCGACCCGGCCGCCTTTACGCCCATCAACTTCCCCAGCCACAGCAGCCACGTGGCGGGTGTGGCCGCAGCCGCGGACAACGGCATCGGCATTATCGGCGTTGCGCCCCAGGCCGAGATTGTGGGCGTGCGGGTGTTGACCTGGCTGCCCGACGCCAACTCGCCCATCGGCTACGCACCGGAAGGCAAGTTTGCCTGGCTGGCCGCGGGGATCGTCTATGCCGCTAACATCGAGTCCGACATCATCAACATCAGTCTGGGCGGCTGGCTGGACAAGAACGGCTCTTGTGACGCGGACGGTTGCATCAGCAAAAAGGATGCGGGCGAGCTAAAGAAACTTCTGGACCGGGCCACCCGCTATGCACACAAGAAAGGCGCAGTCGTCATCGCGGCGGCGGGCAATGACGCCACAGACACGGACAACAACGGCAAGAATTACTTTCTGCCCGCGGAGTCGGACAAAGTGCTTGCCGTCTCGGCTACCGGGCCAGTCGGTTGGATATTCAATCCAACGGCCACAGATTTGGATAGCTTCGCCCCCTATTCCAACTACGGCAAAAAGTTGGTGGACTTCGCTGCACCGGGGGGAAACCCGACTTTTCTCTACCAGAATCCGGCCTGCATCATTCCCTTCGCTGGCTTCCCCATCCCCTGCGGCTACTTCGATCTAGTGATCGGCCCCACGGCCACACCTTTCCTGTGGACCTGGGCATCGGGAAGCAGCGCGGCTGTGCCCCACGTTTCTGGGGTGGCGGCGCTGGTGATCGGCAAGAACGGCGGGCAGATGAACCCGGAACAGGTGGAGCAGGCGCTGCGCAAGGGTGCGGATGATCTGAGCGCAAAGGGGAAGGACGCCTTCTATGGCGATGGGCGGGTGGATGCCGCCGCGTCTTTGGGGCAGTGAGCAGTTATTCGCCTGCCCTGAAAAAAGTCCCCGGCACTTCAGAAAGTGCCGGGGACTTTTTGATCCACTTCACAGGATCAGCATCGCATCACCAAAGCTGAAGAAGCGATAGCCCTCGGCTTTGGCGATTGCGTAGCTTTCCAGCAGAATGCGCCGCCCCCCGTCGGGATCAGCCGGATAGGTTTGGGCCACGAAGGCGCTGACCAGCATCAGCAGAGAGGAGCGGGGCAGGTGAAAATTGGTGATCAGCGCGTCCACCGCCCGGTAGCGGTAGCCAGGGCGGATGAAAAGATTGATCGCACCCTCGAAAGCAGCCACCCGTTGCCACGGACAAGCGTTCGTGTCGTAAGGATCGATGCCCTGGCTGCCTGTGCCGCCCCATTCCAGCGTGCGTGCGGAGGTCGTGCCCACAGCGACAATCCGCCCACCGGCCAAAGTGACCTCGTTGATATGGCGAGCGGTCTGGACAGACAACCCCGCCCACTCCGTATGAATCGCGTGCGCCTCCACCTCCTCGGCTGTCACCGGGCGAAAGGTGTCCAGCCCCACGTGCAGTGTGACTGTCTCCCAGCCCACGCCCTTTTCGCGCAAAGCCAACAACAGTTCCGGCGTAAAGTGCAGACCAGCGGTGGGCGCGGCCACACTGCCTTCGGGCCGGCTGTAGATGGTCTGGTAGCGTTCGCTGTCGCCCGCATATTCTGTGATGTAGGGCGGCAGGGGAATCTCGCCCAGTTCATGCAAATAGGGGCGGACAGGAGCGGAGAAGCTGACGAGACGCGAGCCGGAAGGTAGCACGGCAACGATTGTGGCACGCGGGGGATTGGATATTGGGTATTGGGTATTGGGGGTCAGGACGACTTCGCTGCCTTCAACCAATCCCCGGCCACGGACAAGACATTCCCACTCTGCCCCACTCTCGTCCTGTTGGCGGAGCAGAAAAATTTCGACCGCGCCGCCGGTGGACTTGTGGCCGTGCAGACGGGCGGGGATGACTCTACTGTCGTTGGCGACGAGGAGATCGCCCGCGGCCAGATAGTCGCCGATGTCGCTGAAACGGCGATGCTCGATCGCACCCGTCGCCCGGCGCAGGACGAGCAGACGGCTGCTGTCGCGCGGCTCGGCGGGCTGCTGGGCGATGAAAGAGGATGGGAGGTCGTAGTCGAAGAGGGCGGTGCGCATGGGGCAGGTGGCAGGTGGAAAGTTGCAGGTGGCAGGTGGCAGGTGGCAGGTGGAAAGTGTCCGTCGTTCGTCGTCCGTCGTCCGTCGTCTGTCGTCCGTCCTCCGTCAGCGGTCGGTCGTCTGCCGTCTCTCTCGGCACGCGCCCAGAAAACTGTCCCACAGCCGCCGGTGCGCGTCGGGGAGTTCGAAGATGCGTTCGGGATGCCATTGGACGCCCACCACCCAGCGGTGGCTGGGACTCTCGAAGGCTTCGACCAGCCACTCGTCCGGCGCGCTGGCGAGGGCAGCGGCACGCATCCCCGGTGCAAGGGTGGGAATGTCTACGCCCTGGTGGTGGTAGGTGTTGACGGCCAGGGAGAGGCTGCCGATGGTTTGGGCCAGACGGCTGCCCGGCAGCAGGGCCACTTCGTGCAGCGCCGGCTTCTCGGTGGACGAGCGGTGGTTGGGCAAGTCCTGCACCATCCCGCCGCCCGCGGCCACGTTCAACACCTGGCAGCCGCGGCAGATGCCAAAAAGGGGCATATCCTGGGCCAGCGCGTCTTGGGAAAGATGGATTTCCAGTTCGTCTCTGGCTGCGGAGATCGACTTAAGTTCTGCCCCGGCCAGCTCTGCGCCAAAGTAGCGGGGGTGGACATCGCCGCCGCCGGAGAGGATCAGCCCGTCCAGGTGATCCAGCACGGCCGCGGGCAGACGGCCCTGGGCGTCGGGGTGAAAAGTCATGCCGTCGGGGAACTGTGCCGGTTCGTCCGGCGCGAGGAGGACAGGTGTCGCGCCCAGTTGGGCCAGCATCGCCAGATAGTTGCGCGTATTCTCTGCCACCCATTCGGCGTTGCCGTGCTTGGTGGTTACGCCGATGAGCAGCGGGTATTGCGGGCTGTGCGCCATAGAATGTTGCCTTTGCGGGTGCTGTCTTCCAAGTCCCCGGCACTCTCTGAAGTGCCGGGGACTTGGATTCAAAATGGCTAAAAACAGACACTCCCAATCGCACAGCGAATGGGAGTGTCTGTTCTGTGTACGCCCGGTAGGATTTGAACCTACGACCCTTAGCTCCGCAAGCTAATGCTCTATCCAGCTGAGCTACGGGCGCATAGATGGCGGGGAGGGAGGGATTTGAACCCTCGAGGGATATTGCTACCCCTACCCACTTAGCAGGCGGGCGCACTCGACCGAGCTATGCGACCTCCCCAAGTCTGCTATTCTGCCGGATGCGTATTGGCGGAGGGAGAGGGATTCGAACCCCCGGTGACATCGCTGCCACAGTTGTTTTCAAGACAACCGCCATCGTCCACTCGGCCATCCCTCCAGGCCGAAAAAGATCGCATCCACTGATGAAGATAGTATACCGTTGACAGGGCAGGCTGTCAAATTTGGGGAAAGAGCGGCAGCAGTTCCGCACTGTGCGTATTGATCGTATGATTGGTTGATTGGTAGCCCACCGATTGTAAGTGAGCGGTATCCTATTCACTTCAAATTTGGAACTGCTGAAGGATTGGGGATGAGTCGCGGCAGAATGTTTAGCAGGATGTGATGAGAGAGGGGATTCGGGTGCATCCCATTTTTGTGGAAGAATTGCAGATCGTCCACAAAAATAGGATGCACCCCTACCCATGCGTTATCCCCGGATTTCGCTCAGACCACCCATATAAGGCCGCAGCACTTCCGGGATGACCACCGAGCCGTCGGCCTGCTGGTAGTTTTCCAGGATGGCGATGATCACCCGCGGCAAGGCCAGCCCCGACCCGTTGAGGGTGTAGACAAATTCCGTGCCTTTGCCCCCCTCTGGCCGGTAGCGGATGTTGGCGCGCCGCGCCTGAAAGTCGCGAAAGAGCGCGCACGAGCTAACCTCCAGCCACTCCTGACAGCCGCCGGCCCACAGTTCGATGTCGTATTTGATGGCCGCTACGAACGAGAGATCGCCGGTGGCGATGGCAACCCGGCGGTAGGGCAGTTGCAGCCGCTCGGCCAGTTCCTCGGCATTGCGGGTCAGCCGCTCCAACTCCGCCCGCCCGTGCTGGGGTTCCACAAACTTCACCATCTCCACCTTCTGGAATTGATGCACCCGTTTGATGCCGCGCACATCTTTGCCCGCCGAGACCTTCTCGCGGCGGAAGCAGGGGGTATTGGCGACGTAATAGCGGGGCAGCGTGCCCGCCTCCAGAATCTCGTCGCGGTGCAGATTCGTCACCGGCACTTCGGCGGTGGGGATCAGCCAGTAGTCCTCTTCGGCGTCGCGGTAGAGAACGTCGCCGAATTTGGGCAGGTTGCCCGTGCCCACCATTGACGATGTGCGCACGAGGAAGGGCGGATAAATCTCCGTGTAGCCGTGTTCGGTCGTATGCACATCCAAAAACCAGTTGATCAGCGCCCGTTGCAGGCGGGCCGCGGGGCCTTTCAGCACATAAAAACGGCTGCCCGCAATTTTGATCCCCCGCTCAAAGTCAATGATATCCAGCGCCGTGGCCAGGTCCCAGTGGGCTTTGGGCGTGAAGTCGAAGCTGCGCGGCGTCCCCCACTCTTTCACCACCTGGTTGCCCGATTCGTCTTCGGCCACCGGCACATCCGGCTCCGGCGTGTTGGGGATGCGCAGCATCGCCGCCTCGAAGTCGGCGTCCACCGTGCGCAGCTCCCCGTCCAGCGCGTCGATCTCGTCGCCGATGCGGCCCAAGGCTTCCTTCAGCGCGTTGGCTTCGGCTGTCTTCTTCTCGCGCATCAGCGTTCCGATCCCCTTCGATCCGCTGTTGCGTTCGGCGCGCAGCGCCTCCACACGGGTCAGAATCTCCCGGCGGCGCTCGTCCAGGGCCAGCGCCTGCTCCCAGGGCGCGGTTGTGTCGTTCAACTTGCGCATGGCCTCGGCCAGCGCTTCCCGGTTTTCACGCATCCATTTGATGTCGAGCATTGAGAGTCTCCTTTTGTTGCAAGTGGCAAGTCAATGTCATTAAGTTAAGGTTTTGACGAGGTTGTGAAAGCCTCGAAAATAACCGAAGATGGATATTTTGAACCAGTTTTGGGTCAATTTATCCGATAGAATGGCCTAGTTTTCGAGTAGAATGGCCTGGTTTGCGAGAACCAAATC
>CAMDEX010000107.1 GCA_945897075.1 Litorilinea aerophila
ACCCAGGCCGCCTACACCGCGCCGATGATTATGATGAGCCAGAACCGCCAGGCCATCCGCGACCGGCTGGAAGCCCACAACGATTACCTGATCAACCAGAAGGCGGAGGAGGAGATTCGGGCGATGATGGATCATCTGGTGGCCCAGGATCGGGCGCTGGCCGAAATCCACCGCCATTTGCAGCAGTTGAATGCCCAAACCAGCGGCAATGCGGCAAGCAAAGGAGACCCAGCGTAATGAAATCTGTTGTAATTACTGGCGCGAGCACCGGCATCGGCAGGGCCTGCGCGCTGAGGATGGAGCGGGCGGGCTGGCGGGTCTTTGCAGGCGTGCGCAAAGGAGCGGACGGGGCCAGCCTGCGGGCCGAGGCATCGGAACGGTTGACTCCCGTCTTTGTGGATGTGACCGACGCGACATCCATTGCGGCGATGGCGGCGGAGGTGCGCGCCGCGCTCGGCGACGGAGGGCTGCACGGGCTGGTCAATAATGCGGGGATGGCGACGGGCGGCGTGCTGGAATTTGTAGACCTGAACGAGCTGCGCCGGGTCTTGGAGGTGAATGTGACCGGCCAACTGGCCGTCACCCAACCGCTGATCCCCCTGCTGCGGCGGGGCAAAGGGCGGATTGTGATGATGAGTTCGATTGCCGGGCGCAGTTCCACACCGCTGCTCGGTCTCTACGCCGCGTCCAAACACGCGCTGGAAGCGTTGACCGACGCCCTGCGTCTGGAGCTGCACCCCTGGGGGATTCACGTCTCGTCCATCCAGCCGGGGACAATTGCCACGCCCATCTGGGGCAAAGCGCTGGACTTTGCCAAAGATGTGCTCCCTACCTATCCGCCCAAAGCGCTGGAACTTTATGGCCCGCTGGTAGAGGCGATGTTCAAAAGCCTCGGCAAGACGAAAGGTATCCCCGCCGAGGCGGTGGCAGAAGCGGTCTTCCACGCGCTGACCGCAGCCACGCCCAAAACCCGCTACGTCGTCGGCCAAGACGCCAAAGTGCGGATGTGGATCGAACGTCTGCCCGACCGCTGGCGGGACCGGGTGATGCTGGGGCAGATGCCGAAGTATGGGGGATAAACCTTACCGTTAGGTTTGGAGGCTGTTATGGGGCAAGGATCATCCGAATCTTGTGAAGCAGACGCCGAAAGGAGCGGTTTGCTTGGGCTTCTTGCAGGTCAAAGGCGCGGGTCAGGTCGAGTTGGTGTATGATTGGATCGTAGGGGTAGGGCATCTGACGAGATAGCCACTCTTTAGCGCCCCGTATTTGTTCCGGGTCGGTTGGCGGCTGCAAGTCTGCAGACAGACCAGCGCAGCCTTGCAGCGAGCGTGCGGCTGTAATGAACCAGCTTTCATATTCCCGATAGGCAAGACAGACAACAAAACCCACATCCGAGCGAAGCGCCTGGGCTTTTTGCAACAGGTCTGGGCCGATGATGGCGGGACAATCATCTTCGCAGTCGAGGAGAATCAAGACAACCCCGTGGCTTTGGGCTGCCTTTGCGCCAGCCAGGGCAATCTGACGTTCAAAGTAGCCAGGATCGCGCAAAAAAGAGCTGGCCTTCACTCGAATCGGAGGATTAACCCGGATGATCGCATCTTGTCTCACACTCTGGGCAATGCGGTAGAGAAGATTGGGTACTGCCTGGACTTCCCCCTGTCCTTCGACAATCGGCACAAAGACAATCATACGAATTAGTGTCCATTCAAATCAAATAAATTGCGTCGTCGTTCGGGGTGTGTGTCAATTACAGATACCGGATCGGGAGCAAGCTGATTCTGGCGCAGCAGTTCGCCAACTGTAAATAAATTCTGCTTTAGAATTTCCCGGCCAGCAGAATCAATTGGGCCAAGACGAGTAAGCGAATCATCATTTTCCACAGCTAATACTGAGTCCATTTCGATATCTGGATTATCAAGCAGATCTGGGCTGTGACTTGTGACAAGAATCTGCACCTTTTGCGATGCTTCGCGCAGGGCAGCGAGCAGGATACCGGCGGCAGCCGGGTGCAGGGCCATCTCAGGTTCTTCCAAGCCGATCAACAAGGGCGGGTAGCTGGTGGGGTTCTTATCAGATTGAAAAATTGCCAGCAGAATGCCAAAGGCGCGCAGGGTTCCGTCCGACATAGAAGAGGCCAGAAAGCGCCAGGGGTACGTCTGTCCCTTGACGTTCTGCCGAAACTCAATGGTTTCCTGAGCGCCCAGAACTTTGGTCTCCACTGTAGAAACAGTGGGGACAATGCGCGACAGATAGTGACTGATCCTGCGGCGAGTATCATCGTCGCTTTGTTGGAGAACGCTGGCAGAATTGCTTCCATCTCGACGCAACAGGTCGCCGGGGTCAGGTGATTGGGGTAGGGCGATGACGTTTGGATTCAGGTTGTAGACTTCCATGCGCGAAAGAGCATCGAAAACCGGTCGAAATTCAGGTAATCCAGAAGCAGCCACCAAAAATAGACGATCCGGCAGTGCCGCTGGCAAAATTTTCACCGAGGAATCAATCACAGAACCCGAACTTACATGATAAAAATGGGTCTGTGCGGGCAATGGGCCTGTGTGAATCAGACATTCTTCGTTTTGCACTGCATAGCCCCGGCCTGGTTTGCTGTCGACGCGCAAGCTATAGTGTCCCTCACTGCCATCAGGCAGGGAGAAGTCAAGACGAAGGGCGAAATGATTCGGGTGTCCGCCAGAACGCCGCCGTACTTCTTTGATGGTGCCCCGGTCACGCAGGGCGTGATCCAGGGATGTGCGCAGGGCATCGGCCACAAAACACAAAGCATCCAGGAAGTTGCTCTTACCCGCTCCATTCGGGCCAACCAAAAACATCAATCTCTGCAACTCTACCTGGCAAAACGCAATACTCCTATAATTGCGAATTGTCACGCGCCGGATAAATGGTTTTGAACGGTGAAGTGCGCTCATCTCGACTCCTTTGGCTAGGCCAGCCATCCAACAAAGCTCTACTGCACGTTGGCCAAGTCGAAATTTGGCTTTGGCAGGAAGGATGCAGGTAGCACATCTGTATCCTGGCGTCCTCCCTGGATTGTACCACAGGTGGAATAGAGTCGTCCGCTCTGTTAAAGAGTTCCCACGCTCCCACGTGGGCGCACCCTCCGGACGCTCCGCGTCCACAGCCCCGCCCTGCCAGCCACCGCCCCGGACGCAGAGCGTCCCCCCGCCGTTCCCACGCCGGAGCGTGGGAACGAGGAAGAACAGTCCCTCCCCCGCCGCGGGCGGTGTCCTGAGCCTGTCGAAGGAGGAGGTTAGGTGGGAGTTCTGCGCTTACTCCACCTCAAAGCCCTGGCTCGTGAACTTCAGTGTGCGCCCATTTTCCGTGACGATGCGCACGACGTTATCGGGCACCCCTGACGGCACCTCCGCCTCGATCTCCAGCGTCACTTTGACTTTGGCCCCCACCAGCCCGCTCAGATGGGCGATGAGTTCGTTGGCGATCTGCCCCGCATCGCGGCCCACACGGGTAGAATCCAATTCCACGCTGCCGTAGAAGCGTTTGGGCTGGGCCGCTGGTTTGGGTTGAGGCTTTGGCGGCGGTAGGTGCATACCTCCCTCCCCCACCTTCCAACCTGACCCCGTATCTCTCTCCCCCCCGGGCTGTAGCCCGGATACAGTAGTCCGTTCAGGTGTCGCGACGGCTTTCACTGCGGCCTCGTCGGCCTCTTTCTGACGCTGGGCCACCTCCGGGCGCACCAGCAGACCAGCCAGGGTCTCTGCGTTGACGGTGACAGGCTGACCGCAACGCAGGCCCAAATAGCGCCCAGTCGCTTCGTCGAAGCTGTCGGCGTAGGCAAAAGACTCGTGATTCCAGAGCAGCAACCCCAGACCGTCGTAGACCGCCTCGGCGAGGACAGCCGGGGATTGAAGGCGGGGCAGGTAGAGGTAGCTGGCGAAATCGTGGGCAAGCTGTTTAATGGGGACGCGATCGCCGCGCCAGAGCGGAACCCGATCCATTTCCCGGCGCAGTTGGCTGCCGGCAAGCTGGGGCACCAGCAGATCGTCGTTGCGCAGCTTTTTGCTGACACGGGCGGCCAGGCCATCCTGCCCGCTGAGACGCGCCGTCTGCCAAGTGATGGGGGAGTGGGGCGATGATTGGACGGGGGTCAGCAGCCACTGGTAGGCTTCGGGCAGCCGCGCCACCACCGCGCCGTCGGCAGATGTCTTCTGCGTCTCGGCCTGTTTGACCTGGTGCGCAGTCAGGTCGAGTTCCTCCTTATCGCGCAGAATAGAGTCCCAGGCCAAAAAACGGCGCACGGCCTCGTCCAGGTCTTGCAGACGCACCTGGTCGCTGGCAAGAAAGAGCAGTGTATTGCGGTAAAGGCGCGGGGTGTTGCCGCGCGCTTCGAGGATTGTCTTGGCCGTGGCTTCGGCCGCGTTGTTGACATCCTTGCGGTAGGGGTGTTCGATGCCCAGCACCACCAGCCGCGCTTCCAGGTCGTCGGGCACATCCGCGCTGGATTGGGGCAGAATGTGGATGCGCCGAAAATTGCCGCGCTGCCGCAGGTCGGTTTGCAGGCGGCGGTTGACCTCTTCGGCCACGGCGTCGGCGTTGCGGCGCAGCTCCTCGGCGCGGTCTTCGGCCAGTTTGGTGACGGTGGGCTGGGTGGAATACCAGTAGCGGGGGCCGTCCTGGTAGAGGTAGGTGGCCGCGGCGGCCAGACGGCGCAGGGCGTCGCCGAAAAGAGCGGGCGACTCGCCGGGCATGACACAGCCCAGCTTGACGCGGCGATCCTCAATGCCCCGGTTGGCCGCGCTGGCCGTGGGCGCAGAGCCGAGGTAGATGGTGCGCGCCACCCGGCGGCAGGCGGCAAATTTGCCCAGATTGGGCACTTCGCCATCCAGACGCAGGGGCAGGGCGCTGGGGCCGTCCACATCTTTCTCGATGACAGGCACCCAATTGTCCGAGAGGTAGCGGGTCAGCTCGAACTGCACACGGGGGTCGTCAATGGAGATGTTGGCGGGGAGAATCAGCGGGTTGCGGTCGCCCTTCTCCCACAGGCTGTGGATCACGGCCGCCATCAGACGCAGCACGCCCCGGGTGCGCTGGAACTTGACCAGCGTGGACCAGTCGGTGTAGAGGCGGTCGAAGACTTCGGGATGGATGGGGTAGGCGGCTTTGAGCCGGGTTTCATATTCGGGATCGCGACACTCGGGCGGAAATTCCTGGCTTTGGGTGCGGTAGAGGTCGAAGAAAGCCCGCGCTACCGTGTCGCGGGCGACGAATTGGGCCTGCTCCACCAGCGGTTCAAAGAGCCGCCGACGCACGATCTCGAAGCCTTCTTCGGCGCTGGCTGGTCGCCAGGAAGCCTCAACCCGGCCCACCGCGTTGCGCAGACGGTCCAGCGCGGTGCGGCCGCGCTCTCCGCCCACTTCCACGTCGTCGGCCTGGGCGTGGGGTGAACCCGCGGTGTCCGAGGCGGGCAGGCTGATGACGAGCATACACTGTCTGGCCAGCTTGGCCGATTCGGTGAGGGCCTGGGCAAAGGTGAAATGGGTCTCGAAGCTGCCGGCGGGCAGATCGCTCTGGTCGTGGAGCTGGCGGGCGTAGGCCACCCACTCGTCAATGAGGATCAGACAGGGGCCGTAGCTGTTCATCAGCTCGCGCAGCACATCGCCCGGGCTGGTGGCCTTTTCGTCGTCGGCGCGGATGCGCTCAAACGCCTCTTTGCCGCCCAACTGCCAGGCCAGTTCGCCCCACAGGGTGCGCACCAGCGTACCGTCGGCCTTCAGCACCGGGTTGCCGGGGGAAATTTTGTTGCCCACCAGCACCACACGGCGCACAGCAGGCAGCGTCGTCACTTCGGCCTCGGCGAGAACGGCGTCGATGCCCAGCAGACCCTGGGGCGCGATGCCGGAGAAGAGGTGGTAGAGCGCCAGCATCGAGTGGGTCTTGCCGCCGCCGAAGTTGGTTTGCAGTTGCACCACCGGGTCGCCGCCCTGACCGCTGAGACGACGCACCGCATTGGTGAGCATCTGGCCCAGACTCTGGGTGAGGTAGGTGCGGAGGAAGAACTCGGCGGGGTTGCGGTATTCGTCGGAGCCTTCGCCCAGATGTACCTGCCAGAGATCCGCGGCAAATTCGGCCTGCTGGTAGCGCCCGCTGGCTACGTCGCGGTGCGGGGTGACCACCTCGCGCCAGGGCTTGAGGCTGCCGGTGACCTGGCTCTCGATGGCTGTGCCCGCGCTGCGCCGCTTTTCGTTGCGCACCTGCTCGTCGAAGCGCACGCGCAGCAGCTCTGTCTTCATCTTTTCCAGTTCGTCGGTCTGGGGTGCAGAGATGGCGGTGAGCAGCCGCAGCGCCGAATCCAGGGCGCGGTAGGTGTCGTCGCTGGAAAAGGCTTCCTGGTGCGCCCATTTGTTGCGCACATCGCGCAGCTCGCTGACCAGGGAGCGTTCGGCGCGGCCCAGGGTTTTGTAGAAAGTAGCATTCCACTGATCCCACATCAAACGCAGGAGGATGGCAGCGTCCAGGTGGGGGGTGTCGCTCTCCGTCCAGCTCAGGTCTTCGCGCCAGCCCGCGGTAACTGCGGTAATCCAATACTTGCCATGCTGGGCTTCCAGCTCCCGCTCGACAAAGGGACGCAGCCCCTCTTTGAGCAGGTCCAGCGCCTTGCCCACCCGTTCGTAGTTGCTCAGTGCCATAAAATAGCCTCCTCATCGGGATCGCCAACATTCCTGGGATCGCCAGCATCCCTGCTGGCAAACGGGCCGCCAGGGATGGCGGCGTTCCTGGGATCGCCAGCATCTTTGCTGGCAAACGGACCGCCAGGGATGGCGGCGTTCCTGGGATCGCCAGCATCCTTGCTGGCAAACGGGCCGCCAGGGATGGCGGCGCTCCCGGTGGCGTTCCCGGCGTTTCTGGGATCGCCAGCATCCCTGCTGGCACGTCTACTCGCGCTGCTGAATTTCCACTCTACAGCAGATTTCACCAAATTGGCCTTTACCGGATTTTGTTCGATGTATGCGACAGTCTGGTGGAAATGTCTGTCATCCCGAATATAGCGGTCATAATAGTCCCGTGCCCAAAATGCTCCGCTCCGATTGAGCAGTTTGTTTATTTCCTGGGCAGTGTAGGATTTCCAGGAATGAAGAACTGTGTCCAGGGGGTATCCTAGAAATGTCTCGATCAGTACGTGGGCGTGGTTTGGCATAATGCACCAAGCAATCAGCCGGTAGCGTTGACTGTCAAAGAAGAACAATGCATCTTCCACCAATATAGCAATTTCTTCTCGGAGCAGCCAGCATTCGCCGTGACCGGCATCCTCATATTCGACGATTTTTCTGCGTAATTCTCGTACTGCAGGCGCATCATTGGGAAGATGGACATGCCAGCGTAACTCTTCTTTCCATTTTTGGATCACCTGCTCCGGGACACTGTCGTGCAGACGGAAGTTGATCGATTGGTACAAGCCGGGCTGGTCCAAATGGGGGAGGTAACCGCGGGAATACCAACCTTTGTGGGGAGAGGGCACAGAGCCGCCAGGGATGGCGGCGTTCCCGGCGGCGCTCCCGGCGTTCCCCGGATCGCCAGCATCCCTGCTGGCACGCGAGCCGCCAGGGATGGCGGCGCTCCCGGCGGCGCTCCCGGTGGCGTTCCCGGTGATGTTTCGATTCACGCTCATTCTGATCCTCCTTCTATTCCCCAAATAACCCGGACTGAACAGTTTGTACTTGTCCACTATCTTGCAAAGCCAGCCGGGCGATCTCCAGCCAGCTCTGCACCAGACCGTTGTAGGCCAGGGCCTCGGCGGCGCGTTTGCGCCGTTCGCAGACGGTGTAGAGGTGATAGGCCAGCTCGCGGGCGGCGTCGGCCCCACTGCCCAGTTGCGCCAGGAGGAGGGCGGCCCCACTCTCGCCCCCCGTCTCCAGGACGCGCACCAGATGGTGGACGCTCTCCCAGACGGTGAGACGGCTGTCGGTGGACGGATTCCAGTCGGCGGGGAGTTCGCTGGGACGCAGCAGGCGCACACGGCCCTGGCGGGTGGCGATGATGCCCGCCTGTTCCAGCCCGTTGACCGCCGTATTCTTGGCTTTGGAGAGGGTCTCGGCGTCGCCGAAGGGACCGTCGTTGAAGCCGAACTGCTCGAACCAGGCCAATGCCCAGCGGCTGTCGCTGTCGAAGTCGCCCTGCTGCTCGGCCAGCGCCTCGTCCAGCGTCTGGTTGATGAGGGTGAGCGCCTCGCGCACGGAGAGGGCCTGGCCCGCGGCGTCGAGAACCTGGGCGTAGCGGGTGTAGATGGACATGCCGGGGCCGATGGCGGCCTGGGCCAGATCCACCGGCGCGATGTTGCCCCGCTGCAAGTGGGTGAGGGCCACGGGCAACTCTGCCTTGAGCGCGGCGAGAAATTCCCGGCGCGTGGCCGTGGGCGCATCCGCGGGGCGGGCGCGGCAGACGAGGATGATACTGGAGGCCAGGGCGTTTGTATCATTACCGATCATACGCCCTTGTCGCTCAGTTCGCATGGGCCAGGTACCGCTGAGGGTGAACCCAGCCTCAATCACTGCCTCTAAAAAGGTCTCCCAGCCAGTGGAGGAGGTGCCACCGCTCTCAGTTTCTGCCTGTTTGAAGGCGTAATAGATTGTGACCGGAAAGGCTGGATGCGCTTGTTGGGCCAGCTGGCGCATGGCTTTGGTCATACCGCGCAGGAAAAAGGCTTCGGCCATCAACTTGCTGCCGTGTCGGTAGGGGGTGGCAACGAGTTCTTCGGCTTTGGGCACGGCCAGGGTGGCAAAAAGACTGGGAAAAACATCTCTCAATGAACGACGCAGCCACACGTAGAAATAGTCCGATAGATCGGCGTATCCAATATTATCGTAATAAGGAGGATCGGTAGAAATGACTTTGTTCAGGCTTATGACATTAGCCGCGGCATCTACTTGTGTAACACTACTGTTACTGTTTGCAGGTAAATTTGAAATTGCCTTCCAAATACCTTCTATTGCCATCCCATCAAAATTGCCAACTGAGTCGCTGAACGGGTTGATCTCCGTAAAGTCCCATACCATCGGCAAAGCCTGACGCGAAAATGTGTTTCGCGACGCATCTACCGAAACACGCCAACTTACAATACTCGACCAAGCGTCTGCCCCCTTATCCACCGCAAACGCCAAATACACCGCCACCGCGTCCGCATACGCGGACGCTCCTGTGCCGCCGTCGTCCAAATTGCGGCCATCGTCGGGGAGACCGGCGGCGCGGGCGTCTTGCAGCACCCGCGCACGGGCTTCCTGCACCAGATCGGAGAAGGTGGTCAAGGCCACGAGTTGGCGCGGGGTGAAGAGGTGTTTGAAGTGCGTCAACCCATACAACGGCGTAAACATCGAACGTCGATCTGGCGGTATCTCCACATCGGGTTCCCAATCCGGCTTTGCCGTTTTGGCAATGGCTTCCATTTCTGGGGTTGGCGATAGATAAACCCGCCCCCGCTCCCCCTCGGCGACAATCGCCATCAGCCGCGCGCCCATCCGCCCGGCCATCCCTTCGGCTTTGATGTAATCGCCAGCCATCGGTATACCCGACATCAGGCATTGGAAATTCGCCCCACGCGCCAGCTTTGTGCCGTTCTGGGCAGCCTCGGCGTCTTTGGGCTTGCCCACTTGCACGGTGAATCGGTAGCCGGGGCCGGGATCGCCAGCATCCCTGCTGGCAAACGGGCCGCCGCCAGGGATGGCGGCGCTCCTGATGACCGGCAGTACATAGGCTTCCTTGCCTGCTTTGGTGGAGAGCATAAACGTGGAGGCCAGGGGCACATCCACACTGGCAAAGGCGGGATTGGGGCTTTTCACTGTGCGCGCCCAGAGCCAGGCAATCACCGTCAGCTTTTGGCCCAGATAGGGCTTCAGGTCCGGGCGTTCTGCGGCCATTTGCGCGGTCACTTCGATTTTGGGGTAGAGGTGGCCGATGCGCTTTTCGGCCTCGTCGCGCATCCACTGTCCGTAATATCGCACGTCATCGGCCAGCCCCTGTACGCCGCGCCAGGTCTGGGCCAGCAGCCTGGGAACGCCAGCATCCCTGCTGGCAAACGAGCCGCCAGAGATGGCGGCGTTCCCAGCACCGGGAGCGCCAGCATCCCTGCTGGCACGCGGGCCGCCAGGGATGGCGGCGTTCCCGGCGGCGTTCCCAGGGTTCACCGGCGGGCGGTTGGCAAATTTGGGCGGAATTTCGATCATCGCTTTGTTGATCAGCACCGCCACCGGGTTGAGGTCGCTGGCGTAGCTTTCCAGCCCCAGCCGTTGCGCTTCCAGGGGCAGCGCGCCGCCGCCGGCAAAGGGGTCGTGGAAGGCGGGCAGCTTGTCCGGGTTGAAGAGTTCGGCGGCGCGGGGGTGGTCTCGGTTGTCGGCGCAGGTGGAACGCCAGCTTTTCCAGATTTCGTCGCGGGCCTGGTTCAGCACATCCTCGTTGGTGGTGTTCTCCCACAGCACCAACTGCTCGATGATCTTGAAGAGGCGCAGGCGTTCGACTTCCTGGGCGGCCAGCGTCGGGAACTTGTCCGGGTGGGCCGAGGGGTCATCCACCATCTGGGCGAAGATCACAGCGCGGGCCGCGGCCAGGGGTCGCCGCGCCCACCAGAGATGCAATGTGCTGGGGTGGCCGTGGCGGATGGATTTCTCGCGGGCGCTGGCGGTGTTGATGGCGTCCAGGGGCAGGGCGACTTCGATGAGTTTTTTGGGTGTGTGGGTCATGTCACTTCGATTCCAGCGATGCCGCCAACGATGCGGGCAAGATGCAAAAAATCCTCGTAGCAACTGCGTACAGCCTCGATGTGGGCACCAATTGCCCCGTCTGCGGGTTTGAGCAGAAACATTGGCTTGCGCGCCTCCTGGGCCAGGGGCATCAGGCTGCGGTAGTGCTTGAGCAGGGCCAAGCGCTGGGGGTCCGGGCTGGGCGGAACTACCCCGGTCTGGCCCAGGACGGCTTCCTGATAGACGGTTGGAATGCGCTGCATCCAACGTTCATAGGCGCGCACAGGCCGATCCAGACGCACCGCGTGCTGCATCACCACATAGCCGGCGGGCGTCATCGCGCCGGGTGGGATGGAAAAATGGACATCTTCGGGTTTGCGCTCCTTACGATCTTGCCATTCTCTACGCCAGCGGCGCAGGGTGGGGCCAAGATTCTTCAACCCTTGAATGGAAAAGAGATCGGGTGCCAGGGGCAAGACCACCTGTTGCGCGCAGAGCAGCACAGCCCGGTTGAGCGCGCCCAGATTGGGGCCGACATCAATCAGGACGATTTGTGCCTCACGCTCGCTGGCTGCGGCTTCCATAATACGCCACAGGGCAGAGAGGACACGAAAGGCCCGGGGGTTGCGGTCCAGGGCGTTGGGCCATTGGGCGGAAAATTCGTCTTCCACCAGGGAGAGGGCCAGATCGCCGACCAGCAACCCCAGTTGATCGGTGATGGGTTCGATATGGGCGTTGCTCACATCGCCCTCGCCCACAATCAATGGGCGCAGGGCACCATAGACTGTGTGGGGATGTGCGCCATCGGGCCAGAGCTGCTCCAGCCGTTCTTCCTCCAAAAACATGGCGGTCAGATTGGCCTGGGGATCAAAATCGACTGCCAGGACGCCGACGCCCCGCTCGGCCAGCATCCAGGCCAGATGATAGACCAGCGTCGTTTTGCCCACGCCCCCTTTGTTGTTGAGAAAAGCCAGGGTTTTCATACGCTCTTCCTTACCAGCGCCAGCAGATGGCCGGCTGTGGGCTGAAACTCCGGGGCAGGATTGCCATTCTCTCGCAGCAGGCGTCTGGCCAGGGCGATGCCCACCCCAAAGCGTTGGACAAAGCCAAGCGCGCGCATAGCCTCGGCCAGGTTTGGGTTGCGATAGTCGGTAATGCCGGGCTGCCCGAAGTTCTCTGCGGTGACTTCGCCATAGGGGCCGCCAGGATTCATAATTTCGATGCGGTCGCTAAACCAGTAGACGCGCACGGGCGCATTAGTGCCCTCGTAATTGCGATGCAGAAGGGCGTTGCGGGTAAGCTGCTGCAAGGCAGCCAACGGATATTCCGCATGGCGTTGCTCGACCGCTGCGCTGGCAATATCCACCCTTGTCCGGTTGTGGGCCGTCAATTTCTCGTCGATTTGCCGAATCTGATCGGAGACTGTACCGGTTATCGTTTGCTCGTCAATGATGGGATCGCCGAGTTCCTGGCCCGCCACGCGCAAAAACTGGATATAGCCACCGGGGAGAAAAGCCCGTGTATCTTTGCCGAGAACGAGCAGACCCAATACGGTAGGCGTAGGATAGGTATTGCTGGCAATCATTTTGGCCGCTGCCAGCCGCTCCTCGTCTGTGCGTTCGTTGGCAGCCAGCACATCGGGGGCCAGCAAAGAGGGCAGATATTCCTGCTGGAAGCGGCGCAGGTCCAGGTCTTGCAACTGGGCGTGGCTGATCGGGTGTACGTCGAAGGGCCTGTCCTGGAAGCGGCGTTTTTCGTTGAGGATGCGTTCGTCCTGGGCCGATGCCAGCCCACGGCGCGGGCCAATCCGTATATAAATGCGTCCTTTGTAGCGCACCGGTGGGGAATCTGCCGGCCAAACGGTGATGACGGCGACATCGTTGCCCAGCAAATGCTGTTTACCAACGGTCAAAGTTGGTGGCGGTGTGATATTCCCATCCGTTTTGATATCCGCCAGAGAGCGCAGGAGTTCGTCGGTGACTTCCAAGCCTGTGGGGATGCCTTTGTCGTTTACCCCGATACAGACAACGCCCGGTCGCCGGTGATTAGGCAGGTCATTGGCAAAAGCGCAGACTGCCTCGCGCACGCTTTCGGGCGCGCCGCCGCGAAAACTCTCCTTGCGCTCGGCCAGATCAGATTCGAGATCGCCTATCATTTGTTCGAGTTCATCGTTTGTATAAGAATTCATCGCGGCTCCTCGGCCCGGGCCAGCAATTCGGCGAAGGTGTAATTGACACTGGCTGCGCCAAAATCTGGCTCGCGCTGGAAGGGGCGGCGCAGGTAGTGAACGCGGTGTGTGCCGTCCTCCATGAATTCTACCATAGCCAGGATGAAGTCGTCCGGTCTGTTCAGAGAGTAGAGAATCTCATTTTTGGTGACGGTAATCGTCTCGGCGCGGGCGACGCGGCCTTTGACTTCGAGAAAACGCAGGTGGCCTGTGCCAAGGATGCGGCTTTCGATGTCGTAGCCCAGCTTCTCGTACTCGCGATCGGTTGGCATAAAGCCCAGACTGCGCTCCACCTCCATCACAATTTCCCTGGCCCTGGCCGCGCTGGCCTGGGTATCCACAGGGCTGGATGCTGTGCGGGCGGGCTGCGCATAACCCCAGCGCCGCAGCAGACCGATGGGGATCACCAGCAGGCCACCCATCACCACCGGTGGCAGCGGCGAGATTTGCCGTTCCAGAGCCAATTCTGCCATACGCTTTTCCAGGCGGCCTTGCAACAGGTCGGCCCGCTTGCGCGCTTCCCCGGAGTTGAGCCGGGCGTTGGTCTTGCCTGCCAGTTCCTGGAGTTTGAGTTGCTCGGCCCGGTGGTCCCAGTAGCTGATCTCTTTGGTCAGCCGCTCTTTGACTGCGGCTTCTGTCTTGGCAATCAACGCCAGCCGGGGCGTGCGCACCTCTGCCAGATGTTCGGGCACCACGTGGGCGATGGCATAGACCAACGCTTTCTGCTCCAGGTTCTGGTCAATCCAGTTGCATTCCGATCTGGCCAGAATCTCGGCCACCGCTGGCTCATCCTCGCCCAGTGGCCGGTAGTTGAGATAGGGTGCGTAGTGCAGATGATGCAGATTGTCGTCGGCGTCAGTCTCCACGTAGAGCATGCGCTTGGAGATGATGCGCCGCTCGCCAGCGCGGGTCAGGCTGCCGTCCTGAATCGGGTGTTCCAGGTAGAAGAGCAGGCGGGGGACAACGCCCGTATCTTCCTCGTCCACCAGGACAGCACCCCGCCGCAGCAGCTCCCGATGCCGTTCCAGAGTCAGGTCAACCACAGCATCCAGCAGGGGATGGCCGGGGCAGACAAAGGCCGCGGCCACCTGGCCGGGCGGGGCAATCTGCTGCTTCTCGAAGGTGATGCGGGCATAGCGGGGCAGAATCGGCTCGCGGGTGCCAATCAGCCTGTCCCGGTTGCGCACCGGCGCGGGGACATTGGTCACTTCGTAGCGCTGCTGCTCGCGGGGGCGCACAACGCCGCCCAGCCGCTGGAAGGCTTCCAGAAAGAAGGATTCGATGAAGTGGGGTTGCAGGCGGCGGGCCTGGGCGCGCTCCATCTCTTCGCTGATGCGCAAGACACGGCTGGTGTCCAGCGTGTCGCGGGCCAGCGCCCGTTCTTCGAGCAGATCCTGGATCTGCTGGCGGTCAAAGGCATTGGCCAGTTCCTGGGTCAAGCGGGCGCGCACTTCGGGCCGGTCACCGTAGCGGATGGCCTCGATCAGCAGATCGCGCAGGGGTTTGCCGTCGAATTGCAGCTTGCCAAGCACATCAAAGACCTGCCCGCCCAGCGTCTGGCGCGCCTGCTCGATCTTCTCCAGCAGGGTGCGGTAGACATCGCCCTCGCGTGTCTCCTCCGCCACCAGATTCCAGAGGTGGCAGACTTCGCTCTGTCCGATGCGGTGGATGCGGCCAAAGCGCTGTTCCAGCCGGTTGGGGTTCCAGGGCAGGTCGTAGTTGACCATCAGGTGGGCGCGTTGGAGGTTGATGCCCTCCCCGGCGGCGTCGGTGGCAACCAGCACCTGCACGCTGGGATCGTGACGAAAGGCTTCCTGGGTGCGCAACCTCTCCTCCCGCCCGATAGCGCCGTGGATGGAGACGACTGCCTCGCTGCGTCCGAGCAGAGTGCCGATGCGCGCCACCAGATAGTTGAGGGTGTCCCGGTGTTCGGTGAAAATGACGAGCTTCTGGTGGGGCGATGGGGTCGGCTTGGGCAGTGGAACGGCCACATAGACCGCACCCTCCTCGGCCATCCGGTCGGCAATCGCGGCTGGTGTAAATATCTCACTCAGTAGGCTGGCCAGCTCACGCCACTTGCGATCCTCACCGCTGCGGCGCACAGTCAGGGCCAACTCTTCCAGCCGCTTGAGTGTCACAATCTCGGCGCGGAATTCGGCAATCGTGCGGGCGGCGGTAGCCTGATCGAGTATCTCCTCCTCTACCTGCAAGACCTCGCTTTCCGGAGCTTCTTCCAAATCCTCCAGGTCTTCGGCGTCCAGATTGACCCCGGCGGGCAGCAACCCTGCCTGCGCGCCCCGTTGCAGCACTTCCAGTTCAGCCAGACGGCTCTCCAGCCGTTCTCGTCGTCGGCGCAGGGAACGGTAGATGGCTTCGGGCGACGAAGCCAGACGGCGTTGCAAAATGGTCAAGGCAAAGCCCACCGTCCCGGCGCGCTTGTCGTTCTGCAGGGCTTCGGCGCGGTTGAACTCCTCGCGCACATATTCGGTCACCTGCTTGTAGAGTTGGGCTTCCAGGTCGGAAAGCCGGTAGGGTACGGTGTAGGCGATGCGCTCCGGGAAGAGTGGGGTCGTGTCAAATTTCACCAGCTTCTCTTTGACCATACGCCGCATGAGGTCAGAAACGTCGGCGGTGTGTACGCCATCCCGAAAGCGCCCCTCGAAACGGTCGCCGTCCAGCAGCGCCATAAAGAGCTGGAAGTCCTCTTCCTTGCCGTTGTGGGGCGTGGCCGTCAGCAACAGGAAATGGCGGGTGAGGGTGGAGAGCAACTGTCCCAGCCGGTAGCGTTTGGTGTATCTGATCTCGCCGTTAAAGAAGGTGGCCGAGAGCTTGTGCGCTTCGTCGCAGACCACCAGGTCCCAGCCACAGTCGGGGGACTGGAGCTTTTCCTGCACGCTCTCGTCACGCGCCAGCTTGTCCAGCCGGGCGATGACCAGGTTGGATTCCAGAAACCAATTGCCCGTGCGCGCTGCTTCCAGCTTGTCGTTGGTGAGAATGTCAAAGGGCAGTTGGAAACGGCGGGAGAGTTCGTCCTGCCACTGTTCGGCTAGGCTGCCGGGGCAAACGATGAGACAGCGTTGGAGATCACCGCGTGCCATCAACTCTTTAATCAGCAGCCCGGCCATAATCGTCTTGCCCGCGCCGGGGTCGTCGGCCAGCAGAAAGCGCAGAGGCTGGCGCGGCAGCATCGTTTCATAGACGGCCGTGATCTGGTGGGGCAGCGGCTCGACATCGGAGGTGTGGACCGCCAGCACAGGGTCAAAGAGATGGGCCAGGCGGATGCGGTAGGCCTCCGAGACAAGGCGGAAGAGCGCGCCGTCGCCGTCAAAGCTCCACGGGCGTCCCTTCTCAACCACCTCAATGCGGGCTTCGTCGTGGCGGTAGAGCAGTTCGTTGGCGACTTTGCCCGTGGGGGATTTGTAGGTCAGCTCAAGCGCCTCGGAACCATACCAGTGGACGTTGACGACAGTGACCAAAGAATCGGGCAAAATACCGCGTACAGCTACATTGGGGATCAAATCTTCGAGTTTTGGCACTGGATACCCCCGGTAACGCAAGCTGTTCGCTTGCGCAGAAACGTAACGCAAGCTAACAGCTTGCGTTACGCCGGATTGTACACCAGCCAGCGCGAGCCTGCAACCCCCACCCAACCTCCCCCATTCTGGGGGAGGAGTTGATCTCCCGCGTGGGCGCTCCTTCTGGACGCTCGGCGTCCACAGCCCCGCCCCGCCAACCAACGACCCGGACGCGGAGCGTCCCGCCGCCGTTCCCACGCCGGAGCGTGGGAACGAGGAACAACAGTCCCTCCCCGCCGCGGCGGAGGTTAGATGGGAATGGCGCGTGCCCGCCCCAGCGCCAACCCCAGCAGCAGCAAGACCCCCAGCGCGGCCAGCATTAGCCCCCAGCGCCAACTCTGCGGCGCAAAACGCAACTCGACGGTCACATCCCCCGCGGGCACGGCCACCCCGCGCAGGGCGTAGTTGGCGCGCAAGACGGGCGTCTGCACGCCGTTGACCGTAGCCCGCCAGCCCGGATACCAGACTTCGCTGAGGACGAGGAAGGCGGGGGTGGGGGAGGTGAGGTGGAATTGGAGGGAGTTTGGGGAATTGGATATTGGGTATTGGGTATTGGGTGATTGGGTGATTGGGTGATTGGTCGTCGTTCGTCCGCCGTCTGCCGTCTGCGGTCTGCCGTCGCCCGCCAGGAGAATGACTGTCGCTGTCGGGTCGAAGTCGGGCGCGGTGAGGACGGCCAGGGCGGCGTCAGCTTCGGGGACGGTGACGGCTTCGCTCACCAGCCAGGCCCGGGGAAAGGCGTCTGGATTGCGGTAGACGGCCAGCTCGCCCGGCGCGTCGAAGGCCAGCACAAATTTTTCGGGCAGGGGCGTGCCGTCGCGCACGATCACAAAAGCGGCGTTCAGCATATCATAAAGCCGGGTGTGGCGTCCGCCCGTGGACTCCCAGAGCCGCTCCCAGTGGGTCAGCAGCAGGGGGTTGACGATCCCCCAGACATCGCGCAGACCAGCCAGCGCGGCCGTGTCCGGCTGCCACAGATCGTCAATGCCGGTGCGGGCGTCAATGCGGAAGGGAGACGGCAGACAGCAGACCGCAGACCGCGAAACGGGCCGTCCGCCGTCCGCCGTCTTCTGTCCGCCGTCCGCCGTCTTCTGTCCGCCGTCCGTCTGTCCAACCAGAAAATCCACAATCTCCGGGTGCTGGAAGCCCCGCGCCGGGTCGTTGCTGCTGATGTCTGTGTACGCGCCCGCCGCGCCCACTTCTACCAGCAGCAGCGCGGTAAGCAGCCCGGCCAGCAGCCGCCCGCTCAGGTGGTCCCGGCTGTGCAGGCTGACCAGCGCCCACGTCGCCAGCCAAGCGCCAGTCGCCAATGCCACGGCCAGGGCGGCCAATGAAGCGCGCAAAAACCAGACCGAATCGGGCTGCAAGGCGAGAAGGGAGGCGTACATGCCTGGTACGAAGACAATCAGAAGCGTTAGACCGCCCCATTTAAGGAAGGCGGCGTATTGCGTATTGCGTATTGCGTATTGCGTTGGTGATCCACCGTCCGCCGTCTGCCGTCCGCCGTCGGTCAACCGGTCAAGTCCATAGCCGGCCAAAACCGCCACCCCCAGAACCCACAGCACAATCGCCCGCGCCGGCGCGCGGAAGGAGTCGAAACCGGGCAGCAATTGGGTCAGCCAGCCGTGGACAGGTGTGTAGACGCCGAGGGCGACGAGCAGACCGAAGATCGCCAGCCCGATCCAGGGCAGCAGACGAGAAGTTCGACTTTTGACAAAAGTCGAACTTCTGAAAGTCGAACTTCTAAAGAAGACCGCCAGCGCCAGGAGCAGCGCCACCGCGCCGGCGTAGGGCAACTCCACCCGATCCCAGAAGCTCCAGTGCAGCGCGGGGCCGCGGCCAAAGAAACCGGGCGTGATCAGCCCTATCAACGCGGGCACAGGAGCCAACGAATAACCCACATTCTCCTGATAGGCCAAGTCGACCCGCGCCGTGTAGGGCAGCAATTCCAAGCTGGGCAAGAGAAGCGGGGCCGTTAGCAAAACGGCCACCAGACCGGTAATAAGCGGGTATTGGATATTAGATATTGGGTATTTCGTCAGGCTGATCAACCGTTTCCAGCCAGACGTATTGCTGTCCCAGTCACCAGCGCCCAGTCGCCTGTCCCCAGTCGCCTGTCCCCAATCCCCAATCCCCAATACCCAATACCCAATCACCGCCATCCCCACATAATAACTGCTCTGCGCATGGCCGGCGTAGTTGGCGAGGGCAAAGAGCAGCCCGGCCACGCCCGCCCAGGCCAGGCTGCGCCGGGTCTGGGCCAGATGGAAGGCGGCCAGCACCCAGCCCAGCCAACTGAGGACGGCGATCAGATTCAGGTTGCCCAGGTGGATGAGCAGCGGATCGCTAAAGGCGAAGGCACTCCCCGCAAAGAGCGCGGCGGGGCGCGCAATGCCCAGCGCCCGGCAGAGCGCATAGACGCCCAGCCCGGCCCACCAGAGATGACCGATGGCCAGCCACTGCATCCAGACGTAACCGAAATCCGGTTTCAGAAGAAAGAGGAGCAGATTGGGCAGGTAGAGAAAACCGGCCTGGATGTCGGCGATAAAGGGCGCGCCGCCGTAGAGGGTGGGATTCCAGAGGGGCAGCTCGCCCCGCGCCAGTGTCGCCGCGGCGAAGCGGTAGGTGGGGTAGAGAAAGCTGACCAGATCGCCGCCATCCGCGGGCTGGTAAACATCACCGGAAAGGGTGCGCCAGAAGAAGGCAGCGGTCAGGAGGGCGAGGAGGAGGGCAGAGACACCATCTTTCCAAGCGAGATTGGAGATGGCAGATGGGAGATGGGGAGATTGACGCCCTGGCCGTTCACGTTTCACGTTTCACGCTTCACGTTTCCCGTCAACTGCGGCTGAGCAGAATCACACCGACGCAGATCACTGCCACGGAGAGCCAGCGCATAGGCGAGACTGCTTCGTTGAGTACAAAGGCACTGATGATTGTCACCAGCACATAGCCCAGACTGAGCGCAGGGTAGGCGTAACTCAGTTCCACCCGGCTGAGCAGAATCAGCCAAAAGATACTGCTGAAGCCGTAGGCCCCTACCCCGCCAATCACATAGGGATTAAGAAAGGCTTTGGTCAGGCTGCCTGCCATCACACCGAGCGAACCGCCGATCACACCCACCTGGCTCATGCCCTGCTTCATCAGGAATTGACCGGCCACATTCAGGCCCACGGTGATGAGGAGGAGAAGAATCTGTTTCATACGCGTCTCCCGCGGGGAAAGTGAGCAGTAATCAGTAACCAGTTATCAGTTGGGCTGTTCGACGCTACTGATTACTGTTCACTCAATGTCATTAAGTTAGGGTTTTAGCGAGTTGATTTGTAAGCGAAAGCATATTTTTTTGGCCTAACTCTCAGGCGGCGAGGGACGGAACGGTTAGGACGGACAGGTTCAATAGTGGAGGTGAATTGGGTCCATAAGGCTTGCAAGAT
>CAMDEX010000108.1 GCA_945897075.1 Litorilinea aerophila
TGCGTCCATTTTCACCTTTCTCCTCTCGAAATAAGGTGATTTTACACGCTTTTGCACGATCTATTGATGTTTTGGTTGTTAACGTGCTGCACGATGTGCTGATGTTTTCTCAACTACGTTGTGCACGATGTATTGATGGACTACACCTAGTCCTCATTAGTTTAATCGTCAGCGATTTTACAAATTTTGTATACGTGCAGCAGCACGAGGAGAACACGGAAATGAGTACATTTACAGACGGCCACGCCCTGCTGGTCGGTGTAGGAGCCGACCTGGCCAATACAATTGATGACGCAAAGGAGATGCACGCCATCCTCACCGACGAGGAGCGCTGCGCCTATCCGCAGGGACAGGTGCAGTTGCTCACCGGGGAAGGGGCGAAACGGGCCGACGTCCTGGCCGGTCTGGACAAACTGGCGCAGACCGCCAAGCCGGATTCGACGGTTATCGTCTACTTCTCCGGTCACGGCTATCGGGTGGAATCCCAATTCGGCGCATCTCATTTTCTGATGCCCTTCGGCTACGACCAGTCAGCGCTGGGCAAGACAGCCATCAGCGGTCTGGAATTCGCTACGAAACTACAGGCTATTCCCGCCAAGAAGTTGCTCCTGCTTCTGGACTGCTGTCACGCGGGTGGCCTTGATCCGGCGACCCTGCAAGGCGCGACCCTCGCCAAATCACCCCTGCCCCCGGAAGCGACGGCTGTACTGGCCCAGGGCAGGGGACAGGTGATCATTGCCTCGTCCCGGGCCGACGAACTCTCCTACGCGGGCAAGCCGTGCAGCGCATTTACATTGGCTTTACTCGAATCGCTGTGTGGCGACGGCGCCTCCCAGCAGGATGGAAAAGTGCGGGTGGCGGATCTGGCTATCTTCACTGGCGGCAAAGTGCCCCAGCGTACGGGCGAAAAGCAGCATCCGATTCTCAACTACAAAGAGGCGGACAACTTTGTGGTGGCCTTCTATGCGGGCGGGGAGGCAAAGGCCAAAGGGCTGCCGACCCGTTTGCAGAAGGTGGAGATCGAACCGACGCCGGGCGCATTTCAGGCAGCCATTAACCAGCGCAGACAGACTGTCACCGGCAATCAGCAGAACATCACTGGCAACGTCACCGGACCGGTCATCGGCGGGAATGTGGGGCAGATCGGCAACAACACGACAACCACAAACGTCAACACCGGCGGCGGCACATACGCTGCCCGCGACATAAACGTCAGCGGCGGCGACTTCATAGGGCGGGACAAAGTGAATGTCAGCGGCGGCTTCTACCAGCCGGGCGGGACAGTGGGCACCGTCAACCAGGCGGCGGGTGATCTAACTCAGCACTTCGCGCCGCTGGAAGCGGCTGTGCGGGCCGCGCCAGCAGAGACGCGCCAGCAAGCCCAGGCCAAAGTCGAGGAACTCAAAGCCGAGACGGCGAAGGGTGAAAGGGCCGACGACGGGAAGATGGCCGATCTGGTGGGAGAATTGGGGGGACTTGTCCCCGGCGCAGTGGAGGCGCTGGTTGGTCTCTTTGCCCCCGCCGCGTTGGGAAAGTTGGCGGGTGGGGCCACAAAGTACGTATTGGGCAAGCTGCGTAAATAGGGGGTGTTCAAAACAAAGTCCCCGGCACTTTCCGCAAGTGCCGGGGACTTTTGTTTACTTTTTTTTTCAGCGAAAACGCCGCGCCAACTCCGCTTCCACATCGGCAAAGGGGACATCTCGCGCGGCCAGGAGGACGAGGCTGTGGTAAAGCAGATCGGCCATTTCGGAGACGAGGCGGTCGTCGCTCTGGCTGAGAGCGGCGATGACGACCTCCACCCCCTCCTCGCCCACTTTCTGGGCGATCTTGCCGATGCCCGCGGCAAAGAGAGAAGCGGTGTAGGATTCGGGCGTGGGGTTGGCCTTGCGCTCGGCAATGGTGGAGAGGAGGTGGTCGAAGACGGTTGATTGGTTCATTGGTTGGATTGGTTCATTGGTTGGATTGGTTCATTGGTTCATTCGGTGCGTCAGACTGGTCATCGGTAAACCAATCAACGAATCAACCAATCACCCAATCTTCTGAAAGAAGCAGCTAACTGCCCCCGTATGGCACGCCGGTCCCGCTGGCTGCACCAGAACGAGGAGTGTATCACCGTCGCAGTCGGCGCGCAATTCGACCACCCGCTGGGTATGGCCGCTGGTAGCGCCTTTGTGCCAGAACTCCTGGCGGCTGCGACTCCAAAAAACCGTCTCGCCCGTTTCCAGCGTGCGGCGCAAACTCTCGGCGTTCATCCAGGCCAGCATCAGCACTTGACGGGTGTCGGCGTCCTGCACAATCGCGGGGATGAGACCGGAGGGATCGAATTTGAGATTGAATAGTACGCTGGGATCGTTCACGCGTAGCTCCAAATGAAGTGGTGGGGAAGAGATTGGGAGATTGGGAGATTAAGAGATTGGGTGACGCGCACACTACCCAATCTCTTAATCTCCCAATCTCTTAATCTCTTAATTCCCCTCCGGTATCCGCACCGCCACACCCGTCGCCTGCAAGTGCCGCTTGACATCCATCACACTCAATTGACGGAAGTGAAAGAGGCTGGCGGCCAGGGCTGCGGCCGCGCCGCCGTCGGTGACGGCCGCAGCGAAATCGGACGCTTTGCCTGCACCCCCGCTGGCGATGACAGGAATCTTCACCGCGTCGGAGACGGCCCGCGTCAGTTCCACGTCGTAGCCTTCCAGTGTACCGTCGCCGTCCATCGAAGTCAGCAGAATCTCCCCCGCGCCCAGCATCTCGACTTTTTTGGCCCACTCCAACGCGTCCAGGCCGGTGTTGATGCGCCCGCCGCTGACAAAAATATCCCAGCCGGGGCCGCGCGCGGCCAGATCATCCGCCTGGCGGCGGCGGGCATCCATAGCCACGACGATACACTGGCTGCCGAAACGCTGTGCGCCCTCGCTGATCAGCTCCGGGTTCTTGACCGCCGCGCTGTTGATGCTCACTTTGTCCGCACCGGCCAGAAGAATGGCGCGCATATCCTCCACGCTGCGGATGCCGCCGCCGACGGTAAAGGGGATGAAGACCGCGTCGGCCACTTTGCGCACCATCGAGGCCACAATCTCGCGCGCTTCGTGGGTGGCGGTGATGTCGAGAAAGACCAGTTCGTCCGCGCCCTCCCGGTCATAGACGCGCGCCTGCTCCACCGGATCGCCCGCATCCACCAGATCGATGAAATTGACACCCTTGACCACCCGCCCATCTTTTACGTCCAGGCAGGGGATAATGCGTTTGGCAAGCATAAAAACTCCAGAAGAAGAAGGGAGGAAGGGAGGAAGGGAGGAAGGGAATCTGATCCGTAAGTCATCCTCCCTTCCTCCCTTCCTCCCTTCCAGTACCCAGTAGACCCTCGCCTGTAAAATATGCCTCCGCCGCGTCCAGCGCGGGCAACTGTTCGGGCGAAGTCTCCATCAGCAGCGTGCGGGCCTCGTCCAGACTGGCCCATCGGTATTCGCTGTGGTCGTCGTGGCCCAAGACAGTCGCGCCTGGCCCCGCTTCGGCCAGGTAGTAGACGATTGTGCGCTCGATCTCGTGGCGACGGATGCGGGCCACATAGCGCAGGGTGGAGCGGAAATCCTCGTGGACACGCAGGATAGGCAGACCGGTCTCCTCGCTGAATTCCCGTTGGGCGCAGGCCAGCTCACTTTCGCCGTCCTCCTTGCCGCCGCGGGGAAACTGCCACTGCTCGAAAAAGGCATTCCAGAGCAGAAGCACCCGCACGCCCTCGTCTGTGCGTCGGTAAGGCAGCAGACCAGCGCTGGTGCGGCGCAGGGGTTCGTTGCCGACAGCGATGGCCTCGGCCAGGTCCAGGCTGCCGGTGTAGATAGCCTGACCGGTGATGGCGCCCTCAATGTTGAAATGTTCGTAGCGTTTGAGGCTGCGAATGTCGGCGATATTGGCAACACCGCCGCTGGCAATCACCAGCAGGTCGGTCATATCGCCCAGATTGGCAGTGCTGGCGACGTTGACACCGGTCAGCATCCCGTCCCGGCTGATGTCGGTGTAGACCACCCGCAGCACACCCAGCGCGGCCATCCGGTGGCCCAGTTCGATGACGTCCAGTTCGCTCGTCTCCTGCCAACCGTGGGTCGCCACTTTGCCGTCGCGCGCGTCAATCCCCACCACAATCCGCTCCGCGCCCCAACGCTCGATAGCCTCGCGCACCAGATCGGGGTTCTTCACGGCAACTGTGCCCAGCACCACCCGATCCGCGCCCAGGCTCAAAGCCAGACGGATATCGTCCAGGCTACGCATCCCTCCGCCAAACTGAATCGGCACAGAAACGGCTTTGCGGATGCGTTGCAGACAGCGCAGATTGATAGGCAATTCGGCCACAGGCAGGCCAGCGTCGGGGGATTCCAGACGGGCGACCAGCGGAGAGAAGCCGCCATCCTCCTCCTGTGCAGATGGTTTGTAGTCAAATGCACCGTCCAGGTTGACCACGTGCAGCCACTCTGCGCCCTGGTTCACCCAATGACGGGCCATCGCCGCGGGGTCTTCGCCGTAGACTGTCTCTGCGTTGGGGTCGCCCTGGCGCAGACGCACACAGCGTCCTTTGCGCAGGTCAATTGCGGGGTAGATGATCATTCGTTTTGTCTTTGTGCCTTTGTGTCTTTGTGGTTGGTTGTCGTTTTCACAACTCTACCACGAGTGTATCATAGGCGAAGGTAACATTCCATCCACGCGTGCGGCGGAGTTCGTTGGCCAGCAGCAGCAGTTCTTCCGGGGAGTTGCCGTCCGGCTCTTCGATGTGGGCGAAGATGACGCGCTTGGCCTGCAACTTCTCCACCATTTCCACTGTCTGTCGCCAGGTGGCCTCCCGCTCCAAGACCGGGTGATTGACGGCCATACGCCGCACACCGCTGAATGGGTTGAATTCGAAGATACCAGTAGGCAGCACGGCCAAATCTACACCGATGAACTCGGCGGGCGGCGACCAGCCATAAAGTTCGTCCATTGCGATCAGCACCCGACGCGGGCCATCTTCTTCTGCAAAGAGAAAGGCGTAGACGTACTCCTCGGCCAGCGGATGCGCGGTGATGCGCCAGCCATCCAGACTGATCGGGCCGTCCATCAGCCGCACATCCACCAGCCCCTTCGCCTGCCAGTAGTCAAAATTCTCCTTCAGCCCCATAAAAACGCCAAAATCCCGTACCACATTGGGCGGCAAATAGATGGGGGTGCAGAGGTGGTTGGGCGGCCAGGCGCGAAAGTCCCAGTTGCGCGTCTCCCACATACGCCTGCCCGCGGTGTGGTCGGGGTGCCAGTGGCTGTAGAAGCCCGCGGCAACCGGGCCGATGCCTGCCCGGTTGACCTGCATGGCGCTCTCTTCCGGGGTGTCGATGAGTACATTCGGCCCGTGGACAAAGACGCTCGGCCCGCCGCGCTCCCAGGGGATGCCCACGCGCCGGGCCTGGCGGCAGAGCGCACAGTCACAGCCAGGGCGGGGTGTGCGGATGGCCCCGCCAGTGCCGAGAAATTCGAGGGAAAGCCTGGACACGCGTTATCCTCCCCGTTCAATGATTGGAACGCCTGTGACCGAACGAAAGTCGGAGAGCAAGCGCAGACCCGGCCATTCCACTTCCGCCAGCGCGCAGAAGGAGAGCCGCTGCCAGTCGGCAAAATCCACTTTCTCCCGCCTCAGCAGATGCGCCCGGAAGAGGCTGAGGGTCAGCCCGTGACCGACCAGCGCGATTGTCTCTGCGGGGAAGGCGTCAGCCAGCGCGTCAACACCTTCCACAAAGCGGGCCAGGGCGTCGTTGGCCCTCTCCCAGCCGCCGATGGAAGAGTCGGGTTTGGCGAAAACCTCCGCCACCCGTGCGGCGTACTCCTCCACCCAGCCGCTGCCCCGACGCAGTTCGTCGAAGCGGGGATTGACGGTCAGCGGCAAGCGGCGCGCGGCCAGTAGAGGCGCGACAGTCAGCCGGGTCTTGGCTTCATTGCTCACCACCACCCGCCCAACACCCTCCCAAAAGGGCAGACGCGCCAACGCGTCTGCCTGCTCCTGCCCCGCCGCGGACAACTCCCAGCGGGTGGCGTCGGCGTCTCTTCTCTGTTGGGTGTGGGCGTGGGTGATGAGGTAAAGCATTGGGGATCAGGGATTGGGGATTAGGGATTGGGGATTGGGGATTGGGGATCGGGTAGACTGTTCCCCAATCCCCAATCCCCAGTCTCCAGTCTCCAGTCTCCGCTCCCCGCTCCCTCCGTCACCATCTTCATAAAATTGCCCAAAATATGCAGGCCGACGGTGTGGCTCTTTTCCGGGTGGGGCTGGATGCCCCAGGCGTTGCGATAGCGCACAATTGACGGGTAGTCTATGCCGTAGTCGGTATAGGCCAGCACAGCCGACGGGTCCGCAGCGTCGCAGTAGTAGCTGTGGGCAAAATAGGCATAAGCGCCGTCGCGCACGCCGTCGAGCAGACGGTCTTCCTGGCGGCGGTGTAGTTGATTCCAGCCGATTTGGGGCACCCGCAGCAGATGGCCGGGACGAGAGAGGTCGGGCATGGCCGCGGGGAAGCGGCGCACACGGCCAGGGATCAGATGCAACCCCTCGTGCTGGCCCATCTCCTCGCTCTCGTCAAAGAGAAGCTGCATCCCGACGCAGATGCCGAGCAGGGGCAGACCGGCATCCACACTTTCCAGCAGTGGTTCTACAAAGCCCTGGCGGCGCAGATTGTGTACACTGTCGCCGAACGCGCCCTGACCGGGCAGCACAACTGCCTGCCAGCGGGTGAGGTCTGTGGGTTTGTCCACAATGTCCACCTGAATGCCCAGGGGCGCGGCTACCACTTCAAATGAGTGGTAGACGCTGCGTAAGTTGCCCACGCCGTAGTCGAGGATGGCAATCATAGGGATTGGGGATTAGAGATTGGGGATTAGAGATTGGCTTCGACTATACATCCACAAGGGCCGGATTCAATTCAAAATTGCGCACAAGAGGCGGCGGGAACTGTTTTTGGGCGATGGCGGTGGTCAGTTCCCGGATGCGGCGCTCGGCCCGCTCGACGGCTACGGGGGTCAGAATCTCCTGCGCCACAGCTTCGTCAAAGTCATCTTCGCGCAGGACAGACACCTGGCCGCTGGGCTGAATCCAGAGCGCTAAGACCAGTTCAACCGTGCGCCAGACATCGCCGCGCCGCTCCAACTCCTCCGTCACCGGCACGTACATACCGACAGATTGACCGGATGGATCAAAATATTTCTCCACCACCTGATCTTGCTCCGGCAGCCAGAAGCGAAACCAGACATAATCCGGCCCCGCAATCTGCGCGCTCCCAAAGGAACGCGGAAAGGCATTCGCCCGCCAGTTGGCCCGCTCCACCAGCAGACTGCTCAACCACTCGGCCCGGTAATCGGTCATCTCCCGGTGGTTTTGCCAGCCACCGCTGACCAGGGGCTGAATGAGGAGACGGGCCTCTTGCTTGGCTTTGGTCATGGATTTGTCCGAGAACAGAGAGAAAATAAGTACGCAGCGCCCAGAGGGCACCCAGCAGAAAAGACAGATTTTCGCAGATTATTTTTTATCCGCGTTGATCCGCTCAATCCGCTGTATCCGCGTTCCATTCTTTAGTATTTCTTGACGACGGAGCGGTAGGCGTTCGGTTCGCGGAACTGGATGATCTGGCGCTCCTCGCGCACTTCGCGCACCCGTTCCAGGTCCACAGTCGCCACCGCGTAGCCTTCAATCGGGTCTTCCAACACAGTGTAGACCTCGCCGGACGGCCCCACCAGCATACTGTCGCCGGCAAAGTGCATCGTCGGCTCCTGGCCCACCCGGTTGGCAGCGGCCACAAAACAGGCGTTCTCCGC
This sequence comes from Litorilinea aerophila, assembly GCA_945897075.1. Taxonomy (GTDB): domain Bacteria; phylum Chloroflexota; class Anaerolineae; order Caldilineales; family Caldilineaceae; genus JACQGT01. Next base: position 7,825 of record CAMDEX010000108.1, read on the forward strand.
GGCCCGGCTGATGATGTGGGCGCGCCACTGTTCCTGGTGGTTGATCTCCCAGTTGGCGCTCAGCACCACCAGTTCCGCGCCTTCCAAATTCAGGCTGCGTGCGGATTCGGGGAAGATCAGGTCGGAGCCGATCATCAGTCCAAAGCGCCCCCATTCGGCGTCTACGTTGAAGAAGCGGAAACCGCCCCGGTAAACCTGGCGCTCTTCGCCCAGCAGGTGTACTTTGCGATAGGCCGCCAGAATATCCCCTTCCGGCCCCAAACAGGCCACGCCGTTGTAGAGGATACTCTCCACCTTTTCCTTGATCACCAGCCCAAAGACGATATGAACGTTATAGTCGTTGGCCCGTTTGGCCAGATAATTGGTGGCGTGGCCGGGGACGCGCTCGGCCAGATCGGTGGCGCGCAGCCCCAACTCTGTGCCGGTGTAGGAAAGCTCCGGGAAGACGATCAGGTCGGTGGGCTGTTCGCTGCAAATACGCTCGACAAAATCGCCCATCTTGCGCAGGTTTTCTTCTGGGTTGGCCAGGGTGGGGGACATCTGCACCAGAGCAATTGTAATTTCGCGGGCCATCTCCATCTCCTTCGGGTAGCGACTGACAACTGACAACCGGAACAGTATAGCACATCTGTTGCAATTCACCATTTCCGGTCAGGTGCGATACAATAGGGAAAATGTCCGTGGTGCGTGGTGCGTAAATCAGTGGTGAGGAGCAGAGGAATGGCGGAGAAGCTACGTGTTGGCAGCCTGGCCCAGCGGTTGTGGATTGTGTTGGTCACGGCGGGGGTGGTGGTTGGTCTGGATCGTTGGACAAAGGAACTGATTCGGGCGGCTATGCCCCTCTATAGTTCCACCACACCGATCCCCAGCCTGGAAGGCTATCTCAGCTTTCAGCACGTGAACAATTACGGCGCAGCTTTTGGCATCTTTCAGGGTGGGCGTATCTTCTTTACGATTGTGGCCTTCGTCGTCTCCGCGGGCATTCTCTATTACGCAGCCCAACATTTGCCCATCAGCGAACGTTTTGTGCGTCTGCTCCTGGGGCTGGAAATGGGCGGTGCCATTGGCAATGTGATTGACCGCATCGAGCAGGGCTTTGTCACCGACTTTATCGTGACCGGCATCCCCGGCGTCTACTACATCCCCAACTGGAATGTGGCCGACAGCGCGGTGGTGGGCGGCGTCATCGGCCTGGCGCTTGTGATTCTGTGGCAAGATATACGGGCGGCGCGGCAGGAGAAGGTACAAGTCAGCGCGGCCAGAGCTGAGTCGGAATCTTTATGAAACAACGCGAAGATGAATCAATTCACGTAGCCAGTGACGATATGCCGGAATTCTATGAATTAGATTACTCCAAAGTCAAGCCCAATCGCTTTGCGCCCTTACTGCCCGAAGACAGCGTAATGGTCGTATTAGAGCCGGATGTGGCTGCGGTTTTTTCGAGTTCAGAAGCGGTGAATCGCGCACTGCGCGCTCTAATCACTGCGATGGAGACAGTCGAGAAAAAACCCATCTCCGAACGATCTGTCAGGAAAACTTCCTTTTTGCCACAGCCAGTCGGTGCATAAATTGAACGCTGCCCTCGATTTTTTCATCCCCACACCCGCGCCCAACGAACGGCTGGACCGTTGGCTGGTTTCCCAGCTTCCCCAACACAGCCGCAGCGCCATCCAACGCTGGATCGCCGACGGTCTTGTGCTGGTGGACGGCCAAGCGACCAAAGCCAGCCTGAAAGTCGAGGCGGGCCAGCGCGTCACTGCCCGCATCCCCGCGCCCGTCGAGACGGAACTTCACGCCGAAAAAATTCCCCTGGCGATTGTCTATGAGGACGACGACCTGCTGGTGGTGGACAAGCTGGCTGGTCTGGTTGTCCATCCCGCGCCGGGGCACAGCGGCGGCACACTCGTCAACGCCGTCCTGCATCATTGCCCGCAGATGGCAGGCGTGGGTGGGGAAAAGCGGCCCGGCATTGTGCATCGCCTGGACAAAGAGACCTCCGGGCTGATTGTCGTCGCCAAAAATGACCAGAGCCACCACTTTTTGCAGCGCCAATTTGCCGCGCGCAGCGTCTACAAAGAATATCTGGCCCTGCTGGAAGGGCGCATGGACCCGGCGAAGGGTCGCATCGCCGCACCGATTGGCCGCCATCCGGTGGAGCGCAAACGACAAGCAGTGCTGCCTGTGGATGCCCAGACCGGTCTCAGCGCGGGCCGGGAAGCCATCACCGAATACGAAACCCTCGCCATCTACGACACCCGGCTGGTCAGCGGTCTGGCCGCCCACTTCTCCCTGATCCGGGCCATTCTCCACAGCGGGCGCACCCACCAGATTCGTGTCCACTGTGCCTGGATGAAGCACCCAGTCGTGGGCGACACGCTCTACGGCTACAAACGCCAGCGGCTCAGCCTGGACCGCCACTTTCTCCACGCCCACAAACTGCGCTTTCGCCTGCCCTCCGGCGAGGAACGGGAGTTTGTCGCGCCCCTGCCGCCGGTGTTGCAGGCGCTGTTGGACGGGATGAGCGGTGAAGGTGAGGGGGCGGCAATGTTTAATGGTGAGTAGATCGCAGTAAGTTGGGTTCACCCGGCATGTGCTGGTCGCGTAGAGGGCGTTTCCTTGCCGGTAGAACCTAACCTACGACCCAACCTCTCCTATCAACCCGTTCTGCCTACTCAATTTCTGGTTATTCGTTGCCCCAGGGAAAGGAGGGGATAGACAGCGTTCGTTCTGCGGCTGGCACCAGCACCCGTGCGCCGCCACGCAGGTGCGAAAGGTGAATGGCAAAGCCTATCTCCGTCGCGCGACGCGCCTGTTCAACACCACAAGCAGTCGTGGAGTGCGACGTTACAGCCGCCACCAGATCGCGTACCATTGTGGGTCCGGCCGGCCAGGCAGCGGAGTTTGGTGGCATCTCTAGGACGCGTAACCCCGTATTCCCACCCCCGCCGCTCTCACTCCAGAGATAGCACATCTCAGCGTCATGCAAAATGAGCAGCCTGCCCTCTTCACCGATGACCTCGAAAGCGGGTCGTCGTCCACCATCCGCTGTCACAGAAAGGAGAGCGCCGTCGCTCAACCCAATCTGGCCGCGCCCCGGTGGGTCCAGCCGCCGCCGCGAGTCAGCCGGTTCGCTGACCAGATCATCTACCCAGCCGCTCGCCCACAGCGGCTCCGGATCACCCAGCAGCATCAGCGCGGTATCGTACCAATGGCAGCCGTGGTTGATCAGGTTTGGGCAACCGAAAGCCAGAAGCGATGTCACCTTTCCCACGATCCCCTCGGCAATTAACTGGCGCAGATGGCGATAGGCAGCGTGCCAACGCCGATCCAGGGCAAAGGCCAATGCGATTTTTCTCTCCTGGCAGGCAGCAATGATGCGGTCGCTCTCAAGCAGACTGGTGGCCAGCGGCTTGTCGCAGAGGATACCGCGCACACCGGCCGCCGCGGCCTGCTCAATTTGGGCCGCGTGTAAGGTTTGCCGGGTTGCGATGCAGATCAGATCGGGCTGCACCTCCTGCAACATACGTGCAAAGTCGTCATAGGCCGGCATTTCCCCCCAACAGCGCACAAAGTCGGCGCGTGTTTCGGCCCTGCGGTCAAAGACGGCGACCATTTCGGTCTCCGGCACAGCGGCGAAGGCAGACGCAAAATTATGGCCGGCCAAGTGGGGCTGCAACATGCGATGGCAACCGGCAATGGCAACGCGGAAAGGCTTGGGCATTCGGCCTCCGTTTAGGAGTTGTACCTTCCGGGAAGGGGTCGCAAGCCGACTGAATGTGCGCTTATCTGCTTGACCCCTTCCCGGAAGGTTGATTAGGCTTTCGAAGCCAGAATTTGATGCTGCGCCGGCATGATCTGCACAACGGAATAGTCGGTCGAAGCTGCGCCCGGGTTGCCGCCATCGCCAGCGGGGACGGGTTTGCGCAAAATGAACTCTGCTTTGTCCAGCGTGTGATAGACGACGTGCGCCATTTCAAAGGACTCGATGGCACGGGGAACGGTAGCTTTGAAATCGGGCAGAATCAGCGGCCCGGTGTCAACCTGAAAGCGTGGCGGCTCTTGCATCAGGTTCATGGTTTTGATCGGATACTCCAAAAGGGCGCGCTGACCGCTTTCGGCATCCACCAGCTCGGTACGGGCATTGAGCGCCAGGTTGGACAGCGTGGCCTGAACGATCGCCCCTGCCTCGCTCAAGACTTCCGTATGGGCAAAAGTGCGAATGTCCAGGCGGATCTCGCGCCAACGCACGCGCCCGAGGCCATATTGCCGGTTGTCCCGCTCGCTGACCCAGGCCGTGCGGATTATCAGAAATTCATCTGCCGACCAGATGCCACAAAACTCGTAGTTGGGCAATTGAAAGAGCGGTGTATCCAGATACATGCGCTCGGCGCGGCAGGGGGCTATCAGGTAGAATTGTTCGCGCTCTCCCGATTTTTCGTCGATCAGCGTGCAGGCTGCATCCAATTGAATGCGCGCAATGTTGCCATTGTCATGGGGCAGCCAGGTCATATACGAGTTGGCAAAGTCAATGGCGTTCACAAGACAACTCCTTTACCCACCAGGAATATACAACGTGCGATCAGCCACCGGCAGCGCGACACGCGCGCCCCCTTGCAGATGCGAATGGGCCAGACCGAACTGCACCTCCACACTCTGCATGGTGATGTCGAGGTTGCCTTTCGTCCGTTCACCCGTCTCCAACTCGCGCAGAAGATCACGGATGGTGCAGATGGTGGGGCTTTCCCCGGTTGGACGGAAGATCGTCTCCTCACTGGTCTGCGTCTTGGCATTCGTGCGGCGGATGCGAAAATCGCTGCCATTTTCCCAGGCGATGGCGCGCCCCTCGGAGCCATGCACGTCAATGTCAAAGGAACCCCGGCGTGGCACAAAAAGCCCTTCGGCCCCGCCCGCATAGCCAACCCGATAAAAACCGACCATTGGATCCGCGATCTCATAACCGGGCGAAGGCAGATAGCGATGACCTGCCGCGTCATAGAGCGGATGGGGGCGCCGCGGGGTGGGGTCAAAGGGATCACCCGGCTCGATCAGCCGTCCTTCCACCCAGAGCGGTTGGGGATCGCCCAAGAGCATGGCGACTAGATCAAGGGTGTGTGGATGGTGTTTGATCAGGTCGGTGTAGAAGTACATCGTGACAAAACGGGGTTCGCCGATGTCGCCCCGGGCAATGGCCGCCCGCAACTTTTTGTAGCCGTCATGGTGACGGCGCAAGGCACCCCAATTGAAGGCGACGTTGTTGGCTCTACACGCAGCTACGATGCGATCGGCCTCGGCCAGTGAGGCACACAGCCCCTTTTCGGCATAGATACCACGCACGCCATGTTCGGCGGCAAAGATGATCGGCTCGGCGCGGGCAAAGGAGGGCGTGGTGATGCTCACGATGTCGGGCTTTTCCTTTTCGATCATAGCCCTATAGTCGAGATAGGTGTTGGTAATGCCAAAGCGGGTGGCGAAGCGTTGCATACGTTCGGCCCCCCGGTTGGCCACGGCGATCACTTCAGTGTCAGCGATGGCAGCGTAGGCACAAAAATGGCTGTAGGGCTTGGAAAAGCTGCCTGCTTCGATCTCATCTTCGATCAAGCCACCCATGCGGCCCGTCCCAATGATGGCAACGCGATAGTTTCTGGTCATATCCGTTTTTCCCTAACCTGGCAAAGCCAGAACCAAAGATGCTTGTAAACACGGATTGGAAGGAACACAGATTTCTTCCCATCCCTATTCCTTTGAATCCGTGTTTACAAAAATATCTCTTTTCTTGCACAAAGAACAAGAACTTCACCGGTAATGTATTAAGCACTGAACTTGGGCTGCTTTGGCGCAGTGTTGCGCTGCAGGCGCAGATTGCGCGCCTGCAACGGTAAGTCCACCCGAGCGCCACCCCGGCGGTGCGATTCGATCAAAGCAAAGATAATCTCCATCCCGGCCAGGGCCACGCGCGGGCCACCGCGCGTCGGTTGGCCCGTGTCCAACGCCTGCACCAGATCTTCGATCAGGCGCAGTGTGGTGCTGACCCGTGGCGGCTGCGGGAATGGCGACTCCAGTAGTGCGGTGTGACCGTGGCTGTCAATTGTCTGTGGACGGCGCAGCAGCCAGCTCAGACCGTCATTCAACGCGGTGAGCGAGCCGTGCGCACAGACCACTTCGCAGTCCGAGCCGCGTCCAGTGGTCAACAGATAGGCCATCACCCCATTGCGAAAGCAGAGCAGCCCATCGCCCGCCGGGTCTTGGCGCAGGAGGTCGCCCTCGATGGCGGTATCGTCGGTGCGCAGGGTGGCCTGCACCCAGGCCACCGGCAGGTCGTTGTTGAGGCGCAGCGCCCAGTCAATGTAGTGGCTGCCCATATTGAAGAGCGTACCCGTATTGAAGATGAGAATGCTCTCGAGCGCGCCCAGTTCACCGCTCTCGACAAAAGCCTTCATGGCATCATACTCGCTGGCCCAGCGTCGGTTGGTGCCCAGGTTAAAGGCCACCCCGTTGCGCTCCACCGCTGCCACCATCGCCTCCGCTTCCGCCAGCGAGGCTGCCATCGCCTTTTCGGCATAGATGGCCTTGATGCCGTGTTCGGCAGCGTAGATGACAATCTCGGTGCGTGGCTCTGGCTGGGTGGCTACGCTGACAATATCGAGCTTTTCGCGTGCGATCATCTGGCGATAGTCAGTATATTGGGCTGCGGGCGGCACGTGGAATTGACGGCCAAACTCCGCCATCACATCTGTGCGCATATCGGCACAAGCCACCAACTCCGTGCGTGGACAGGCCGTGAAGCCAGCGGCATGGGACATCGGCAGGACAATCGTGGGATAATCAATCACTTCGTTGTCAATAAAGCCACCCATCCGGCTACAACCGATCACCCCGGCGCGGTATCTCTTCATGGCAAATCCTCTCTTTTTCGTACTTCGATAGAAAGCAAAACGATAGGGCTTGTCAACCTTCCGGGAAGGGGTCAAGCAGATCGGCGCGCGTACAGTCGGCTTGTGACCCCTTCCCGGAAGGTGCAAACGATGTCACCTCCTCACTCCCACAGCAGCAACACCCCCATTGCTTCGCTCAGCCGCTCATAGAGCAGGTCATAGGCGGCTTTGGCTTGGGTAAAGGGGAAACGGTGGCTGATGAGCGGCTCGACCTGGATACGCCCGGCTTGCATCAGCTCAATTGACCGGGCCAGCATCACGGGGCGCGTTTCCGCCGCATAATAGCCGCCGATCAGCCGTTTGCGTTGCATCTTGCCAGCATCTAACGGCAGTGGCGCGCCGTGATAGAGACCGATGAGGTGCAGCGTGCCTCCGTCGCACACCATCTCCTGCGCCTGGGCAAAGGAGGTCAGCCCCGCTTTGCCGCCCACGCAGTCGAAGACCAGCTGGGCACCCTGGCCGGCAGTCAACTCGCGTACCCGCGCTACCGGATCCTCTTCAGCGGCATTGATGGCCAGATGCGCACCCAGGCTTTGCGCCAACTCGCAACGCGCAGCGATCGTATCCACCACAATCAACCGCGCCAATAGATGTTGGCGCGCCGCCTGCATCACCAGGTTGCCCACCAGTCCCTGCCCCAGCACCACAACTGTGTCGCCGGGACGGATGCCAGGCACTTGTGCCCAGGTGACGCCACCAGTAACCAGGGGCAGAAAGGCAGCCTGGGTAAAGGAGAGATCATCGGGAATCGGCCAGACCGCGGTGCCTTCCATAGCGTCCATCGAGAGCAACGTATACTGGGCGTGAGGCGCGACAGCCACCACGCGATCGCCGGGTTGGAAGCGCGTCGCAGCCTCGTCACCGACGGCTGCCACCACGCCCCCCACCGAATAGCCCATGATCGCCGGGTCAATCGCCTCTTCGTGCATGTAGCGGCGCAGAACTTCCGAGCCGCGGCTGATCAGGCTTACCCGGCTGCGCACGAGTACATCGCGCGGGCCACAGACCGGTAGGGGAACCTCTTCGAGAACGATATTGCCGAACCCTTCGGGTTTTGCCACACGAAGCATGGAAAATCTTCCTTGCGAACGGTTGGATTGCTACTGCAAGACGGCGGAAACTTATCCTCAGTTCTCGTGGTGCGTAAACTGGTACACGCACTACGACCGCAACCATTGAGTTATTTGCGCAGCACTGTACTACAGCGTCGCCACCCGTATACCAGCGGCCCGCACGTGGATCACTCCGTGCAGCGTGGCGTAATAGGTGAGCAGCACTGTTCCATCGGCCAGCAGCAGCAGGTCGGGTGTGCCAAAGCTAAAGCGCTGCAACTCATCCCAAACGCGCTCCTCCCCATCGGCGAGCGCGGGGAGCGTCACCGGTTTTCCACTCATACGACCCCTCTCGCCATCCCACAATTGGATTGGCTGGTCAACGGCCCAACTCTTCCCGCCATCGAGCGAGTGCCAGAGCAGGCTGCCTAGCGGCGGGTGGCGATAGTTGCTGGCGGCCAACACGCGGCCGTCGGGTAGCACGAGCGGTGCGCTGATCTGTCCGACAAAGCCCAGGCTCTCGGCTGCGCTCCACGTCTGCCCATGATCCGCTGAAAACGCGCGATGCACGGCAATCGTGCGCTCGCTGCCCTGCTCAAAGGTCCAGAGCAGGGCAATCAGCCGTCCATCAGGCAGCAGATCGAAGCGGGCATCGCACAGGTTGAGACGACCGCTCGCATCGCCAGCTACCATGAGCGGCGGCGAGAAAGTGCGCCCGTCATCGTGGGAGATGATCAGCGCCGTCGCATTTACACCGGATGGAATACGGCATTCGATTGGCACACAGAGCGCGCCGTTGGCTGCCACAAAGGGAGGCGCGGTCACACCGACCCGCTCCAGCGGCTCTAGCTGCGGCTGTGCCGGAGGAGACCAACTGGCACCGCCGTCTTCGCTGCGTGTCAAAAAAAAGCGCAGTGGGTAGCGTTCGCCCTCTGCGCCGAAGGGGTAGAGATTGGGAGGCAGCCCTTCGACAGTGCCAAAGGAAGCCACCAGCGCGCCGCCCCGCGTCTGGCAAAGTCCACCCGTGATCACCGTTTGCGTGGGTCTCTCCAGGAGTCCGTTGAAAACGATTTGGGGTGCCAACCACCGCCTGCCCCCATCCAGCGAACGTTGCAGGAGTAGCTGGCCATCGTGGCTGTGTTTGGTCGTCCCCTGGCGATAGACGCAGACGGCCGTGCCATCGGCCAGTCGAGCCGAGAGGGGAAAGGCGCAGCTACTCCGTGGGTTGGCGGCGGCCAGGTTGGGCGAAACCGCGACATCGAAGATGATTTCTATTTGCATAGGAGGGTGGGTAGCCTTTGTCGTGATTGGCACGCTGTCTACACATGAAAGACATAGAGCGAGCGGTTTTCCAATGGGAGCGTGATGCGCTGTTGCAGGCGATGACTCTCCGCAACGGCCAGGCAGGCTTCGGTCAGGTGGTGGGTGATCTGGATATTGCCCAGTGTCGGGCGACCGCTTTCGAAGGCGTCGAGCAGATCTTCCAAGCAGAGCTGGGTGGCGCTGTGCGCTTCTACAGTTGGCGCGGGCACAGCGACAAAGCTGCGCTCTTTTTCACTTTTGGCCTTGCGGACAACCAGCCCGACCCCGTCGTTGCGCACGCTGACGCTGCCGCGGCTGCCGATCACTTCAAACTCCCAAGTGCCGGCGGGGACGGTAGTCGCTTCTACCCCATTGGCAAAGAGGGCCTGGAAGATGGCGTTGGGGTCTTTGTCGAGCCGGTTGTTCTCAATCACCAGATCACGCGGGAGGAGTTCGCCCCAGATGCTCACCACCTTGGGGTCGCCGAGCAAAAAGCTGAGCGTGTCGAGGGAGTGGATGTGGCCGTGTAGCAAATTGGAGGCAGCGTAATGCACGGCTGTACGGGCTTCGCCGATCTCGCCGTCGGCAATCATTTGGCGCGCGACGTGATAGGTACGATTGAAGCGGCGCAGCACACCGGTGTTGAAGGGGATATTGCGGCTGCCCACGGCAGCCAGCACTGCATCCGCCTCCTGCATGGAGCAGGCAATCGCCTTCTCGCAAAAAATCATCGGCGCACCCGCCTCGGCCACAGCCACGGCCATTTCGGCGTGAAGCACGCCTTTGGTGCAGATAGCCACCAGATCGGGCTTTTCCTGACGCATCATCTCCAGATAGTCGGCGTAGAGCGCGGTCACACCCCAGCGCGCTTGAAAGGCGGCCCGTTTGGCCGGGTCAATATCCGCGCCAGCAATCACCTCCAGACGCTGGCTGGCGCGGCAGGCCCCGGCAATCGAATAGGCGGGCGAACCGGGAGGGAATTCATCGTCAATGGTGCTGCCCATCCGCCCGAGACCGACAATCGCAACGCGATATTTTTTCTGTGTCATTACGCAACTCCTCTGAAGCGGCGATCCGCCCAGCGCTGGGCATATTGAATCTGCATTAGATAGCGAACCCGCTCGGAAAGATTGGGCGCGCCCCGGTGCCAGGTCTGATGATTGGTCAAATAGACATCCCCGGCTTTGCAAAAGACCGACTGGGGGCCATGGCCTTCAAATTCCAGGCTTTCGCTGGGTTTGCGGCCAGAGTAGTGGCTTGTCGGCACATATTGGGTTGGTCCATGCTCCAATTGATCGATATCGCTGAGCGCGACCTGTATCGTCATCCAGAAGACGGGCATCCGCATGCGGGCGTCAAAGCGCGGGATTTCGGCTGGCAGGGGGAATTCCAATACATCATCCAGATGCCAACGGGTAATCGCCTGGCCCGGGCCGTTGCGAATCACATTCATGGCGTTGAACTGGGGGTTGGCCCCCAATACAGCCTCGGCGATAGCCAGGATGTCCGGGCGGGTTGTCAGCGCCTGAAAGAGGGGATCGATCTCATGGCAATAACGCAGGACAAAGGCGTTGCCCGCAAAGGAGGTATGTTTGCTGGCCGGGTCTGGCTTGAGCGCATATTCATCGGTTTTGGCGCGCAGCGCGGCCACCTCATCCGGCGCAAGGATGTTGGGGATGAGTACACAACCCTCGCGGAAAAATGTCTCTGCCATTTCAGAGAGCGCCTGTTGGGGAAATGAGGGGGTGTGGGTAGCGGTGCTGGTAACAGGCATCTTGACAAACTCCTTCTATCGAGCGCGCCGACATCCGAATGAAAATGATTGGGTATACACAGATCGAAAGGAACACAGATGTTTCACTGATCCGTGTTCCTTTTCACCGGTGTATACAAACAATTTTAACGTTAGACGCTATATTTGGGTTTGTTCGGCCCGCGGTTGCGCTGCAACCGTACATTGCGTTCTTGCACAGGCAGTTCAATTCTGGCCCCACCCTGGCGATGGGACTCTATCAAAGCGAAGATTAATTCGGTGCTGGCCAGGGAAATACGCGGTCCGCCCCGGGATGGTTCGCCCGTGTCCAGACTGTGTACCAAATCTTCGATCAGGGCCAGGGTGCTGCTGGCAATAGGTGGCTCTGTATAGGGCGCTGTCAACAATCCTGTGCGCCCTTGCGGATCGATTGGCTCCCGGCGGCGGAGATGCCATTCCAGCCCATCGTTGTACGCGGTGAGCGTGCCATTTTCGCAGATTACTTCGATGTCACCGCCACGCGGTGTCACCAGCAGGTAGCCGGTGACGCCGTTGGCAAAGTGGATCAATCCCTCGCCCACCGGGTCTTCGCGCAGAATGTCGCCATCGAAAATGTCATCGTTGGCGCGCAGATTGCCCTGTGCCCACAACGCCGGGTGGTCGCTGTTGAGACGCATGACCAGATCGATGTAGTGGCTGCCGGTGTTGAAAAGGGTGCCGTTGTTGTAGATGATGACATTCTTGAGCGCGCCCAGTTCGCCGCTATCAACCAGCGCCTTCATCTGATCGTATGCGATTGACCAGCGCCGGTTGGTGCCCAGGTTGAAGAAGACGCCATAGCGCTCCAACGTCTCAACCATGGCATAGGCTTCGCCCAAGGAGGCTGACATGGCCTTTTCCGCATAAATCGCCTTGACCCCATGCTCGGCCGCGTAGATGGTTATCTCGGCGCGCTGCTCGGGCTGGGTGGCGATGCTGATGACTTCAGGGCGTTCTTTGTCGATCAGCTC
>CAMDEX010000109.1 GCA_945897075.1 Litorilinea aerophila
TGTTTGAATGTCCGTTGCAGAATTTCCATCAACCCAGCGTGCGTGAATCCTGTTTCCATTTATCCCCCTTGTCATTCCTTCTCTCCACTCCCTCTCTTTTACCAGTCCCCTTATCCCCTGTCAAAATCCCATATTGAGAATTGCTGCTCCCCTATTGGCGATTTGCCAGTTGTCTCTGTACGTCGCCTGCGATATAATCGAAGCGGCAGCTCCAAACATCGCTTTTTCCTCCTCAACGTTCCCACGGACTGCCGTTGTTCCTCTTGCGCCAGGCTTACGCCGCGGCGAGCTTTTCGTGTTGCTTTCTGATTTTCGCATCACCGACGCTGAAAAGCGGGCCGCAGATGCGATCCGTGCGCCTCTTTTCACACATTCCCTGTTCTGCCTGCCACTTTATTCTTTCTTCTGGAGGAAAATCCTATGCAAAAGAGTCTTCTCACCCATCTCAGCGAGGCCGTTGATCAGTACCGGCAGGAGCAGCAGAGTCAGCCGGCCCAGGTGACCGGTTCGCCGCGTCCATCCCGACTGCCTGGGCTGCTCCGCTGGTTTCTGCCCAACGGCGGCACACTGCTGCTCGTTGCTATTCTCATTTTCACCCAAAATGTCTGGGCCGGACAATCCCTGCGCAATCTGGCGGCAGAGAGCGCAGCCAGCACGGGCACGATTGCCTATCAGGGCCGTCTGGCGAACAGCAGCGGCGTGCCGATCACCGAGACGCTCAATATGAGCTTCCGCCTCTACAGTGGGGTGACAGGCGGCACGCCCCTGTGGACCGAGCAGTGGACCGGTTCCAACGGAGTGAAAGTCAGCGACGGGCTGTTCAATGTGATGCTGGGCAGCCTGACGCCGATTGCCCAGAGTGTGATAACGGGGAACAGCACGCTCTTTCTGGGGATTACCGTCGGCACGGACGACGAGATGACGCCCCGCGTGCAGTTGGGCAGTGTGCCCTTTGCCGTGCAGGCGTTGACAGTACCGGATGGGAGCATTACGACGGCGAAGTTGGCAGGGGATGTGAGTTTCGTGCCGCCTAATGGGGGTATTACGACTGCGAAGATTGCCGAATATGCAGTTGTTAAGACTAAGGTGCTGACTGGTACATTAACTCTTTCAAACCTCAATTTTGTTGCTGGCACCGCGAGTATCCAAGGAGCATCCCAAAGCTGCGAATCGTATGGAGGAGAAACCCATTGTCTTCGTGAGGTAACAGTGACCCATAACTTTGGTGCAACAGATTATTTGGTTGTAACTGGCACACACCATGGCGGTTGGGCACACAGACATACAATAAGCATACATTCGAAGACTGCAACTACTTTCCAGATTCGTGCGACAAACATTGTCAATAACTTTTGGGTTGAATCCGATCTTATCGTAGTCGAATGGCTTTTAATACCATTACGATAACGTTTGGCATAGCTGAATCCAAAATTATCCCCTTAACACCTTCCGCTCGATCTTCTTGATGAAGAAGGGCAGATTGGGCCGGATGAAGTTCTGTTCCAGCGCGGGGATGCGGTAGTGGATTATGTCGGGTGGAATGTGCTTACATGTACAGCGGATTGATGTCGCAAACAACCATTCACAGGAGGTTATTCGATGAACGAGCCAAAGAGTCTTCTCATCCACTTGGGCGAAGCGCTTGACCACTACCGCGCCGAACGACGAACGGTTGCCATCGAGCAAACGCAGCCTGAACCCCGGCGTCGTTTGCGTCATCTGCTGCCCACACCAGGCAATGTAATTTTTACGCTTGTGATGATCGCCGTCCTGCTTTGGGCGCAATCGGCGGGGGCCGTGCCTTTCCGCGCCGAGAGCGCGGCCAGCACGGGCACAATCGCCTACCAGGGCCGTCTGGCCAACAGCGCCGGCGCGCCCATCACCGACACCCTCTCGATGAGCTTCCGTCTCTACAGCGCGGTGACAGGCGGCGCGCCCCTGTGGAGCGAGCAGTGGACCGGCTCCAACGGGGTGAAGGTCAGCGACGGGCTGTTCAATGTGATGCTGGGCAGTCTGACGCCCATCCCCCAGAGTGTGATTACGGGGAACAGCACGCTTTTTCTGGGGATTACCGTCGGCACCGACGATGAGATGAGTCCGCGGGTGCAGTTAGGGAGTGTGCCCTTTGCCGTGCAGGCATTGACGGTGCCGGATGGGAGTGTGACGACGGCGAAGATTGCGGATGGGGCGGTGACGCAAATCAAAGCACCTCTCTTGATAGAATCTGTTGAGGGAAATACGCAGATACAGAAAGGTACCGTGCGTGTCAACGTTACTCAAAACACTCAAGAACTCGATATTACTATCGACTTTACGCCGAACTTCTCAGCCAAACCAATACTCGTGCTGCAACCCGCTTGGGACTATACACCGTATGTCACGACAGCCATCCATGGAAGCATATTTTGCAACGGTGACAAATGTCTGGTGTACATTCGACGAACCGACGGTGGAACTTGGCAAGCTGGTCAGTTCCAGACACTAGATTGGATCGCTGTAGGACAGAAGTAATTGTGGGTGTGAGACACTTGGTAAGGAGACACAAAATGAAACACAATCGCAGACATTCCGTGCTTCTGTACAATATCCTTCGTTTGCTGCTGGTGCTGGCATTGTTGCAGGTGCCGGGGGTGGGTCGTGCGCAAGAGACATCTGTTGAAACTATTTTTACTCATCCAGAATATCAATATCAGTTAAGGCTTAAACCAGGATGGAAAGTCACTGCCAATGTCGATCCTGAAAAACCTGGTCAGGCTCTGATTGAGATACCATCTTTTCCAAGCGAGCGCCTAGAACTGATGGTTGTCCCTAATCAATGGAATGTCACAGCATTGGAATGGGTCGAATATTTGGCTCAAATTGTGCCATATCCAACTGAGATCATCAATCGGATGCTGATCGTTGACGGTTTACCAACCGTTGTGCAGAAATGGCAGACTGACGAGCCAGAGGCAACCGGAATAAGCTATATCGTTGATGCAGGTGATTACTTTCTGCTGCTTGTTGTACAGCCAAACACTCTCTACCAAGCTCCTGAAATTCAGTATTTGTTGAGCAGATTGTCTTTGCAAGGGCTAAGACAAAAACGCCTAACAGTTGGTGAAAAGTTATCGACGGGCCTCCTCCAGCCATCCTCCCCAGATTCCATCAGTGCAACGGATTGGAAACTGCCTTGGCAAGGCGGAAACAAGTATTATTTCACCGGTGGCCCCCATCTAGGGTACTCTTCGGCTCGCAACGGTCTTGATTTTGCGCCCGGTAGTGGCGCAAGTTGGGACGTTCAAACGATAGAAGACTCAAGAGTTGTATACACAGGACCGGACTCAACGGGTTTCGGAACTGTTGTAAAGGTTGACCACGGCGGCGGATGGCAAAGTTGGTACGCTCATCTCGCCAGTATCAATACCTCGACCAACTGGTGTATTGCTCAGGGATCCAAAATCGGTGTGGTTGGAAAGTCCGGGGGAAATTACCCTAATCACATTCATTTGGATTTGTGGCGAAATGGTGTCCCGGTTTCCTGGCATGGGAAAGAGATCGATGGTTGGAAAGTATATGAGAATTGTAGTGCCTCAAATGCTCCAAAAGGCTGTTTGTCGTCAAACTACAACGGTTATATCGAAAAGGGTGGAAGGCAGGTTCTACCGGAGGATAATCCCGGGCCTGCACAACTGATTGAGAGCGGAAATCCAAGTATTCAGGCGTGTATCATTTGCCCCACCCTACGTAACCACAGAGGAGAATTGATTGAACCACAAGTAGAGCCGGGTGCTATTCTATGTGCTCCTCCTACCCCCACACCACCCTGCCCAGCGCCATCACTGCAATCAGCAGATATAACCGATCGCACAATAGCATTCAAGTGGAACGATGTGAACTGCTCTCACAACGGCTTCACCTTTCGGGTCAAGACCACCACGAATATGGACAGTGGCGGTGAAACTGTCATCGACACCGGCGAAGGTGGCACCAGCCGTACCGTCACTTTCGATTCCCGTTGGGACGACAAAGACCTCTACTGGTCCGTACGCGCAGCCAATGCGCCCGGCGGCGCGTCCTGGGCGCCGGCCCGCCACTTCCGTATCTCGCCGAATAAACCCCCGACAATCGACTTCAACACCGCCAACGGCAACGGCGACAGCCGCATCACCACCCGCGAGCAGAACTGGAGCTTCCAGGGCACAGCCGGCGACCCGGAGAACCGCTTCAGCCGCGTCGAGTTTCGCTGCAACGACTGCGACAACCGAGGCAGCGGCCAGGATAATTCGACCAGCACCAACTGGTCCATCACCCGCAACTGGATGAGTGGGCGCAATTACGTCTACTTCGAGGCTTTCGACGACAAGCAAGGCAAGAAAAGCGACAAGACGCTGGAACTGAACATTGACCTGGCCGCGCCCACTACAATCGGACTGATTACCGGCAATATGCCACCCTCCGGCTGGTTCATCGAACCCGCCCAAGTGAGCCTGAATGCCCATGACAACGGCACAGGCAGGGCAAAGGCGGAAGTAAAGGAAATCCGCTACCGGCGCGACGGCGGCGGCGAGCAGGTGCAGCCCGGCGCAACCGTCAACTTCAGCGAAGGCGGCGACGGCGAACACACCGTCCGCTTCTACGCCGTGGACAGTGTGGGCAATGTGGAGAGCGAAAACAGTGCTACCTACCGCGTGGACCGCACGCCGCCCACGGCCATCGGCGGCGTGCGCGAGACCCACGCCATCGCCAATGACACCTGGCAGAAGACGCAGAAGACACCCACCTTCGCCTGGAACGCCTCCTCCGATGCCACCTCCGGTCTGAGCAGCTATCAGCTTTATTTCGGCGAAGACGCCAACGGCACGGCGGTGCATAAGGATGTGGCCGCCGGGGCCAGTCTGGAGTGGACACCGAACAATCTGGGCGTCGTCACCGGCGTCTACTATCTGCGCGGGCGCGCCTTGGACAAAGCCGGCAACGCCTCTCCCTGGCAGACTCTCTTTACCTTCAAATACGACGGCATGCCCCCGCCCAACCCAGGCGAAGCGACCCATCTGGACGGGCCCAAGAACGATACGTGGCAGACAATCACCGCCCGGCCCAACTTCACCTGGACACCGCCGGTGGACGAAGGCTCCGGGGTGAAGGGCTACTTCGTCTATTGGGGCAACGACGAAAAGGGCGAGAGTACCAGCTTCATCACGGCCAACAGCTTGCAGTCGGCCACGCCCCTCTGTGGCGCGGGCGCGGCCTGCACCGGCTATCTGCGTCTGCAAAGCCAGGACAATGTGGACCAGAAGGCCGAGAAGTTTTCCACCACCTTTGTCCTGCGTTATGACGGCGCGCCGCCGGTGGCCGCTTTTACCGTCAACAACGGCGTCACCCAGACCGCCCAGACGCTGATTCAGCTCAACCTGCAGGCGACCGACGCGGGCAGCGGTCTGCGCGAGATGCGCTTCTCCAACGACGGCCAGGGCTGGAGCGCCTGGGAAGCCTACGCCGCGAGTCGGGTCTGGGAGATTCCCGCCATCAGCCGCCAATTCTGGCCCATTTACGCCCAGGTGAAGGACGCGGTGGGCAATGAGTCGCTGGTCGTCTCGCGCACGGTCTATCTGGACGTGAATGTGGACCGCCCCCGCTCGGCCAACTTCCGCCTCTTTGACTGGGCGGATGTAGCCGGTGCGGGCGGCCACACATCCGCCAGCTACAAAGCCCACGCCAGCATCGGCCAGGTGATGGATTCGCCGCGCATCACCAGCACCAGCTATCTGCTCGTCGGCGGCTACGAGGCGGGCAGTCGGGCCATCCCGCTGGTGGACCCCGGCCACGACGAGTTCGACTTCATTAACGGCATCTTCGCCTCCGGGGTAGTCAACGATACGCTGAAATCGGCCCACTACCGGCTGATCGGCACAGCGGGCGAAACGGCTCTGCCCAACAACCGCGCCGAGATTGCCAGCGTCAGCTATCGCCACCAGCCCGGTTTCCTGGCCGCCCACCCTTCGCCCGCAGAGACGGGGATGCCCACACCCACCCCCACGCCCGGCCCTACACCGACGCCCACGCCCACCCCCGACTGTGAATTCCCCCGGGTCAGCATCAACGACGGCGCGGTCTTCACCACCGGCACGGCTGTCACCCTCAATCTCTGCGCGCCAAATGTCACGCAGATGCAGGTGAGCAACGACGGCGGTTTTGGCGGCGTGCCCTGGGAAACCTACGCCCGCAGCAAACCCTGGACCCTGACCAGCCACAGCAATTACGTCATCCCCCGCTATGTCTACGTGGCCTACAAAGACAGCGCGGGCCAGATATTCTCCACCTATCTGGACGACATTATTCTCGACCCCAACCCGCCCGAAGCGAAGGTGCAGGTGGGCACAAATCTGCCTCTGGATGAGAATCTCCTGGCCGCGGCCCGCGCCGGGCGGGAGAGCGCAGTGGGCTTCCAGACGCAAGGCGCTGTCCTGATTTTATCAACGGGACTCTCCTATCTCTCGCTCCTGAACGGGCAGCCCCTGGCCGAACCGATTCCCCTGCTCTCGGCCAGCGCCGCGGGCGGGGTGGATCTCTACCTGAGCGCCCGGGATGCGGTGGGCAATGTGACACAGATGCAGGTGAGCGACACGGGCAGCTTCGGCGGCGTCTGGGAGAACTACAATGCGCTCAAAGAATACACCCCCAGCGGCGGCGACGGCATGAAGACGATCTACGCCCGCTTCCAGGACGAGGCGGGCAACATCTCGCAGGCCTACACCGGCACATTCGCTCTGGACACGCTGCCCCCGCTGGGCGGCATCGCCCTCAGCCATCCCATCCTCGGCCCCGATGTGGTGACGACGACAGTCTGGCTGGGCGCGCAGGACAATCTGAGCGGGCTGGCGGCTATGCGCCTCAGCACCGACCCGACCTTCGCCGATGCGATCTGGCGGCCCTTTGCCTCGACGCTTACGTGGGTCTACTCCCAGGCCGACCGCAGCCGCAGTGCCTTGCACGTCCAATTCCGCGACGCGGCGGGCAACGTTTCGGAAGTCTACGCCGCGCCGCTGCTGGTGGACAACACACCGCCGCTGGTCTATGTGGAAGTGGAGGCGGGGCAGAGTTTCACCCGCACAGTGCATGTCTACAGTTACGACGAATTAACCTATCCATCCCGGATGCGCATCACCAACGACCCGCTTTTCAGCGCAGGGGTGATGACGCAGCCCTACGCAGACACGCTGACGTGGAACTTCGACGCACGGCGGGTGGTCTGGGTGCAGGTGCAAGACGGCGTGGGCAACTGGTCTGAACCGTATCCGGCCTACGCCGAGCAGGCTTACTTCGACATTGCCGGCGATTGCAACAACGATGGCAAGACCGACGCTGGCGACATCTCCGCCCTCTCCCTGGAAATCTTCGACCAGGACGGCAACACACCAAACGGCGTCGTCAACGGCAGCTTTGCGGGCAATCCGTTGGGCTGTGACGCCAACCGGGACGCGCTGGTGGATGCGGGGGATATCTCCTGCGCCGTCCTCCTCATCTTCAACGGGCCGGGCGCGTGCAGCGTACAGAGCAGCGTCCAGAACAATCCGTCCGCCAATGGCGCGGGGAGTCCCCGGCTGACGATTCCTCTGGGCATTCCGGCCACGCCCGGCCAACCAGTCACAGTGCCGGTCAGTTACGCGAGCAACGGCAACAGCATCAGCAGTCTGGTCTTCTCGCTGGACTACGACCAGAGCCTGCTCGCTTTTGACGCGGCGGACAGCGACGCTGACGGCATTGCGGACGGCGTTGTTGTGACCGCGCCGGCAGGCTTCCAAGCCTCTGTGGGTTATGACGGCAGTGATACCGTCGGCGAACTGGACGTTCTGATCGCCGACGTCTTCCCGCCCCTGGCCGCGCTGCCGGATGGCGCGCTGATTTCCGTTACTCTGGGCGTAACCCCTACGGTCAATACGCCGCTGGAATCGCCCCTGCCCTTCGCTCAGGAGCCGCAGCCCTCCTTTGGGGCCACGAATGGGAGCAGCGTGCCCGGCGCTGTCCAGGACGGTTCTGTGCTGGTGGGGGGGAATGTCTACCCGCTCTATCTGCCGGTCGTTCGGCGCTAGTTGTGACCGCGAATGGGAGGATGGCGCGAATGGTTGGCGGGGCAAGTGGCGTTGGGTGAACCGATGGGGAGCGAATGGTTGGCGGGGCAAGTGGCGTTGGGTGAACCGATGGGGATGGAAGGAGAGAACACTATTCGCGTACTCCTCTCATTCGCGGTAACAGTCTGACCGCGAATGGGAGGATGGCGCGAATGGCGAACGTGCGGTTACAAACCGCACCTACTGCATTCGTTGTCATTTCGACAGGGAGGGGCTGTGTCTGCCAAAATCTGGGGTATACCCATTGGGCGGTGGATTGCGCTGGGCGTTCTGTGTGGATTGCTCTGGCTGGCGCGCGGCCCCGCGCTGGCGTTGTCCCAGCCCGCCGCGGGGCCGTCCCTGGCGATCCCCCAGGCCGTTCCCGTCATCGGCGGCCAGCCGGTGCAGATGCCTGTCGTCTACACCGGCAACGGGGCCGCCATCAGCGCGCTGATCTTTTCGATTGATTACAACGAAGGGTTGTTGAACTTTGACGAGACAGACGCCAATCAGGACGGCATTCCCGATGCTGTCAGCCTGAAGCTGCCCGCCGCCTTCAACGCCTCCGTCACCCACAACCGCGACGACAGCGACGGCGAAATTGACGTCTTCATTGCCGATGTCTTTCCTCCTCTGGCAACCCTGGCGGATGGCATTGTGTTGACAGTGACCCTGCGCACCGCGCCTGTCTTCGCCACAACGATAGCCGCTGTGGGGTTTGCCCAAAATCCGCCGCCCTCTTTCGGGAACACAGCGGGGGCAAGTGTAGAGGGTGTTGTGAGTGATGGCTCGGTGCAGATTCGGGTGTCCGGGTCCACACCGACGGTCACGCCAACGCGCACGCCGACAACCACGCCGACGAGTACAAAGTCACGCACTATCACGCCAACGTTCACTCCAACCCGAACGCCGACAGCGACTCCAACTCGAACGCCGACGAGTACAAAGTCACACACTATCACGCCAACGTTCACTCCGACCCGAACGCCGACAGCGACTCCGACTCGAACGCCGACGGTGACGCCTACACCGACTTCCACGCGCACGCCGACAGCTACGCCTACCCGGACTCCGACGGCCACAAAGTCATCTACTGCCACGCCAACGCCAACGCCGACAGCGACGCCAACCCGGACTCCAACACTCACTCCCACCCGGACGCCGACACCGACACGCACGCCAACGGTCACGCCAAGTTGGACGCCGACGGCCACGCCGACGTCAACACCAGTGACGCCAGGAGCGCCCACCCATACGCCAACGCCGACTTTCACCGCTACGCCGACGGCTACGTTTACTGCCACGCCGACGGATACACCGTCCGTCACGCCCACGCGGACAGGCACGCCATCGCCAACAGTGACCATTACACCGACGAACACGCCCTCATCAACAGCAACACCGACGCACACGCCAACGGTTACGCCGACTTTCACCTTCACACCGACGCCGACAATCACCCCGACGCCGACAGGCACGCCGACGCCCAGTGGAACAGCGACGCTGACAGCGACGCCGACTGTGACATTTACACCCACACCGACGTCAACGCCGACAGGCACGCCCACTCCAACGCCCAGTGCAACAGCGACGCCGACAGGCACGCCCACACATACAGCGACGGCGACATTCACTCTTACGCCGACGCCGACGCCAACCACTGCGCTTCCGCAGCACTCGCTCTACTTACCACAAATCCAATCGTTTGTGCCTTGAATCCGTGTACACCCGTGTCAATCCGTGTCAATCCGTGTCCGTTTTTTCAGATTAAAGGAGATACAACCAATGAAACGCCGACAATTTTCCTTCCATTTCGCTCTGCCCCAGCCGGAGTTCGCCTTCGACTGGCGGGCCTGGCTGCCCAGCCGCGGCAATGTCCTCTTTACGCTTGTGATGATCGCCGTCCTGCTCTGGGCGCAATCCGCGGGGGCCGTGCCTTTCCGCACCGAGAGCGCGGCCAGCACGGGCACAATCGCCTATCAGGGACGTCTGGCTAACAGTGCCGGCGCGCCCATCACCGACACCCTCTCCATGAGCTTTCGCCTCTACAGCGCGGTGACGGGAGGAACACCCCTGTGGAGCGAGCAGTGGAGCGGCCCCAACGGCGTCAAAGTCAGCGACGGGCTCTTCAATGTGATGCTGGGCAGTCTGACGCCGATTGCCCAGAGTGTGATTACGGGCAACAGCAATCTTTTTCTGGGGATTACCGTCGGCACAGACGACGAGATGACGCCCCGCGTGCAGTTGGGGAGTGTGCCCTTTGCGGTGCAGGCGTTGACTGTGCCGGATGGGAGTATTACAAAGGCAAAGTTGGCCGCGGATGTGAGTCTGGTGCCGCCAACGGGGAGCATCACGACGACGACGATTGCGGATGGGGCAGTGACAGATTCTAAATTGAACATTTATACGCTGCAAACAAATGGCGTTGGGCGCTTCGGAGTGGACAACTCCGACGTATTGGAGGGCGGTCAAATCGAGCTTGCTTCAGTAAAGGATGGACCTCGCTGGTATTTTGACAACTATAATAGTCACTTACGTTGGTTCAATTGCACAAATAATTCGTGTACCGTACCGATGATGTTGGCTCCTAATGGAAATTGGTCCGTAATCGGAACAAAATCTGCGATTGTTACGACTGGCAACTATGGAGATCGTCGTCTTTATGCAGTTGAATCACCCGATGTGCGTTTCAGCGACGAAGGGATGGGGAGATTGCAGACCGCAACCGCCCGCATCCAACTCGACCCCATTTTTATGGAAACCATTGAAGGTGAGTTTCTGATCCATCTGACGCCCTACAGCGATGCGCTCTTGTACGTTTCTGAGGTGGGTGACGATTACTTTGTCGTCACTGCCAGCCAGGGCGATCCCAACGCATCCTTTGCGTGGCGGCTGAGCGCAACGCGCAAGGGCTATGCGGGTGTGCGTCTGGAAGAGGTGAAGGGTTTGGATCACGAAGTTGCGAAGTGACGCGAAGGCACGAAGGGCGTCGCGTCCCTTCGCGGCTTCGTGAACCTTCGTCCCTTCGCGCTCCAAATGCTCTGCGCGCCACGCGCCAGGGGTATGCGGGTGTGCGGCTGGAAGAGGTGACAGCCGCGGATTGAGGAAGCGCGGATTGTCCGGCGGGCATTGGGCTGAACGGGGGACGTGGGGGGTACGGATGCGATCCGCGCTACCCGAATCCGTGGCTGGAGGAGGTGACAGCCGCGGATTGAGGAAGCGCGGATTGTCCGGCGGGCATTGGGCTAAATAAGGGATGTGGGGAGTAGGCATTCGCTCCGCGTTGCCCGAATCCGCGGCTGGCGGAGGTGACAGCCGCGGATTCAGGCAACGCGGATTGTCCGGCGGGCATTGGGCCGAACGGGGGATGTGCGGGGCACGGATGCGATCCGCGTTGCCTGAATCCGCGGCTGGAAGAGGTGACAGCCGCGGGATTCAGGAAGCATGGATTGTCTGGCGGGCATTGGGCTGAACAGGGGAGGCATTCGATCCGCGTTGCCTGAATCCGCGGCTGGAAGAGGGTGACAGCCGCGGATTGAGGCAACGCGGATTGAGGCAACGCGGATTGTCCGGCGGGCATTGGGCTAAACAGGGGATCTGGGGAGTACGCATTCGATCCGCGCTTCCTCAATCCGCGGCTGTTCTATTCCCCGCTACGGAAACCTGCGCCGCGCCTGCTCCAACTCAATCGCTTTGGCCGTAAAGCGATACAGCTTGGCCGGGCGGTGATCCCCCTCGCGCAAGCCGCCGCTCTCTTCCAGGATGTCTGCGGCCAGAATTTTGCGGCGGAAGTTGCGCTTGTCCAACGCCTCTTTCAACACAGTCTCGTAGACAGACTGCAATTCCGAAAGGGTGAATTGGTTGGGGAGCAGCAGAAAGCCCAGCGCGGTCCATTCCAACTTCCAGCGCAACCGTTGCAGCGCGTAGTCGAGGATCGAGCGGTGGTCGAAGGCCAGTGCGGGCAGATCGTAGACATTCCACCAACGCGCGTCCTGGGCATCGTCGCCGCCAGCCACAGCCATACGCGCCGCCTGCTCCGCGCTGACCAGCGCAAAATAGACAACAGTAATCACCCGGCCTCTCGGGTCGCGCGGCGGGTCGCCAAAGGTGTAGAGCTGCTCCAGATAGACATCGCGCGCGCCCGTCTCTTCCAACAATTCCCGTTGCGCGGCCGCCTCCAGACTCTCGTCCATGCGGGCAAAGCCGCCGGGCAGCGCCCACTGACCGGCGTAGGGCGGCCCAGCCCGCTGGATCAGCAACGTGCGCAGTTCGCCGTCGCTGAAAGTAAACAACACCACATCCACCGTCACCGACGGGCGCGGATGGGCGTAGCTATATTGCTGCATTCCGCTCGCGCTTTGGGATTGGCTGCTCATTCGCTGTCTCTTGTCGGGCGCTGGGCCGTGGCGCTGGCGGCTGTGCGCAGAATGGCCCAGGGATCATCCGCCGCGGGCAGCGCGGGCGCTTCCTCCACAATCGGTGTCAGCAGCAGCGATGTCCCGCTGCGAGAAATATAGACCTCCTGCCCGGAAAGCTGATACATCTCCGGCAGCACAACCACCTGCCGTTCTCCCTCCCAAATAACTTGTGCTCTGTCCATTGTCTTTGCCCCATTCTGCCGGAATCTGACCTTTGCTCTATAATTAGATTCTACACGCCCACGCTACCACGTGCAAACAAGAGGGCAAGTTACGAGTTGCGAGTTGCGAGGAGTTTTTCTCACGTCTGTAGTCTGCCCAATCACCCAATCACCCAATCACCCAAAATGACAAACGAACAACTGATCCGCGCCATCGCTGCCGCCACCCAGACCCAACCCCAGCAGGTCGCCGGGGCAGTGGCTCTTCTGGACGAAGGCAACACCATTCCCTTCATCGCCCGCTACCGCAAAGAGCGCACAGGCGGGCTGGACGAGGAGCAACTGCGCCGCGTGGCCGAGCGGCTGGCCTATCTGCGCGCCCTGGACGAACGCAAGCAGGCGGTTCTGGCCTCCATCGCCGAACAGGGCAAGCTGAGCGCCGAACTGGAAGCATCCATCAGCGCCGCGGATACTCTGCAGGCGGTGGAAGACCTCTACCTGCCCTACCGCCCCAAACGGCGCACGCGCGCAACTGTCGCACGGGAATTAGGGTTGCAGCCCCTGGCCCAGTTGATTTTGTCCCAACCCACAAACGGCCAACCCGAAATTGCTGCCCAGCCTTTCCTCAGCGCCGACGTGCCGGACGTGGAAACCGCGCTGGCCGGGGCGCGCGACATTGTGGCCGAGCAGATGGCCGAGACCGCCGTCATCCGCCAGTACGCCCGCGAACGCTTCTACCAGAGCGGTGAGGTGAGCGCGCGCATTGTAAAAGAGGGCGCGGACGCAGAGGGCAAGTATCAACTCTACCACACCTTCACCGCCACTGTACGCCGCTTGCAGCCGCACCAGGTGTTGGCGCTGAACCGGGGCGAGAACGAAAAGGTGCTGCGTGTAGGTCTGGTGGGGCCAGAAGCCGAGATCCGCCAGCAGGCCGAACGCTTTCTGCAGCTCAACCCCCCTTCGCCCTTTGCCGGTCAGCTACAGGCCGCGCTGGAGGATGGCTACAGCCGCCTGCTCGCTCCTTCCATCGAACGGGAGAGCCGCAAGGCGCTGACCGAAGCCGCCGACGATCACGCGATTGGGGCCTTCCAGAAGAATCTGCGCGCCCTGCTCCTGCAGCCGCCCCTGCGTGGACGGGTGGTGATGGGCCTCGACCCGGCCTACCGTACAGGCTGCAAAGTGGCGGTCTGCGACGCCACAGGCAAGCTGCTGCATACTTCCGTCGTCTATCCCCATCCACCCCAGAACCGCCGCGCCGAGGCCCTGGCCGAACTGACAAAGTTGGTGCAGCAATTCGACGTGCAGGCCATCGCCATCGGCAACGGCACAGCCAGCCGAGAGACCGAACAACTCGTCGCCGATCTGGTCAAGTCGCAAGTGGCAGGGGGCAGGTTGCAGGTGGCGGGTGGCGAGTTGCAGGTGGCAGGGGGCGAGTTGCAGGTGGCGGGTGGCGAGTCGCAACCCGTAACTCGCAACTCGCAACTCGCAACTCGCAACCCGCCCCTCGCCTACGCCCTCGTCAACGAAGCCGGGGCCAGCGTCTACTCCGCCTCGCCCCTGGCCCGCCAGGAATTTCCCGAACTGGATGTCTCCCTGCGCGGCGCGGTCTCCATTGCCCGCCGTCTGCAAGACCCCCTGGCCGAACTGGTGAAGATTGACCCGCAGAGCATCGGCGTCGGTCTCTACCAGCACGACGTGGACCAGAAGAAGTTGGCCGCGGCGCTGGATGGGGTGGTGGAGTCGGTGGTCAACAGCGTCGGGGTGAATGTGAACAGCGCCTCGCCCGCGCTCCTGGCCCAGGTGGCCGGGCTGACTGTCCGCACAGCGCAGGCTGTAGTGGCCCACCGCGACGAGAACGGCCCCTTCCGCAGCCGGGCGCAACTACTGAAAGTCAAAGGCGTCGGCCCCAAAGCCTACGAGCAGGCCGCCGGCTTTCTGCGCATCCCGGAAGGCGACAACCCGCTGGACAACACCGCCATCCACCCGGAAAGCTATTCGGTGGTGGAACGGCTGGCTGCGCCCTTCGCTTCCCTGGCCGCGCTGCCCCTGGACAAAATGCGCCTGGAATCCCGCCATCTCTCCCAAATGCTGGGCGTGGGCGAGCCGACTCTGGCTGATATTCTGGACGCACTCGCCAAGCCGGGCCGCGACCCCCGCGACGATCTGCCGCCGGTGCAGTTGCGCGCGGATGTGCTGTCTATGGACGATCTGCGCGAGGGGATGGTTCTGACCGGCACCGTCCGCAATGTCGTGGCCTTTGGCGCGTTTGTGGACATCGGCGTCAAGCAGGACGGGCTGGTACACATCTCCGCGCTGGCCGACCGCTATGTGGCCGACCCCCATGCGGTGGTGCGGGTGGGGGATGTGGTGACGGTGCGCGTGCTGACAATCGACGCGGCCCGCGGGCGGATTGGGCTGAGTATGAAGGGAGGAAGGGAGGAAGGGAGGAAGGGATGATCCCTTCCTCCCTTCCTCTTGTCATCTTGTTTTCTAAAGGACATCCTATGCGCCCCTGGTACAAATGGTATATCCTCGCTCTGGCCGCGTTGACCCATCTGCTGGTGGTAGCGATCCCGGCGATGTCCTTGCCTGTTCTTTTCGATGAAATCGCTGGCGATCTCCATCTGGACATCGTGCAGATCGGCGTCGTCTGGGGGCTTGGCTCACTGACCGGGATTGTGATGAGTCTGCTCGGCGGCATCATCGGTGACCGCATTGGGGCCAAGCAGACGCTGATCTTCGGCTGTCTGTTGACCGGCGCGGCGGGTGCGCTGCGCGGATTTGCCACCTCCTACCCGATGCTGGCCGCTACTGTTGTGATCGCCGGTATCTTCCCGCTGATGGTGCCCACGAATGTGCATAAAACCTGTGGCGTCTGGTTTACGGGCAAGCGGCTGGGGCTGGCCAACGCGGTCGTCTCGGCGGGGATGGCGTTGGGCTTTATGCTCGGCTCGCTGTTGGGGGCGACGCTCTTTTCGCCCCTCCTCGGCGGCTGGCGCAACGTACTTTTTGTCTATGGCGGTGTGGCCCTGCTGGTGGCGCTGGTCTGGTCCACCACAGCCGACGGGCCAGAGGGACAACGGATCGTAAAAACTGTGGGGCCGCGCCGTCCCTTGACCGAAAGTCTGCGCCACGTGGCTGGGGTGCCCAGCGTCTGGCTGTTGGGGCTGGCGATGCTGGGTGTGGGCAGTTGTCTTCAGGGCGGGCTGGGCTATCTGCCGCTCTATCTGCGCGGGCTGGGCTGGCCCGCGGTCACAGCCGACAGCGCGCTGGCAACCTTTCACGCGGCCAGCCTGCTCTTTACCATCCCCATCGCTCTCCTCTCGGACCGGCTCGGCTTGCGGCGGCGGGTGTTGATGGTGGCAACTGTAATGATCGCCAGCGGCTTTGGCCTGCTTTCCATCGCCGACGGCGCGCTGGTTTGGGGCGCGGTTATTTTAGCCGGGGTGGTGCGCGACGGCTTTATGGCGATTTTCATGACCTTTGTGATCGAAATCAAAGAGGTGGGTACAACCTATGCGGGAACAGCCGTGGGGTTGATTGTCTCCATCTCCCAGATCGGCTCTGTGCTGTCACCGCCTGCGGGCAACAGCCTCTCTGTCTACAATCCCGGTCTGCCTTATCTCTTTTGGGCCGGGCTGGCGCTGTTGGGGCTGGTTGGCTTTGCGCTGGTGAAAGAGGGAAGGGAGGAAGGGAGGAAGGGATGACAAGAGGAAGGGAGGAAGGGATGACAAGAGGAAGGGAGGACAAGAGGACAAGAGGACAGGAGGAAGGGAGGACAGGAGGACAGGAGGACAGGAGGAGACGTCCTCCCTTCCTCCCTTCCTCCCTTCCTCCCTTCCTCCCTTCTTCCCTTCTTCCCTTCCTCCCTTCATCTTTTGCAGTATGCCTCGAAGCGGAAGCCCTGCGCGCCTAACTCGGTCAGCACCGTTTCCAGCGCGGCCAGGGTGGCTGGACGTTCCTCGCCGCCGTCGTGCATGAGGACGATAGCGCCGTCGTAGGCCCGTTCCAGCACAGGCGCGGCGATGGCTGCGGGATCGCTCTGCTTCCAGTCCAGTGTGTCAATGTCCCAGATGACGACTTCGTAGCCCTGGCCGACGACCGTATCCCAAGCCGCGGGGGGCAGGATGCCGTAGGGCGGGCGGAAGCAGGGCGACTGGTTGTCCACGCCGATGGCGGTCTGGGTGGCGATCAACTCCCAGGCCACCCGATCCACGCTCAATTTGTCCAGATGGGAGTGGTAGTAGGTGTGGTTGGCAACCGCGTGCCCCTCGTCAATCTCGCGCTGGATCAGCTCTGGGTAGATATCGGCGAAACGCCCGAGGACAAAAAAGGTGGCAGAAGCCCCAAAACGGGCCAGCAGATCGAGAAATTGGGGTGTCCACGTCTCGTGCGGGCCGTCGTCAAAGGTGAGGTAGATCACCTTCTCGCGGGGAATGCCGGGGATAAAGAGCACCTGGCCGGGAATGGGTGGTCTGCTCAGACGCAAGCCGTTGGAGTCAATCAGATCGGGCAAAGCCACCCCGTGTTGCGCCGCGATCTGCTCCCAGCGCTCGCCCGCCTGGACGACATGCTGGGCCGGGCGCAGGGGTAGGGGCGTGTCGCCGGGCCGCAACTGCTCGCCCGCCAGCCCAAAGAAGACAAAGGGTACACCGCCGACCTCCTCCTGGATAGGCTGGCTGGCGGGAATGGCGAGGGCCTGCCCGATTGCTACCTGATTGCCGTCGGCGATGGCGTTGCGGGCCATCAACTCGGCCAGGGAAACTTGGTAGAGGGCCGCAATTTTGGAGAGCGTTTCGTCACGGCGCACCAGATGGGTGAGAATCGTCAGTTCGCCATCCGCCCGGTGCAGCCCGTCGCTTTCCAGCACAAAAGCGCTGTTGCTGGTCTCTGCGCCCGCAGCCAGGGATGTCAGTATCTGGCCGTCGGCGATGGCAAGGCCGGTCACACGCAGCGCAAGGCTGAAGGTGACACCCGCCGCGACCGTCTGCGTTCCGTCAACGCCACCCAACAGGACGAGCAGCTCCCAGCGCGTGCCGCCCGCGTAGGGTCCGCGGCGGCTGGCCCTACTTTCCAGAAGCAGCGCCCGGTCGTCAACCGTGTCGCCGTTCAGATCGCCGGTCGCCCGCAAAGGGGATGTGCGTACCTCCACGCCGCTCTCCAACTGGGCAGACCAGCCAGCGCCGCGCCGGTTTTGCAGGAGAGTGACAAAGCCATCGGATGCCCAGCGATAGGGCAGACGGATCGCCCCCGCGGGCAGGGGCGCGCAGTCGGGGCAGGCTGGCTGCGCCGCGCTTGCGGGCGCTATACTTGCCAGAATGAACAGAATAGCGAGAATAGTAGCAGATCTACGCATGAAGTCTACCGCAGGTGGTGGGTCGAATGGGGGCAGGATACCACCGGGATAGGCAGAAAGCAAATGGGGAAGGGAGGAAGGGAGGAAGGGATCGTTTGGCTGTCCTCCCTTCCTCCCTTCCTCCCTTCTGCTGACGAAACTATTTGAAATTGAAGAGGAGAGATTGATGACAGTCATCCGCTGGGGCATTATCGGCTGTGGGGATGTGTGCGAAGTGAAGAGCGGGCCGGGTTTCCAGAAGGCGACCAACTCGGCGCTGGTGGCAGTGATGCGGCGCAACGGCGCGCTGGCCGCGGACTTTGCCCGCCGCCACGCCGTCCCCCGCTGGTACGACGACGCGCAGGCATTGATTGATGACCCGCAGGTGGATGCCGTCTATGTGGCGACGCCGCCCAGCTCCCACAAAGAGTATACGCTGCTGGCCGCGGCCGCGGGCAAACCGGTCTACGTGGAGAAGCCGATGGCCCCCACCCACGCCGACTGTGTGGAAATGGTGGAAGCCTGCCAGACCGCGGGCGTCCCGCTGTGGGTGGGCTACTACCGCCGCCGTCTGCCCAAATTCGTCAAAATTCAGGAATTGCTCGCCAGCGGCGTCATCGGCGATGTGCGTTCGGTCAACATTCGCCTGCGCCAGCCCGTCTCCGCCCAATTGCACCGGCCCGACCAGCCGCTGGACCTGGCGGAACTGCCCTGGCGCGTCAACCCGGCCATTGCCGGCGCGGGTCTCTTTCTCGATTTGGCCAGCCATATGCTGGACATTGTGGATCTGCTGGTGGGGCCAATCCGGGAGGTGGCCGGTTTTGCCACCAACCAGGGCGGCCACTACCCGGCAGAGGATATTGTGACAGGCAGCTTCGCCTTCGCCAACCGCGCATTGGGCACAGGTTCCTGGTTTTTCACCGCGGCTGACCGGCTGGATTGGACCGAACTGGAAGGGCCGCGCGGATGCATCGGCTACGTCTGTTTCGACGCCAGCCCGATCCAACTGACGACGGCGGAGGGCGTGCGGGAGATTCCCGTCACCCAACCGGCGCACGTCCACCAGCCGCTGATCCAGACGATTGTGGACGAACTCAACGGCGAGGGGCGCTGTCCCAGCAGCGGCGCGAGCGCAGCCCGCACGACGTGGGTGATGGATCAGATGCTGGCCGGCTGGCGGGGTAGGGTATGAACCTCCTTACCCTCGAAGCGGTTTCCAAGCAGTACTCCGAACGGCTGCTGCTGGACAAAGTGAATTTTTCCATCAACAGCGGCGAGCGCATCGGGCTGATCGGCGTCAACGGCAGCGGCAAGACGACACTCCTGCGGCTGATCGCGGGCGAAGAAGCGCCCGACAGCGGCAGCGTCAGCGTTTGGGGTCACGTGCGCGTGGAATTTCTGCGCCAGGAACCGCTGCTGGACGACAGCGCCACCGTCCTCGACCAGCTCTTCCGCAGCGATTCGCCCCAGATGCGGCTGCTGGCCGCCTACGAATCCACCAGCCAGCGGCTGGAACGCAGCCCCCACGACAGCGCAGTGCAGCGCCAACTGCTCGACCTTTCCGGTCAGATGGATCAGATGGGTGGTTGGGCCGCCGAGGCCAACGCCAAAGCCATCCTGACCCAACTGGGCATTGACGATTTTGAGGCGCGGGTGGGCACCCTCAGCGGCGGTCAGCGCAAACGGGTGGCCCTGGCCCG
>CAMDEX010000110.1 GCA_945897075.1 Litorilinea aerophila
CCGCGGATACTGGTAGCGCGGATGGGTCTGTGTGACACGAGACAAATCCGCGCTACCAGTATCCGCGGCTGTAACGAATGCACCCAACTGAAAAGACGAGACAAGTAGAAAGGGAGAAACACAGTGACCATCGGCAGGATTCGCGACGATTTTCCTATGCTGGCGTATAGCACACATTTTAATTGCGGTGGGATGGCTCCACTCTCGACGAGCGTCGGGGCGGAGCTGCTGCGCGTGCCCACGGCTGTCATCGAGCAGGGGCCTGCCCGCTTGCTGGCACATGACGATGATTTTCTGGGGATTGAGAAGTCGCGCGCCAAACTGGCCCACTTCATCGGGGCCGACCCGGACGAGATCGCCTTCACCACCCAGTTCTCGACGGCAGCCAACATCGTCGTCGAAGGACTGCCCTGGCAGCCCGGCGATGAAGTCATCGTCACCGATCAGGAGCACCCGGCCCTGCTCATCCCGCTGATGAATGTGGTGCGGCGACGTGGCTTGAAGGTGAGCCGGCTGCCGGTCTCGCACAGCGCCGATGAGATGCTGACCAACTTCCGGGCGCTGCTGACCGACCGCACCAAACTGGTGGCGGTCAGCCATGTCACAACCGACAGCGGCACACGTCTGCCCGCCGAGGAGATGACCCGTCTGGCGCATGAACGGGGCAGCTACGTCCTCTTCGACGGCGCGCACTCTGCCGGTCAGTTTCCGCTTGACCTGCACGCGCTCGGTTGTGATTTTTACGCGATGGTTGGCTACAAGTGGCTGCTTGGCCCATACCCCTCGGCTGCGCTCTACATTCGGCGCGACAGGCTCGATCACATAGAGGTGACCTGGTGCGGGAGCAATATGACCCAGACCGGCAGTGTGACAATGGGCGTCGAGGAGCTAAACTGGATTGCGGGCGCGCGCCGTTTTGAATACGGCGGCCGCACCTATTCCTACGATACGGCGATGGTAGCGGGTCTCTCCTATGTGGATCGGCTCGGCGTCGAGGCGGTCGCGGCCCATTCCCGCCATCTCACCGCCTACTTCCACGAGGGGCTGAAGCGTGTGCCAGGCGCGGTCATCCACAGCCCAACCGATCTGAACGCCGCCACCGGCATCGCCACCGTCTCGCTCGACAATATGGACGGGGTGACCGTCTCGGCTGCGCTGCGGGAGCGTTGGAACATGATTCAACGGCCTGCCCTGCGCGGCACGAGCGTGCGCATCTCCCTGGCGGCGTTTATTGAGGAGTCCGATGTGGACCTGCTCATCGCCAGCCTGACTACACTGGCAACCGAATAAGAAGACCCCACTTCACCGTAGAGGCAGGTAGCGTTATGAAGCTCTGGATGGACGTGATGCGCGACATCGAACATGTGATGGACGATTACGAACGGATTTTCGATGGCTGGGCCGCAGGCGGCGTTGATGGACTCGTCATTGGGCCATTGTTCTTCAACCAACCCAAGCTGATGCCAGGCACCCGCTTTGAGCCAGGACGGCAGCCGTTGGCGAGCTTTGCCCCCAATCCGCGTGTCTACCAACAGTTCGGCGTGTTGACGCCCAGCGATCCCGTTGCCGGGATTGAACAGCAACGCCGCTTCGATCAGATGTTACAGGCGGCCAAAGATCGCGGCTGGGCGGTCTGGCTCTTTCAGGCTTCGGCGGGGGCTGGTGCAGATGCCAGAGGCAATCCGGTTGTGGATGATCAGACGCGGCGGGCGTTGACGGCGCGTATGGTGGACACGTTGCAGCACTATCCGATGGTGGACGGTGCGATTATGGATGGGCCGGAGTGGGGCTATGAAATCGCACCCCACCACATGGACCATCGCTCCTACATCTTCAATGATCTGCCCGCAAGCGCCGCGGCCAAGTGCCAGGAACTGGGCTACGATTATGCCGCGCTGGTCGCAGCCAAGGATCGGCTCTATGCCAACCTCCACAATCTGAAGCGTTCCAACATCGCACTGCACGCTTCCGGCGGTCTGCTGGGCGGCGCGCGTCTGCTGCAAGGCGACCCCGATCTCTTTGCCTGGCTGCAATTTCGGGTGGATTCGTTGACCGCCTTTTTTCAGACCACCCGCACCCAAGTGGACGCCGCGCTGGGGTATCCGATCAAACTCGGCGTCGGCCCGCGTTCGGCAGCCTTCGCCCCGCTGTGCGGCTATGATTTCGTGCGCTTGGCCGAATTCCTGGATATCCTCCTACCTAAACATTACTTCTTCCAGCGCGGTTTCGACGGTATGCTGGGGACGATCTACCGCTATGTCGAGACGCTCGTGCAGTGGAACCCCGGCTTGCAGGATGGAGAGGCGCTGGCTGTGGTCAACGCACTCTTTGGCCTGGCGCTGCCCAATGTGTCGAACAGGGACGATCTGGAAAGCGCACTCTCGCCGGAATTCTTCGCCCAGATTGTGACCGTAGAGACCACCCGCGCCCTGGCCGCGGTTGACGATCCTGAACGCATTGTGCCCTGGGTGGACACAGGCCGCTGGCCGCACGACGGCGATCCGATGTCGGCGCGTGACCTGCTACTGTTGCTGCAAGCCGCAGAGTCAGCCGGGCTGAAGCGATTTCTCTACCACCACCACGGCAATCTGAGCGCGGGGGAATGGGCTGTCATCAGCCGTTTCTGTGGAAAACCCTGGCGCGCACTGGAGAGCAGCTATCAGCCCCCGGATATGGCTGTCCTCTAACGAGATGGTAAGGCCAAACTGACCAAAGGGCTGTCCGGCAAACTGGGCGTGCGTTTTATCGCCGCGGCGGGCTACGATCCGCGGGCGATGATCCGGGTGATGGAGGCCCTGGCCCAGGCCAGCGGCGGCAGCCGCCAGCCAGAGTTTCTGAGCAGCCATCCCAACCCGGAGAACCGGATCGAGAAGATTCAAGAGGCGAATCATCATCTTCGTTTTGTGATTGACGCAAGAGCGAAAACATGATAGAGTAGTGCAAATGTTCTGCTCGATTGGAAAGAATAATTTGCAGAAAAAGGTAAACCCATGACAATTGTTATCGAAATTGCTCCTGAATTGGAAAGTCAGATTCGGCAAGCAGCGGCGAACGCTGGTATCCCGCTCGCTGCGTATATTGTCGAAAGTGTGACAGAACGCTTACACCCCACGCGACAGCGACAAAGTAGTGTCAAACACCTGTCCAAAATTGAAGCAAGTCTGATTCAGAAAATCAACCAAAGCCTGTCACAAATCGAGTGGTTGCACTATCGGGAATTGATTGCCAAGCGTCAAGCAGAAACCTTAACCCCGGATGAGCAAGCAGAGTTGATTGCAGTATCGGATCAACTTGAAGAGGCGAATGTCAAACGGATCGAATATGTGGCTGAATTGGCGCAGGTTCGTAAAACAACGATTCCAGCGGTGATGAAAGAATTAGGCTTGAGACCGGTGGCTCATGCCTGAACCACGGATCAGTGTCCAGCAAAAAGCAGTAGTCAAGCAGCGTGCCAAGGATTGTTGTGAGTATTGTTGGTCACAAGAAGAGTATTCGCCCGATACATTTTCGGTGGAACATATTATTCCACTAGCCAAAGGCGGTACAAACGAAGCAGACAACCTGGCGAATGCCTGTCAAAGATGTAACAACCACAAATATATCAGTATTGAAGCAATTGATCCATTGACTGGAGAAATTGTTTCTCTATACCATCCCCGTCAAAATCGCTGGTCAGACCATTTTGCTTGGAACAAAGACTACACGTTTATGGTCGGATTAACTCCAACGGGTAGGGCGACTGTGGCAAAACTGGAATTGAACCGAAAAGGTGTTGTCAATTTGCGCCGCTTGTTACAGGCGTGGGGCTTGCATCCGATTGAGTGAGAAATTGTCATCCTCTGTGGATGCGGCCCGAGCCACAGGCGTCCCCAACTTGCGCATTATGCTGCGCCAGATGGCCCCCCAGACCATAGCCCCCACGCTGGTACTCTTCAGCGCCTCCCTGGGCGGGGCCATCTTTTCTGAAGCGGCCCAAGAGAGGAAAAAGCGATGGCTCAATTAATCCCTTTCGCGAATTCCGGCCACATTGTTATCAAAGTCATTCAGGAGAAGAGTGGTCATTGTGTTTGTGAAATGACCCTAGCGCTAGAGGGACAAGCTAATTTGACCAAGAGGTTTCATGGTCAAAGCCCAAAACATGCTATTGCCATAGGTTTAGAAAGTCTAGCTCAGACATTTCGGATGGAGGCGGAAACTGAGCAAAAGGTCGCGTGGGATGCAGTCGATCGATCACTGTCTGGCGCAATCAATGAGAAGCGTTTTCATGTGATTTTACACTATGAAACGATTGCCGAGGAGGAAACGAAATTTGAAGCGATGCATAACACCCTGATGGGCAATAACGTGGTTGAAAACGCCGAAATAACCATTCTCCAAATCGATCCGGACTTGGCGGTTGATCCTAGAAATAAAAGGCATAATGCTTGATTAATAGAATAAAGAAGTAAGGGAAAAGCCTAACTGCCCGGCGGATTGCCATCCGCTTTCCAGCCTGCGGCTTATCCGCCGGGCAGTTAGGCGGTGAATCCGCCAGTCGAGTCGTCGGGCAGGGTGATGGCAGTCGAGTTTGCTCGTCGGGCAAGTGGGCGTGGCTGCTTTTGAGCGCATTGTGCCCTTTCCGCTACAATTGGGCTAGTTTCACAGAGTTCGGCTATGTCGGATAAACTACGCTTATTAATGTTTTTTGTCATTTCCTTTAATAAACCAATTTCTTATTAAAGGATCGTTGAATAGGGTGAGCGGGCACGATGCGACGAGGAAGCACAGGGAAGTATGCGATAACCACGATTGGCGGCGAGCAGATCCGGGCCTTCATTGATCCGCACGCGCTGATCCGGGTGATGGAAGCCCTGGCCCAGGCCAGCGGCCGCCGCCGCCAGCCAGAGTTTCTGAGCATCCTCCGTAACCCGCAGAATCGCAATGAGAAGATAAAAGAGGCGATTGAGGCGGAATTCCCCGCTGGGCTGCCAGAAGGGTTGACGCCGTAATACCTTCAACGCGGGAAATTTTAGGTGTTTGACAATGCAACATTTCTGGGATACGATCCCGCCCACTATCTGATTGATCTGGGCCGAGTTGAAGTCGATTTGAACGGCTTTATCGATCTTTTGGTCCTCTGAAATTTGTCTCCCGCACAACGAAAGGAGTTTTTCTCAGCCATGAGTCATTTGCCTACGATTGGGGGGTGAATGACTTAAAAATGAGTCGTTTGCAAGTTCGTTACAGGTTTGTTCGTCGTGTGGAATGACTCAGAAGTGAGTCATAATAAGTAGTTCGGGCGCGCCATGCCAGAACCACGGAAAGGCCACTATTGAACTGATCAAGTGTCTTGATTTTACCGTAAGTAATGTTATGTCCTTGAAGTTAAGATTCAAACAAACATATTGTCGAGAATATTTTACAACATTATGTTGAATAATGAGATGGAACGATGAATACGATCTTTGTTTTTTGGACGGCTTTTGCAATTATTGGTTTTATTTGTTGGCTT
This sequence comes from Litorilinea aerophila, assembly GCA_945897075.1. Lineage (GTDB taxonomy): Bacteria > Chloroflexota > Anaerolineae > Caldilineales > Caldilineaceae > JACQGT01. Next base: position 5,492 of record CAMDEX010000110.1, read on the forward strand.
ACGACGTCGCGTAGATTTGTGTGGCGAATCTTGCGGATTGTTTTTGTTTTGCTACTCCTAATAACAGTATGGAACATTATCCAGTTACAAATCTTTTCAAATCAGTTATCTCAACTTAATAAGTATTCTTTTCAAGATTGGTTTGAGCTTTTGATCTTGCCATTTGGCATCTCATTAGTCTTTTGGACACTTGATAAAATTGTAGCTGCCAAACGAGACAAAACAAATGGTACACAGGATGGCAATTTGGTCGTGACCGAATTGAAGTCTATTAAGAATAATCATCAAGTAAAGACGCTAAATGAATTTCATCAATATATTGAAGATACTTTAAAGATCAATAACTATCAAGATCACACAAAGCTACCGAATATCGATAAGGTTGCGATTCGTTCACGTACTAACCTTGCACTGACAGGTTTAGACCCTCAGCATAAAATACAAATATTTAGAATTCTGAAGGAATTCAATCTAATTACCAGAAGACAGATTAAAACCCACCTTGGCGAAGATATGTTAATCTCCGATCCAGTGATTGATCTATCTCAAATGGAGTTGAATAGTATAGATGTAAGAGATTTCAATGGGAGTGATATTATTTTGACTCACGCTCAAATGAAAAACTCAAACTTTTCTAAAGTTGGGTTTTATGATGCAGATTTACAGAGAACCGAATTTACTGGTTCGACATTTCGCAACGTTAATTTTTCTGGGGCATATTTGATGTTTTGCAAATTCATTAACGCAAAACTAACGGAAGTAGATTTTACACCAAAAGAAGAAAATAGCGATTTTGATTCTTTTTTGTCTTCCGTTCGTTTTGATAATGCAAAATTACAGGAGGTCAACTTTAAAAGTTGTTATCTTCAAGGGATCTTTTTCCCTAAAGCCGAAATGAACCAAGTCGATTTTAGCCGTACTGATTTGCACGATTGCGATTTCAGTGGTGCGAAATTACGCGGAGTAAGTTTCCGTGGTGCAAAAATAAGAAATGTAAATTTTGAGAATGCACTTTTTCAAGATTTAGATCTGCAAGATGTAACGTATTATAAGGAAACAAAGTGGCCGAAACGATTTAAGCCTGATAAGTATGGTGCTAAGTTAGCAACCTAGTGTTGCTTTTCTGATCGGCGTAAGCCATGTTGCTTTGTGAGCGCACAGCCACGGGCCAACCGGCGGCGTTCCACCCCTTCTCTGCTGCCCGACGTTCTGGCAAGGCTACTGCCGTGCAGCCGCAAGGCAACAGCGGTCGGGCTGCGCCCGAACACCCAATGAAGGCGACAAGGGGATCTGCGCAAAAATTGTTAATTCCCCGTCTCAACGCCCCCTTGCGTCTTAGCGCTTCGTTCGGGCTTAATAGTATCCTTGCTGTCTCTAGTAAAGCATGAGTGTCGAATCCAGATCTGATATTGATAAGGTTGCCATATGTCGAGGAAAAATACTCAACAAAAGAATATGACCGACGACAAAATAATATCTATAGATTTTCATAGAGACTCTGCGCTTTATGAGGTACTAATAACAAATGCTACGATTCAACAAGTTGAATTGAATGATTATGTTGTTAAATTGTTGAAGCTTTCAATTAGCTCAGAAAAAAAGAATGAACAATCAAGCAGGAGTACAAAAAATTCCAACTTTCCAATCCCACAAAGAAAGTTAACAGAGTTAGTTGTTCTGCTCTTGATTTTTGTAGCTGGGGTTCTTTTCGCAGTCTATGCTTTATCTCGATAATTACTTTACCATAACTGCACTTGAGTAATTGATTATGAGTAAATTTGCGCAAAACCTATTTCGAATTATTTCTGTTATTATTGCCTTTTGTGTCTCCCTGTTTGGTCAAGGCTTTTTACTTGAACTTGGTATAGTACAGTCCGCTGACAGGAAGACCAATATTTTGATTGTTGCTATTGTTGCAGTGGCATTGGCATTCCTATTAATTGTTTCCGAAGAGACATGGTTTAATTTATCTACCGGATTTCTTTCTAAAGTTACTACAGGTATTTTGATTATTGGATTGCTTGCAGGGTCCATTTGGGATGTCACAACATCTATTATTGGTCTTGCCAACCTAATCATGCCAACAAATTTTTCATGGGTTCTGGCTATTACTATTGCTATTCTTATCCTTGGAATGTATACAATTTTAAGTTTCTTTATCTCCTTTTTGAAAGGGACTATTTACGATTTCATCTATTATGACATGGATCTACCTGAGCATATTGCAAGAATTGGCAATTGGCTATATTTCATAATATTTATTGGTGTGTTTGTTGCAGATTTTATCACTTCTCGTCGTGGCTTAATATTCTGGTTAAACAAGCAGAATGTCTCCAAGTTTACATTAGAGCAAGACTACATTCTAATTGTTGCAACTGTCATTATTTGTATTTGCCCAATTGGGTTATCTTGGCTTTTCTTTTGGTCAGAAAAGAATAAAGGGTAGCAGTTGCTTGGCTCGTGATACCTTTCAGGGTGTTCTCAGTAATTGAACTGCTTCGATAGCACCTTGAAACACATATTGAGTCTAAAGCAAAGGCAAGTGCTAAGGGGCTGCGCCCGAACATCCTTTGCAGGCAATTTCGGCTGGATTTGCGCGTTTTCAAAGTTGTTTGCCCGTCTCGGCGTTTATTCGTAGGCGACGTGGATGGCTCGCAGCCGCCGAAACGCCTGAAAGTGGTGTTCGATCTCACGTTTTACGTTCCGCGCTTCCTGTAGGCAGCCGCAGCACGAACTCAGCGCCATCGCCCTCCCCCTCGGCCACAGTCAACGTGCCGCCGTGGACTTCGGCCAGACGCCGGGCCAGGGCCAGGCCGATGCCCATCCCTTCCTGGATGCGCGTCTGCTTGGGCGAGCGGTAGAAGAACTGGAAGATATTTTCCCGATCCGCCGGGTCAATGCCCGGCCCGCTATCCCGCACGCGCACCACCACCGGCGCGTCATGGCCCGCCCCCTCCTGGGCCGCCGAGACAGCCACCCGTCCTCCCGACGGCGTATATTTATAGGCGTTGTCCAGCAGGTTGCCCAAAATCTGGCTGATGCGCACGGGGTCGACCAGCATGCGGGGCAAATCTGCCGCCACCTGACAGGAGAGGGTGATGGCCTTGGAGCGCAGCTTGCCCTCGCTGCGATGGCTCTCGGCCCGCACCAGCGCGCCGATCTCTGTCTCTTCCAAGTCCAGCGCCAGCTCCTGCATCTCGCTCTGCGCCAGCAGCGTCAGATCGTCCAGGAGCAGACGCAACTGGTCTACCTGCTCGTCAATGCCCTCGGCCAGCTCCGCCACCACCGCTGCGCTGCTGCCCTTTTCCTGGCCCAATACGTGGGCTGCGGCTTTGATCGCGCCCAGCGGACGCCCCAATTCGTGTACAACACTGCGCAGAAGCCGACGGCGGCCCTGCTCCAATTCGTAGAGCCGCTCGGCCATGCCGTTGAAGGTGTGGGCCAGTTGGCGCACTTCGCTGGGGCCGCTTTCCGGGACGGGCAACGGCGGCTGGTCAAAGCGAATCGTACGCGCGGCTGCGGTCAACTGTTCCAGCGGGCGGTTGAGCGAGCGGGAGAGCAGGAAGCCGAGCAGCCCGGCCAGCAGCATCCCCACACCGGCCGTGGCCCAGACCAGCCAGCGGATCAGCGCCAGCCTACTGCCCGTCTGCCCCAACCCCTGCGAAAGTTGGATGGCACCGACCACCTCCTGCTTGTCGTTGTAAACAGGCACAACCACATCAACGCCGTTGGATGCGGGGTTGATGCCGGTATGTGTCTGGCGGCTGGCCTGACCGGCCAGTGCCTGGCGCAGCAAATCTTCATTGAGCGAAAGCAGCGGCACATCCTGCGTCGTCGCGGCCACGCCGGAGGCCACCAGCAGCCGCCCCTGGCTGTCCACCACAAAAATCTGGGCGGGCACGAGGACTTGCAGCCGGGTCATCAGCGGCTGCGACTGGTTGGGGTCTTTCCACGCCTGCCAATTGCTCTGCGTCAGCCGGGCCACCAGTTGGGCCTGGACAGCCATCTCGTTGGCCACATTGACCAGCGCCACACGGGTTTCCAGCAGGTAGATGAGGGCCAGGCTGAAGAGGGGGACGAGGACGAGGATCGGTATGAAGTGGCTGAGCGCCAGGCGGATGCGGAGGCTGGAGAACATGAAAAATCATCCTGACCAAAAAGCAGAACACGGATTACGGAATTTGCGGATTTGCTCTTACCACAAAGGCACAAAGACACAAAGGAAGAAACAAACCATCTTTCTTCTTTTCTTCTTCGTGTCTTTGTGCCTTTGTGGTAAAAACTTAAGCGGCGGGGATCAGCCGGTAGCCCACGCCGCGCACGGTGAGCAGGCGGCGGGGTTTGTTGGGTTCAGTCTCGATTTTTGTGCGCAGCCAGCGCACGTGAACGTAGACGGTCTGGGTCTCCCCCGCCCATTCGTCGCCCCACACATGCGTCACAATATCTTCCAGCGGCACAGCTTCGCCGGCGCGCTGGGCCAGATAGTAGAGAAGGTCGTACTCCTTCGGGGCCAGTTCCACCAGCGCGCCGCCGACCGTCACCTGATGGGCGGCGGCGTCAATGCGCAGATCGCCCACTGCGATGGGGAGCGCAGGCGCGGGTAAACTTTCCCGCTGTTGGCCGCGGCGCAGAACAGCCTTGACGCGGGCCAGCAGGACATCCATATCGAAGGGTTTGGTGATGTAGTCGTCCGCGCCCATCTCCAGCCCGACGATCTCATCCAGTTCCCGCCGCCGCGCCGTGACGAAGATGACTGGCGCAGCGATCTCCTTCTGGAAGGCGCGCAGGGTTTCCAGCCCGTCCATCCCCGGCAGGCCGATGTCGAGCAGCACCAGGTCCGGGCGCAGTTTGCGCGCCAGGGCCAGCCCCTCCTCGCCGCTGCCCGCGCTCTCGGTGGCATAGCCAGCGCCGGTCAGACTCAGGGCCACACTGCGCCGCATCAATCGGTCATCATCAATCACCAGAATTCGTGTCATACGTCTATTGTGCCAGCTTTGGGGAAAGTCATCAAATGGCGTGGATGATGTCAAAGTGTGTGCAGGGCCGGGGACGGTTTACTGATTGCTCTTCACCTCCCCCTCCCTTTCCACAATCGCCATTGTTAGCCGGCAGACACAGACCAGCCGCCCGTCGTCGTCCACAATGCGGATGTCCCAGACGTGGGTACGGCGGCCAATGTGCAGCGGGCTGGCCGTGGCGTGGACATAGCCGGAACGCACGCCGCGCAGATGGTTGGCGTTGATCTCCAGCCCGACGGCGGCGTGCGTGGCGGGATCGATCAGCGCAAAAGAGGCCACACTGCCCAGCGATTCGGCCAGGGAGACCGACGCGCCGCCGTGGAGTTGGCGAAAGGGCTGCACTGTGCGTCCATCCACAGGCATACGCGCGGCCAGAAAGTCCGGCCCGATCTCCGTGAATTCGATGCCCAGGGTGGAGACGAGAGTATCCGCGGAAAAAGCGTTGAGCGCTGCCAGGGAGAGTTCTGGATTGAACATAAGGTAAACCTTCGATTCTAGGTGGTTGAGTGGTTGAATAGTTGATTGGTTCATTGGAGAACGCCGATCTTCCCAATCACCCAATCACCCAATCAACCCCCGCGCTGTCTCGATCAATTCCACCAATCGCCCGCTGTCCACTCCCCCGCCCTGGGCAAAATCGGGGCGACCGCCGCCGTTCCCGCCAAAACGGGGCAGAACAGCGCGCAGGAGTTGGCCGGCGTGCAGTTCCACATCCCCGGAACGGGCGAAGATGGCCGTCCCTTTGCCCTCTGCGCCACAGGCCAGCAGCGCGACAACGCCGGGGTGTGCCACCAGCGCCGCGGCCAGACTCTTCAGCCCGCTGGGGTCGAGATCGGCCAGCACCTGTGCCACCAGCCGCACAGCGCCTACCGTCTCGGCTTCGTCGAACAGGCGTTGTGCCCGATAGCCCAGTAGCTCCGCCTGCAACCCGCGCAGCCGTTCTTCCTGCTCTTTCAGCCGCGCCTGGCGGGCGGCCAGCAGAGCCGGCACTTCTTCTACAGCCGTGTCGAGCAGACCGGCCGCCTCCCCCAGCAGTTGACGGCGGCGGCGGGCGTCGTCCACGGCCCGCGCCCCACAGACAAAGTAGACCCGGCTGCCTTTGTTGCGTTCCATCCGCAGCAGGGCAATGGGGCCGCTGCTGCCCGTGCGGGCCACATGGGTTCCCCCACAGGCAGACCAGTCGAAGCCGTCAATCTCGACGATGCGGATTTTGCCGGTCACCTGCGGCGCGCGGCGCAGGGGGATGGTGGACAGATCCGCGTCGCTCACTGCGTAGGCGCGAATCGCCCGATCTTCCCAGACAATTTCGTTGGCGTAACGCTCCACCTGGGCCAGATCAGCGGGGGCGAGAGAGTCAGCCGCCAGGTCGAGGGTGCAGAGTTCGTCGCCAAAGTGAACGGAGACGGTCTCCAGCCCCAGCAACCGGTAGAAAGCCTGGGAGAGCAGATGTTGACCCGAATGCTGCTGCATGTGGTCAAAGCGGCGCGGCCAGTCAATGAGACCGGTAACTTCCGCCGCTTCCGCCGGGAGCGGCGCGGCCAGCAGGTGGAGTACGCCGCCATCCGCGGCCACCCGCACATCTACTACCGCCACCCCATCCAGCGTGCCGGTGTCGTGCTGTTGCCCACCGGATGTGGGATAGAAGGCGGAACGATCCAGACGCACCGCGGGGTGGCCGTCCACCGTTAAGCGTTCGGTCACAGCGGCGGTGAAGGTGGTAAGATAGGCGTCGTCGTAATAGAGGCGGGTGGTCATGGGGACTCCAGTTGTTGCGTGATGCGTGCTACGTAGGTTGGGTGAATGCCGTCCCCGCAACAGGCATACCGGTTAACAGCACAGGCATTCACCCAACGTTGTTGACGCAGCACGCAGCACGCAGTCCGGCAGCACGCAAAAAATTTACCCGGCAAAACGATAGGTCAGTGCGCCCTTCACCCCCGGTTGCACGGCAAAGAGCGAACCGGCCAGGGGCTGCTGGGCCAGGGCAGCGGCGTCCAGACCGACGGCCGCGCTGGTGATGTAGAGGGTGTCCAGTTTTTCGCCACCAAAGGCGCAGGAGGTAATCTGGGACGCAGGGAGAACGATCTCGTCGCTGACTTTGCCGATGTGGGGGTCCCAGCAGCGTACACAAGAACCGCCGAAGTGGGCAACCCACAACATCCCTGCGGCGTCTATCGCCATACCGTCGGGCAGACCCATCTCTTTGGGCACAGAAATAATGACCCGTTCGTTGCGGATATCGCCGCTGGCGTTGTCGTAGTCATAGGCGCGCACAGTGCCCGCGCTGGAATCAATGTAATACATCGTCCGTTTGTCATGGCTCCAGACGATGCCGTTGGAGATGCCGATGTCGCCCAGCATCTTATGCACCGAATGGTCGGCGTCCATGCGGTAGAGGCTGCCCTGGGTGGACTGGTTGGTGTAGGCCATTGTGCCTGCCCAGAAGCGCCCGCCAGGGTCGCATTTGCCGTCGTTGAAGCGGTTGTTGGGCAGGTGCGCCTCCGGGTCGCTGAGAATGGTCAGCTTGCCACTTTCCAGATCGTAGGATGCAAAGCCGTTGGCCAGGGAGAGCATCACCCCACCGGACTCGCGCAGGACGACTGTGCCCACATGCTGGCCCACATCGTAGTGGCGGTTTTCACCCGTGGCCGGGTCGTAGATGTAAAGGGCGTTGGACAGAATGTCCACCCAATAGAGCACCTGGGCCTTCTCGTCCCACAGCGCGCCTTCGCCCACCAGGGCGCGGATGTCAACCAAAACTTTCACTTCTTTCGACATGGGGTTTCTCCTTTTGGGAAGTAGAGGTGGTTAGGAATCTCTCCAATCTCCTAATCTCCCAATCTCAAATACAGGGCAGAGATTGGGAGATTAAGAGATTGTGTCGTATCAGATTACACGTCAAAAACACTGCCGTCGGCGGCGAAAGCGTCGCGGGGGATGAGGGTGAGATGGGGCGTGTTGGCTTGCAGCGTTTCCACATTCAGGTCCACGCCCAGGCCAGGCAGGTCGGGGACGAGGAGATTGCCCTTTTCCACCACCCAGGGTTCGACCTGCGCCTGCTCCCGGTAGGGTTCGCTGCGCACAAATTCCAGAATGTGGAAGTTGGGGATGGACATGCCCAGATGGGCGGCGGCCGCGGTGGCCACTGGCCCCTGGGGGTTGTGGGGCGCGACATTGACGTAATAGGCTTCGGCCATCGCCGCGATCTTCTTGCACTCGCTGATGCCGCCGGCGTGGCAGAGATCGGGCTGGATCACATCCACCAGCCGCTGCTCCAATAGGGCGCGGAAGTCCCATTTGGAGTAGAGCCGCTCACCGGTCGCCAGGTCCATCTTCGGGTTGGCGGCGCGCACACGGGCCAGCCCTTCCACATCGTCGGGTTGGGTCGGCTCTTCCAGAAAGAAGAGATCGAAGGGTTCAAGCGCCTGCATCAGCCGCACACCGCTGGAAGGTCGTCCCCGCCCGTGATCGTCCACCATTATATCAATCTTCGGCCCAACGGTCTGGCGCAATGCACCGATGCGCTCGGCAAAGGCGGCGATGCGCTCGGCTTCGGGCAGACGGGAATCTCCCGCCCAGGCCCCGGTCTTCATCGCCGTATAGCCATCTTCCACATCGCGCAGCGCATCTTCGATCATCAATTGGGGCTGGTAGATGCCGACGTGGGTATAGACGCGCAGGTGTTGGCGCGTGGGTCCGCCCAGCAGTTTGTAGACCGGCACGCCCCAAGCCTTGCCCCGGATGTCCCACAATGCCTGGTCTAGGGCGGCCAGCGCTGAGTTCAGCACGACGCCGCCCCGCCAGAAGCCGTGGCGGTAGATCTGCTGCCAGTTGTGTTCCACGGCCAGCGGGTCCTGGCCGATGATCACGTCGGCCAACTGGCGGATGGCCTGCTCGACGGTGCGCTCTTTGCCTTCCAGCGTGCCTTCGCCCCAGCCGTAGAGATCGGTGTCTGTGCGCACCTGGACAAAGACCCAATTGCGCAGGCCGGCCCAACTGATGATTGTACGAACTTCGGTAATACGCATGGCGAAAATTCCTTTCTGGCAGAGGATGGAGTGGAAAGTTGCATCTATTATAGCATCTTGCCCGAATAAGAAAAGGAGAAACGCAGGCAACGTGTCATTTGGCCGCAGAATTGGAGTTGCGGCTCTTTGTACGAGAAAGGAGTTGGGCTAAACAGATTTTTATCTGCCAAAGTAGACTTGTCTCTTTCCCCATCTCAGGGTATGATCATCGGCGCAATGACTGTGACATCGACTCCCCCAGACGAACGGTCCTGATCCATGCGCCGGTTATTCGGATTTCTAAAACCCCATAGCAAACTGCTCATCGCGTTGATGGTCGTCAATGTCTTTTTGTCGGCCCTGCTCACCGTTGCCCCACTGGTTATCAAAGCCATTGTGGATCAGGTGATCGACCAGAAGCAGCTACACCTTCTCCTGCCCTATCTGGGCCTGCTGCTGCTGGTGACGGGCGGGCGGGCCGCCTCCACCTGGTTCTACTCCTACGGACAGAACCGGCTGGGCCAGTTGGTGATGACCGACGTGCGGGCCGCTCTCTACCGCAAACTCCTGGCCCTGCCCTACAGCTTCTATGACAAAGAGCAGACCGGGCGGCTGATGAGCCGGGTCAGCAGCGATGTGGAGAGCACACGCATCTTTCTCTCCCAGATTCTGGTGGAATCCACCAGCCACATCTTCACAATTATCCTCTCCGGCATCGTCTTCTTCCAGCAAGACCCGCTTCTTTCCGCCATCGCCATCATTCCCGTCCTCATCTCCGGGCTGGGGATGTACTACGCGCATGAGGTCCTCACCAAGCCCTGGCAGCAGCAGCACGAACGCATTGCCCAGATGTCCGCCACCCTGCAGGACAGTCTGAGTGGCATCAAAGTCGTCAAAGCCTTTGCCCAGGAAGATCAGGCCCGGGGCAAATTTGAAGAAGTGCAGCAGGCCGTGCGTTTGGGCAGCCTGGGCATCAACGACGCCTGGTCCAAACGCTGGGCGGTGATCGGCAGTCTGCCCCGCTTTATGCAGTTGGGGCTGATTCTGGCGGGCGGCTATCAGGTGATGGATGGAGATATCACCCTGGGCACGCTGGTGGCTATCCTCAGTCTGAGCCTGCTGCTGATGGGGGCGGTCAACGCGCTGGGCACCCAACTCAACAGCTTCAGCCAGACGGCCACCGCCGCGGTGCGCATTTTTGAACTGATGGACGAACCGGTCGCCATCCACTCCCCGGACGGTTCTGAACCGGCCAAAACTCACACCATTCAGGGCGAGATCGAATATCGCCACGTCAACTTCAGCTATCCCACTTCTATCGCCAAAACGCTGAAGGATGTGAATCTGCGCATCCCCGCGGGTTCCTCCCTGGCCGTGGTCGGTGCCACCGGCAGCGGCAAGAGCACACTCATTCACCTGATCGGGCGTTTCTACGACCCGACCAATGGTCAGGTGCTGATCGACGGCATCGACGTGCGGGAGATGGACCTGCAAGGACTGCGCCGCCAGATCGGGATGGTCTCCCAGGACACCCTCCTCTTCAGCGCCACAATTGGAGAGAATATCGCCTTTGGCCGCCCGGACGCTACCCAGGCCGACATCGAGCGGGTGGCGAAGTTGGCCCAGGCCCACGACTTTATCAGCGAACTGGCCGAGGGCTACAACACCCACATCGGCGAACGGGGCGTGGGTCTGTCCGGCGGCCAGCGCCAGCGGGTAGCGATTGCTCGGGCTATGCTTCTGGACCCCCGGATTCTGATTCTGGACGATTCCATGTCCGCGGTGGATTCCCAGACCGAACGGCTGCTCCAGGCCGCCATCAGCGAAGTGATGCAGGGGCGCACGACGATCCTCGTCGCCCACCGATTGGCGACGGCCCAGCGGGCTGACCGTATCGTCGTCCTGCGCGACGGCGAAATCGTCGAAATCGGCAGCCACGACGAACTGGCCGCGGCCGGGGGCTACTACGCCCACGTGCTGGAGATGCAGCAGATGAACGCCCACGAATCGGTGACAGATATTCTGGGGACCGCACCGGTAATAGAGAGTGTGAAAGTATAGAAGCGTGGAAAGTGGAAAGTTGAAGGTGGAAAGTTGAAGGTGGAAAGTTGAAGGTGACAATCGAGACCTGCCACCTGCCACTTGCCACCTGCCACTTGCCACTTGCCACCTGCCACCTGCCACCTGCCACCTGCCACCTGCCACCTGCCACCTGCCACCTGCCACCTGCCACCAGGACAACCCAATGCTCCGTTCTCTGGTCAAACCAATCGTCATACAGGACATGGACGCGCCGCCGCCTATGGGCGCGTCATTGCGTCGTCTCTTTGGCTATCTGCGCCCCTACCGGCGACGGATGGCGGTGACGCTTCTTATCTATGCCATCTGCGTGACGATCTCCCAGTTTTATCCCTATATTGACCGTATCCTCATCGACGATCACATCGCCGTGGGCAAACGGGAGGGCTTTCTGCCGCTCCTGGCCCTGGCCGCAGTGGCCCACTCGCTCGTTTGGCTCGGAGTGCTGGCCCGTTCCCTGCTCATCCAGCGGGTCAGCCTGAGCATTTTGGTAGACCTGCGCCACCAGTTGTTCCAGCACGTAGTCAACCTCTCCTTCACCTTCCACGAGCGGGAACCGGTGGGCAAGACGATGACCCGCTTCATCGGCGACGCCAACACCCTCAACGACTTTCTAACCAATCAGTTGGCAAATGTCGTCAACGATCTGATGTCGGGGATTATCGTCGTCGCGCTGATGTTTGCCATCAATCCGGTGCTGACCCTCATTGCTCTCTTTATGCTGCCCATCCTGACTGTGCTGGGACTCTACATGCGCCCCCGGCTCTACAATGGCTGGGAGCGGGTGCGGGAAAATATGACCCGCTTCAATATCTTCCTGGCCGAAAATATCGCGGGGATGCGGGTGATTCAGGCCTTTGTGCGGGAAGAGTTCAATCTGGGCCAGTTCCACCAGGCCAACGACCGGGTGGTGACTGAGTGGATCGGCGTCATCCGTTTGCAGGCCTGGTTCTCTCCACTGGTGGAGATTACCCGCAGCGCCGCCCTGGTGATTGTCCTTTTCGTGGCGGCCAATCAGTTGGGGCTGGGTGGGGACGCGCTGACCGTCGGCACACTGGTCGCCTTCACCGCCTACATCAACAATCTGTGGGGACCCATCAGCACCCTGACCAATTTGTATGTAGTGATGCAGGCCACCCTGGCTTCGGCGGGGAAGGTATTCCAACTGCTGGACGCCCGCCAGACTGTACAGGACCGACCCGACGCGGTCAAGCTGCCCCGGATCAGCGGGCGGGTGGTCTTTGAAAATGTGGACTTCGGCTACGACGAGACCAAACGGGTGCTGCGGGATGTGAATCTGACGATTGAGCCGGGCCAGTTGGTGGCGCTGGTGGGGCAGACGGGCAGCGGCAAGACGACGATTGCCTCCCTCCTCTGCCGCTTCTACGATGTGATCGGCGGGCGCATCACAGTGGACGGCTACGACCTGCGCACGGTAACCCAGCGCTCCTTGCGGGATCAGATCGGCGTTGTGCTGCAAGAGCCGTTTATCTTCACCGATACAGTGGCCCACAACATCCGCTATGGCCGGCCCGACGCCACGGACGAGGAGGTCATCGCCGCGGCCAAGCTGGCCAACTGCCACGATTTTATTATGAAATTGAGCGACGGCTACAGCACCATCGCCAGCGAACGGGGCGCGCAGTTCAGCATCGGCCAGCGCCAGTTGATCTCCATCGCCCGGGCCATCCTGGCCGATCCCCGCATCCTCGTCCTGGACGAAGCCACCTCCGCCGTGGACACCGAGACGGAAGCGCTGATCCAGGAAGCCTTTGCCCGGCTGATGGCAAACCGCACGGCCATCGTCATCGCCCATCGACTCTCCACCATCCGCAAAGCCGACCAGATTGTGGTGCTGAAGCAGGGCCGGGTAGTGGAACTGGGAACCCACGAAACGCTGATGCAGAACCCGGACGGCTACTACACCGCGCTGGTCCAGGCCCAGACACGGGGCGAGCATTGAAAGCAGCCATCTATTCCATGCAGATTGACGACCTGGTCATCCACCTGATCCGCCAACTCTATGCCGAAGGCGACGCGGCCCACGACTTTGACCACGTGCTGCGGGTGACCCGGCTAGGCGAAGCCATCGCTGGGGCAGAGGGCGCAGATGTGGCTGTGGTGCGCGCCGCCGCTCTGCTCCACGATGTGCCCGTACCGGGGGCAACGCGCAAGGCCCATCATTTGGCCGCTGCTGATTTCGCCGCCGAGTATCTGACCAGCCAGGGGATGTCGGTGGCCCAAGTGGAGAATGTCGTGCATTGCATCCGTTCGCACCGCTTCCGGGATCAGTCAATCCAACCCGCTACACTGGAAGCCAAGTGTCTCTACGACGCCGACAAGCTGGACAGCATCGGCGCGATTGGGGTGGCGCGGGCTTTCTCCCACAGCGGCAGCCACCACACCCGTCTTTGGCATCAGCCTATGGACGCTGCCCCACCCGACGACGCCAAGCCCAGCGGCGCAGAGTACACCCCCGTCCACGAGTTTGTTTACAAACTGCGTCGCCTCCTGCCCACTCTCCACACGGCCACGGCGCGGGCCATCGGCCAGCAACGCCACGATTTTATGTCTGCTTTCTTTGCACAGTTGGACGCCGAAATGATGGGGCTACAGTAGCGTCCCGCCCAATCCCTATTCCCCAATCGCCGCTCCCCAGACCCCGGGAACAAACCGGTGGTTTCTTTACGTTCCGAAGCGGTGATGTGGGGTAAAATAGTTCTGCGCCCAATGGCGTTGAAGTTACTTTTCAGGATCGGCGGGTTTTTTATGGCAATCAATCTTTCTCATTTCTTCCGAAAGCGGAAGAAACAGCGGCGTCTGTCGCAGGAAGTGATCTGGCTGGTCACCTGGCTGTTACTCTCCACTCAATGTCATTAAGTTAAGGATTTGGTTCTCGCAAACCAGGCCATTCTACTCGAAAACTAGGCCATTCTATCAGATAAATTGACCCAAAACTGGTTCAAAATATCCATCTTCGGTTATTTTCGAGGCTTTCACAACCTCGTCAAAA
>CAMDEX010000111.1 GCA_945897075.1 Litorilinea aerophila
TCGGGGACTGGCGAACGGCGATTGGGGCAGGCACATCGCCCGATCCCCAGTCGCTAATCGCCAATCGCCAATCTCATTTGTATTTGATGCGCGGATCGACGACTGTGTATAAAATATCGCCCAGCAGAAGCGCGAAAACAGTCAGTACAGCGGTTATGAAGATAAAGGCCAGGGCAATCGGCCAGTCGCTGCGGCTGAGGGCGTCGAAGTAGAGACGGCCCATCCCCGGCCAGGCAAAGACCGTTTCTGTGATAATCGCGCCGCTGAAGATGCCGGGAATCGTCAAGACCAGAATTGTCACAAAGGGGATCAGCGCGTTGCGCAGGGTATGCTTGTAGATGACGACGCGCTCCACCAGCCCTTTGGCCCGCGCTGTACGCACGTAGTCCTGGCGCAATACTTCCAGCATCGAAGTCCGCACAAAGCGGCTCCAGCCCGCCATTTGAAAGAAAGTCAGCACCAGCAGGGGCATAAAGAGATGGAGCAGCCGATCCCAGAGCGAACCAGCCTCCACGCGGGGCAGCCATTCGGCGATGCTGTAGCCGCGCATAGCCTCGCGCAGACCAGAGGGTAGGCGCGGGATCCACGGGATGGTGTCCACCAGGAAGACGGGCATGACCGAGAAGACCAGAATCAGCAGCAGGGCAAAGAAGAAGACCGGCATGGACGAGCCGATGAAGGCCAGTGTTGTAAAGAAGTAGTCGAAGCGGGAGTATTGGTTGACCGCGCTGTAAATGCCAATCGGCACACCGATCAGGAGGGAAAGCAGCGTCGCTGTGATCAGCAGCTCCAATGTGGCGGGCAGGCGGCTGACTAGCTCGTCCCACACCGGACGTCCGGGGCGGACGACCGTAGACTGGCCGAAGTCGCCGCGCAAAATGCCCCGTGTGCTGCGCACAGCCGGGTGCAGTTCAGGAATTTCGGAGAGATAGACGAAATCATCACAACCGGTAGGCCGGGTGACTGAATTGCCGTTGCGATCCGTCGTCTGCTCCTCGCGTACCAGATAACAACCCACGGGGATATTGGCAAAGAGTTCCTGCCCGCCGACAGTGATTGGGCCGGATGGCACGCCAATCAGCCAGCGGGAGAAGCGCACAGGCAGGTAAAGGTCCAACTCATATTTGGCTTTGATGCGCGCAATGTCTTCCCGGGTTAATTTCTGCTGCTGCTGTTGCAAACCAGTCAGCGGCCCGCCCGGCGCAATGTTGAAAAGAACAAAAGTGGCCCCTGCGGACAGAAAGATCACAAAGATCATCTGAATGACACGGCGGATCAGATAATTGGTCATAATTTCAACTCCCGATTATCCACAATTTCAGGAGAGGACGCAGATTTTCATGATTGAAATGGATTAGCGCAGATCAATCCAAATCATGAAAATCTGCGTCCCCCTCTTATCAAAAATCACAAAGCAAAAGCGGGTGGAACATTCGGTTTGGAATGCCCACCCGCTTTCGTTGTCACACAACGCAACTCGACGGTGGTTTCACAGTGCCACCTGCCTCGCGCACGGTACGAACAGGGAGCAAGACTATTTGGTGTACAGGTTCATGTCGATGTGTTCCCAGGTCGGGCTGGGGATAATCTCCACATTGACTTTACCTTCGGCCGCAGCGTCGATAACCGTCTGCACCGCATCACCGCCACCCAGGGTAGCGCGTTCCAGATAGTCTACATCACCGGCCAACAACTGGGCCACAGCCTGATTGGTGTCGGGGATGATGACGACGATTACCTTCTGCACTTTGGGCGCAGGCTCGTAGTAGGGGTTGACTTCCATCTCGATGCGTTCACCCTTGACCCAGTTGGTGATCATAAAGGGACCAGCGCTAAGCGGCTTCTCGGCGATTTCGGGCAGGGTGGCCCATTCGACTGCGGGCACATCCGCCAGATTGCGGCCATCGCTCAAGACCTGATGGCTCGGATAGACACCAATCGGGCTGATGAAGTAGGTGGGAGACTGGTAGCCGGGCAGATAAGTCACCACAGCTTGCAGGTCCGGGCCAAATTCCACACCCTGCATAGCCTCGCAGGTGATGAATTCGGTGGCACCGGAGGTCTTGTCGCAGTCGGTCTTGTGGCTCAGTTCCATGTCGCCCACAGAGGCCGCTGTACCATCGCTCCAGGTGAAGGGCTTGATCTTGTAGGTGACAATCAGTTGGGGCAACATCACCGCACTGGAGCCATCATACTCAATCGTCTCACCGTCCACAATGATCTTTGTGCCAGCGGCCAGGGTTTCCGGCTCGCCGTCTACGTTGTAGACCATATCACCGGCCTTGACTTCCACCATTTCATTGGTAGCCAGACCCGCTTCCAGGGTGGAGAGACCATCCTGCATGACGGGTTGGTAGTCATAGCTGTACTGGGTGGTGAGAATGCCCTGACTCATTTGGGCGACCTGGCGTTGGACAGCCGCACTTTCGAGCAGGCTGAACATACTGGCCGGCTCCTGAGAGAAGCCGATAACCATTGTGTCGCCGCCGTCAGCCAGTTCCCATTCCGCAGCGTTGGCCGAGCTATACTCGGTGGGGTCCGCTCGGAAGTTGAGCAGATTGGTACTCCAGGCTTCGGCCTCGGCGCGCTGGAAGAGGGGCAGAGAAACCATATCTGCCGAGAAATGCTTCTGCACGATGTCGTAGGCGGCGATGCGCTCGGCCCGGTCCAGCGTGTTGTTGGCAGCGACGATGGCCTGGCTGGCCTCTTCGTTGCACCAGCCCATGCCGTTCTGCCCTTCCCAGTTGTTGCTGGGCAGAGGAATCTGGTTGCAGGCGTAGAGAGTGCGACCGCTGGGGTTGGTCTGACCGACCCAGGCGAAGGCACCCAACTCAAAGTCGCGCCGCGCCAGACCGGTGGTATCACCGAACCACCAGGAGGCGGGAGTGTGCAGGCGGATGATCTGGATACCGCAATCTTTCAGATTCTGCTCGGCCACCGCGGCCCAGGTCTGGCGGAACTGGGCGGTGGTGGTGGTGAACTTGAGAGAAAGCGAGTTGCCATCTTTCTCGCGCACGCCATCGCCATCGGCATCCACCCAGCCGGCCGCTTCCAGGGCTGCGCTGGCCGCAGCCGGGTCATAGGCATAATCCGTGTAGGGACCGCTGTAGGCCCAATGGCTCTTAGGAATAAATGTGTCCATACGCAGGGTGGCCTTCACATCGTCCGCCACATAGGGGTAGACGGAGGCGATCAGCTCGTCCCGGTTGATGCACTGAGCAATCGCCTGGCGCACCACAATGTCGCTCAGGATGGGGTGGGGGGTGGTGTAGTCTTCCACCGCGACTTCGACAATCTTCTCGACTTCCTTGGTGACCTCAACCTGTACTTCTTTCTCGACAATTTTTTCGACCTCGCGGGTCACTTCGACGATCTGGGTTTGGCCTGCGGGTTGGGCAGGACAGGCAGCCAGCACGAAGGCCAGCACCGTCAAGACACCGACCAGAGTCAGCCATTTCTTGGTGTAGTGCATATTCATCTCCTTTGGTGAACAGAAATACGAAAGTTACTAAAAATCTGCTTGCATCACAGCCGGGGGATTGGCTGCTCTGCGCGCAAGTTACAAGCTATCCTACCCTATTACGCGTATCTGTCAAAATTGCCGCAGGGCAACATTGACAGATCAAGCCAGATCATAAAAGTCTGCGTCCCTATCCTTAATCGCGCAGACGGGGATCGAGGGCATCGCGCAGACCGTCGCCCAGGAAGTTGAACGAAAGCACCACCAGCGCTACGCAAATGGCGGGGGAGAGCAGCAGCCAGGGCTGGTTGTTGATGGCCGTCTGTCCGTCCAAAAGCATCGATCCCCAACTGGTGATAAAAATATCTGTCGGGTCGGTGGAGGGGCGCAAGCCCAGCCCCAGATAGCCCAGAATCGCTTCGGTGATGATCGCGCCGGGCACCAAAAAGGCCATCGCCACAATAATCGGCCCCAGGGAATTGGGCAGAATGTGCCGCCACATAATACGGCCATGGCTCACCCCCACCGATCGCGCGGCCAGCACGAAGTCTTTTTCCTTCAATGCCAGCACCTCGCCACGCACCAGACGCGCCACCCCCACCCAACTGACAATCGCCAGGGCCACAAAGAGCAGAAACAACCCATTGAAAAACTGCCCGATGGGTGTGTTGCGCAAGGCCGTCATCACGATAATAAAGAAGAGCAGGTCGGGGAAGGCATAGACCACATCTGTAAAGCGCATCAGCAGATTGTCTATGGTGCCGCCCCGGTAGCCAGCGATCAGCCCGACGGTGACGCCCATCAGAATAATGATGGTGGTGGGCACAAAGCCGACAACCATCGAAACGCGCGCTCCGTAGATGATGCGGCTGAGTACGTCACGTCCCAGGCTGTCGGTACCCAAAAGAAATTCGGCTACGCCTGTCTTATTGGTGATCGACTTTTCCACCCACACCGGCGGCAGGAAGCCTTTGCCACTGTTAAGCTGCAGCGGATTGTGGGGCGCAATCTGCGGCGCAAAGATGGCAATCCCAATGAAAAGCAGAATCACAACGGCCCCGCCCACGGCTGCCTTGTTGCGCAGCAGCCGCACCCAGGCATCATACCAGAGCGAGCGCGAAGGGCGTTCTGCACCAATCCTCAACGTTTCTTGCAAGAGCAGAACCGACTGGTCTACCTTCTGTGTAGTGCTGACCGCCATCATGCCACCTCACTTTACTTTACTTTGATCCGGGGATCGAGAAAACCGTACAGTATGTCCACCGTCAGATTGCCCAGGACAATAAGGACGGCATAGATCAGCGTTGTTCCCATAATCATCGAATAGTCCCGACTGCCGATGGCCAGCACATACTCGCGCCCGCTGCCAGGAAAGCCAAACATCGTTTCGATGATGAACGAGCCAGTGACCAGCCCCGCCAGGGCCGGCCCCAGAATGGTCATAACGGGGATCATCGCATTGCGCAGCATATGGCGCACAATAATGACGCGGTCCCCCAGCCCTTTGGCTTTGGCCGTGCGGATGTAATCCTGGCTCATCACTTCCAGCAGCGACGAGCGGGTCAGACGGGTGACATAGGCAAATGTGCCGAAACCGAGTACGACCGCGGGCACAAGCCAAGCCGCGGGGCTGCTCCAATCCCGTTGGATGATCTTGAGGATATTCAGCTTGCCAGCCAGCAAAATAATGAGAAAGATCGCCAATACAAAACTGGGCACCGAAATACCCACAGTTGAGGTAAAGAGCGCAATGTAGTCAACCAATGAATTGCGTCTGAGCGAGGCCAGCACCCCAAAAGGAATCCCAAAGAGAGTCGCCAAAGCCAATGCCAACAGCCCCAGGCGCACGGAGTAGCCAAAGTGGCTGTCCCACAAGGGTTTGCCTTTGGGCGGCTCGAAGAGTACATCCTGTACCATCCGTCCCCGCTGCCGATAAGAAGGCCCCAAATCGCCCTGCATGGCACCCCAGACATAATTGAAAAATTGGCTATCGAAGAAATTGCTGCTCTCGAAATTTAAGAAGAGCGGTTTGTCCAAGCCAAACTTCTTGTCGAGCATCGCCTGGGTAGTGGCGTCCACCTGACGGCGGTTGGGATCCCGATCCCAGGGGCCGCCGGGGGTGAGGTGCATCAGCGTAAAGGTGATGAGAGTTACCACCAGCAAGACAGGAATCATCCACACAAAGCGGCGCAAAAGATAAGTGAGCATAGGTGCCAATGTTCTCCGCTGATCGCAACAACGCAAGGGATTGCCTGCGCAAAAGATATTTGGCGTGACAATATCTCATTTGCACGCAAATTGCTAGGGCATAAATGCGCAGGTGGTGCGCAACGCAGACTACCAGCGCTCCGCACCACCTGAACAAAGCTATAACGAACGTGACCGAGCGCTACTGCTATTTGGATTGCATCGAGGTATCAATGTCAATTGTCCACGGCGAAATTGCGCCGGGCCAGGAGGAATCCTGGGGTGTCTTGACAATGCCAGTGACCCAGGGTTTGATCATACGCGCATTCACATTGTTCCACATGAAGGCCACCGGCGCGTTGTCGGTCAGCAGACGCTGGGCCTGGGCATAGAGATCGGCGCGCGTGGCCGGGTCCAATTCCGTGTCTGCTTGGGTGAGCAGAGCGTCAAGATCCGGGTTGCTGTAGCCGATACGTTCGCCAAAGGCACCTGTCTTCCAATAGACGCTCAACCAGTTCTGCGGATCCGGATAGTCGGCGCACCAGCCCAGGATGAACATCTGGGGTGCGGTGTTGATGTCTTTGGTCAAAGCGGTGTAGGTGGTTGATTCCACCGGATCCAGGGTAGCTTGGACACCCAGCACCTCGGCGAACTTGGCAGCCAGCCACTCATTGCGCGTGCGGTTGCGCGGCGTGTCAGAGAAGGTCAGCGTAATCGGGGGCAGATTCTCGACGCTGCCATAGGAAGAGTCGGCGATGGCCTGTTTGGCCGCGTCCGGGTCAAATCCCCAGCGGTTCTCGGCGGCGTCATAGCCAGGGTATCCTGGCGGAATCCAGGTCAGCGTCGGGCTGCCCAGACCGCGCAATACATCTTGCACCCAACCTTCGCGGTCCAGGGCATAGGCAAATGCCTCGCGCACTTTGGGGTCGGTGAAGGGTTCTTTGAGCTGGTGGAACATCACCGCAAAGGTGCAGGAGCCGGGGTAGATATTGGCTTCCAGACTCAAGACCGGATCGGCCTGGACAACTTCCAGGTCTTCGGCGGCCAATGTGATGATATCGAACTCATTGTTCTTGTAGGCTTCAAAGGCCACCGCAGTGTCGGTGATGTAAGCAAAGTCAATGGTAATCTGGGGCACTGTCCCCCAATAATTGGCGTTCGGTGTATAGACCGTGCGCACGCCCTGTTCCAAAGTCTCCATCACAAAGGGGCCGTTGCCCAGGTGGTTGGCGGCGTCGCTCCACCAGTTCTCGCCCGCGGCTGTGATCAGTTCTTCTTTGGCCGGGAAAGTGACCCAGAGTGACATCACCACATGGAAATAGGGGGCCGCTTTGGAGAATTGTAGGGTTAGCGTATTGCAGGCGGCGTCGTCGTAGCCCGCGCAGGCTGCGCCATCGCTGTGGGAAGCCATCACGCTCTCCATCACCTGGGCTTTGGCCGTCTCACAGGCAGCAGCATCCTCGCCACAAGCGCGCCATTCCGGCGCGCCCAGAATCTCGTCGGTGATCGCAGCGTATTCGCCCGCGGTCGTTGGGTCAATGTTGCGCCCGATGGAATAGGCGAAGCGCGCCGCGTTCAGCACCGAGCCGTCGCTATACTTCAACCCATCGCGCAGGGTAAAGACGAGTTGGCTGGCGTCGTCATTGTAGGTCCAGGATTCAGCCGCGGCTGGCACAGTATCCAAGGCAGCATCCTGCCGGGTCAGCCCTTCGTAGACCAGCGTCAGGTTGGCAATCTCATTCGAGAAAGAACTCTTTTGAGGATCCAGAATATCCGGGAAAGTAGCCAGATTGACACGTAGGACTTTGGGGGCGGCCGCGGCTTCGGCGGCGGGCGCTTCGGCCGCAGGGGCTGCGGTGGCAGCGGACGGTGCGCTCGCCTCGCCACCGCCAGCCGGAGCTGGTGCTGGGCAGGCGGCCAAAATCATCGAGAAGATGACCAGCAGCCCCAATAGGGTGTAACTTCTGAGATATCGTAACATAGAACTCTCCTTTGAAACGATAGAGCAAAAACCGCCAACCAATGAGGTTGACGGCATACAACAAACTTATTCGTAGAGGAAACAGGCCACGAAATGACCGTTACTCGTCTCTCTGAACTCTGGGTCGGTCTGGCGGCAGATGTCCATTACGCGCGGGCAGCGCGTGCTGAAATTGCAGCCTTTGGGCGGGTTGGCCGGGCTGGGCACATCACCTTCAAGAATAATGCGTTGGCGCTTCTTTTCGATGGCGGGGTCGGGGATGGGCACGGCCGAGAGCAGAGCCTGTGTATAGGGGTGCAAGGGGTTGGCGTAGAGTTCATCCCGATCCGCCAACTCGACAATTTTGCCCAGATACATCACCGCAATGCGGTCGGAGATGTGGCGCACCACCGAAAGGTCGTGGGCGATGAAGAGATAGGTCAGCCCAAACTCCTGCTGCAAATCTTCCAACAGGTTGATGACCTGGGCCTGAATCGAGACATCCAGGGCGGAGATGGGTTCGTCGCAGACGATAAAGGAGGGGTTCACGGCCAGGGCGCGGGCCACGCCGATACGCTGGCGCTGGCCGCCGGAAAACTCGTGGGGGTAGCGGTTGATGAAATAGGGGTTTAGCCCCACAATTTTGAGCAACTCCTGCACCCGCTCCTGGCGTTCCTTGCGGTTGTCGCCGATATTGTGGACTTCCAACGGCTCGCCCACAATACTGCCGACGGTCATACGCGGGTTGAGCGAGGCGTAGGGGTCCTGGAAGATCATCTGCATGCGCCGTCGCGTCCGGCGCAGATCCCCGCTGTTAATTTGCGTCAACTCTTTGCCTTCAAAGAGGACCGAACCGGCAGTCGGTTTGTAGAGTTGCAGAATCGCCCGCCCGGTTGTGGACTTGCCACAGCCGGACTCGCCCACCAACCCCAGGGTTTCGCCCCGGTAGAGGTCAAAGTCCAGCCCGTCTACGGCTTTGATGTTGCCCACATGACGCTGGATGATAATCCCTTTGGTGATGGGAAAGTACATCTTTAGACCACGCACCGCGAGAATCGCCTCGTGTGCGCTGTTGCTGGCTGGTTGTGTTGCTTGCTGGCTCATTGTGGCTGCGCTCATGAGGTGGCCTCGACATTCTGCAAATCCGCGCTGGCGTTGTAAATTTCTACGTTTGAAATATCGACCCAACAGGCCGTCTTGTGATCTGCGCCTACGCTCATCAGCGTCGGGTTTTCCTGCCAACACTTTTCAATGTTGAAGACGCAGCGGGGAGCAAAGGGACAATGGCTGGGCGGGTCGAGCAGATCTGGGGGTAGACCGTCAATCGGGATCAGCCGTTTCTGGCGGCCCAGGTCCAAGCGAGGAATCGAACGCAGCAGACCCAGTGTGTAGGGGTGACGGGGTCGGGCGTAGAGTTCCGCCACTGATGCTTCCTCCACCACAAAGCCGGAGTACATCACAATTACCCGGTCAGCCATCCCAGCCACCACACCGAGATCGTGGGTGATCCAGATAATTGCCATACCCAACTCTTTCTTCAGCCGCCCCACCAGGTCCACAATTTGGGCCTGAATCGTCACGTCCAGGGCGGTGGTCGGCTCATCGGCGATCAGCAGTTGCGGATCACAGCTCAACCCCATAGCAATCATCACACGCTGGCGCATACCGCCGGAGAATTGGTGGGGGTAGTCGTCCAGCCGCGAAGCCGCGCCGGGAATGCCCACCAGTTCCAGCAACTCAATCGCCCGCTTGCGGCTTTCATCGCGCCCCATATGCAGGTGCAATTCCAGCGCTTCGGTGATCTGCCGCCCGATGGTCAACACTGGATTGAGGGAAGTCATCGGGTCCTGGAAGATCATCGCGATGCGGTTGCCGCGTACGCTGCGTAAATCATTTTCCGAGAGTTTGAGCAGGTCTTGCCCGTCAAATAGTACCTGCCCATCCACAATTTTTCCCGGCGGCTCCGGGATTAAGCGAATCAGCGACATCACACCGACGCTTTTGCCGCTGCCGGATTCGCCCACAATGGCCAACGTCTCTCCTTGACCGACTTGATAGGAGATACCGTTGACCGCGTGGACGATCCCGTCCTGGGTAAAAAACTGGGTCTTGAGATTCGAGACTTCTAGCAATTTTGCCATTGAGACCGGCTCCTGGGATGGTTGGGAGTCATCGCACGATAAGTTCGCATGGGCATAAAATTTGAAACAACATAAAATTTGCGCCCTATTCCATGCGCGGGGCCTGGACTACAAAGAGGGATACGATACGAATTCGGCACAAAGCCACTCACGGGGTGATGAGGAAACTATTCGTATTGCGTGTACAGCAAACGTAGCGAGATACGTCTGGCACTATCCTAACAACCTTTGCCTTTTTTGTCAACTTGACTGAAAAGGTACATGATAGAACGCGAAATTTACGGATTGGGCGGATCAAGGCGGATTTTTGTTGATATGCCCCAATCTGCTCAATCCGCGTTCTTTTCTGAATCCGTGTCAATCCCTATGATTCCATGAAAACCCGTGAACTTCTTTTCGGAGGCATCAATGACCCCACGTACATCCGTCCGTATTGGAATGATCGGCGCTGGCTTTCTGGCCGAGACGCGCGCCCGCTGCTACGCCCAGGTCCACGGCTATGATGTGCAGATTGTGGCGGTGGCTGCGCGCACATCGGAACGGGCCGCGGCCTACGCTGACCGCCACGCGATTCCCCGCGTCTTCACCGACTACCGCGAACTCCTCGCCCTGCCCGATGTGGATGCGGTGGACCTCTGCGTGCCCAACCACCTGCACCGGCCGCTGACCGAAGCCGCCGCGGCCGCGGGCAAGCACGTCATCTGCACCAAACCCCTTACCGCCTACGTCGGCCAGGATTTGGCGGCGAATGCCACGGACGCCGACGTTTCCGACCAGTCCCGCGCACAGATGCTGGCCGTGGCTACGATGGATGCGGTGGCGATGGTGGCCGCCACCGAACGGGGGGACGTCCATCTGATGTACGGGGAGAATTGGGTCTATGCCCCCGCCATCAGCCGGGCCGCCGGTCTGATCGCCCACAGCCGCGGGGTCATCCTGGAGATGCGCGGCGGCGAATGTCACAACGGCTCCCACTCGCCCTTCTCCAAAATCTGGCGCTATACCGGCGGCGGCGCGCTGGTGCGTCTGGGCAGCCACCCCATCGGCGCGATGCTCTACTTAAAGCAGCAGGAGGGACTGGCGCGCAACGGCGCACCCATTCGCCCAGTGTCGGTGAGCGCTGAGGTGGGCGATCTGTCGAAAATTGCTGCGGTGGCCGATGCAGAGAAAAATTGGATTGTGCGCGGCTGGCAGGATGTGGAGAATTGGGCGGCGCTCATCCTCACCTTTGATGACAGCAGCCGGGGCGTCGTCTACGCCTCGGACGCGGTGCTGGGCGGGATGGAGAGCCGTCTGGAGATATTCCTCTCCAACGGCCAGTTCAAGTGCAACCTCAGCCCCCACGATCTGTTGCAAACCTACAGCCCAGACGCGTCGGTGCTGGGCAACGCCTATCTGATGGAGAAGGCAAGTACCAGTGCGGGGTGGAGTACACCCCTGCCCAATGAAGACTGGAGTTCGGGCCAGCTTGCGATGTGCCAGGATTTTGTGGCGGCCGTGGCCGAGAATCGCCCGGCCCGTTCGGATGGCCGCCTGGGGTTGGAGGTGACGCGGGTGGTCTACGCCGCCTATTTGTCCGCAGAGCAGGGGCGGCGGGTGGAGATTTAACCCAAAGCAAGAGCAGAACCACAAAGACACAAAGACACCAAGAATAGAGGACGCAGATTTCGCAGATTGAATCCCTTCGACCCTTCGACAGGCTCAGGACGGCGCAGGCTCAGGACATCGCCGTGCGCATCCTGAAAATCCGTGTCAATCCGTGTCCTTATTTTCAGCCAAAGGATTTTGAGCCAAAGGAGCCAAGCAGTGAGCGCTGAACGACCAGTTTTGATCTCTGTGATGCAGTTTGAGGACGCGCTGAAGTCGGGCGCGCTGACCGTTTTTGATGTGATTGACGTAGCCAGCCAGACGGGTGCGGATGGCGTGGAGCTGCGCCGGGAGCTTTGGCCCGGCTGGCAGTCGGAATTGAACGCAGCCCGGCGACGGGGCGAGGAGAAAGGGCTGCTCATCACCTACGCCACCTTCGCCACTCTTTTCGACACAGACACCGCCACCCAGCGCGGGGACATTGACGCAGCGGCAGCGTTGGGATCGCCCATCATCCGCTTCTTCCCCGGCCAGCACCCCGCCCCGGGTGACGACGCGGGCTGGGCTGCGGGGCAGGCGATTGCCGACTACGCGGCGCAAAAGGGCGTCGTCATCGCCCTGGAAAATTACGCCCGCACCCCAGGCGGCACACTGGCCGAAATCCAGAGCTGCCTGGCCCGCATCCCGGCGCTGATGACGAATTTCGATATGGGCAACTACAGTTTGCACGGCCAGGACGTGCCCGCGGCCGTGGCGGCCCTGGCCGGGCGCATCGTCTCCAGCCATCTGAAAGACCAGACTGGCAACCCGGCGGACGCCCCCACTTTTCTCGGCGCGGGTCTGCTGCCTCTGGATGCTATCTTCGCCAGCCTGGACAGCCTGCCCCAGCGGGTGATCTACTGCTTCGAGTTCCGGGGTGGGGAAGATGCGTTGGGCCGCATTGAGCAGAGTCTGGCCTATCTGCGCGCCAGGGGCTGATCGGGAATCGCCTCAACCACCAAGACACAAAGACACAAAGAAGAAAAAAGGAGTCTTGCTTTTCCTTTGTGACTTTGTGTCTTTGTGGTTCTAAATGGCTTTTGTGGTATGGGAAAGGAAACGTATATGAAATTGCAGGGCAAGGTAGCACTCATCACCGGCGCGGGGAGCGGGATTGGCGAGGCGACGGCCTGGCGCATGGCGGGCGAAGGGGCGCGGGTGGCGGTGACAGGCATCCCCGCCGCGGGTGTGGAAGGGGTGGCCGCAGCCCTGCTCGCCGCGGGCCACGACGCCATCGCCATTCCCACGGATGTCTCCCAGGCTGTCTCCGTGGAAGCTGCGGTCGCACAGACAGTGGCTCGCTGGGGACGGCTGGATGTGCTGGTCCCCAACGCGGGGATTCAGATGCACACAACCGACCGGGAAATCCATACGCTCCCCGAAGAGGTCTGGGATGGCACCCACGACGTGAACTACCGGGGCGTCTATCTGACGCTGAAATACGGGCTGGCCCAGATGGTGGCCCAGGGCAGCGGCGGCGCGGTGGTGATTGTGGCGTCGGTGACGGCCTTCAGCGGCAAGTCGCCAAACGTCGCCTACATGTCGGGCAAGCACGGGCTGATCGGGTTGAACCGCTACGTGGCGGTGCATTACGCCCGTTACGGCATCCGCTGCAACGCGGTCTGCCCCGGCGCGCTGGAACGCACGCCCAACCACGACATCCACCCGGACGCCGCGGGCCGGGCCGCGCGCATCGTTGCACAAGTCCCGCTGGGGCGAGCGGGCCGACCGGACGAGATCGCCCCTCTCATCACCTTCCTGGCCACGGACGACGCCAGCTATTGCACCGGTGCGTCCTATCTGGTGGACGGCGGGATGAGTGTGGCGTAGGCAGAAACAGCGCGCAATAGCATGACCGGGCCTGCAATTGCCCGCCGCTATGTGGGAATGATTACATATTCTGTCTGGCGATTGTTTAGTCTGTAAGCAGGCTATTTTCTCTCTCCATCAGTCGCAATGGGTTTGTCCTATGCCTCCCTCTCCCTGGAAGACCCTGTCTACGCGTCCCGTCTATGCCAACAAGTGGATGAGCCTGCGCGAGGATGTGGCGCAGATGCCCGATGGGCGCACGACAATCTACGGCGTTGTTGATTTCGGCGAGTGCGTGGGCGTGCTGCCCTTTGTGGATGGGGATCGGGTGGCATTGGTGCGCCAATACCGCTACGTCTTTGGCGAAAACCAGCGCTGGGAGATGCCCACCGGCGGCGTCAAGGCGGGCGAGACGCCGGAAGCAGCGGCCCTGCGCGAACTGCGCGAGGAGGTGGGCTACAGCGCGGCGCGTCTTGAGCCGATCAGCACCTACTACACATCCAAAAGCATCTGCCACGAGATCGCCCATCTCTACCTGGGCTACGATCTCACCCGGTCTGCCCTGCCCCCGGACGATACCGAATTCTTTGAAGTAGCCATTTTCCCCTTTGCCGAAGTGTTGGAAATGGTCGTCCGCAGCGAAATCCGCGACGGGATGACGGTCATCGCCGTCCTGCACGCCGCCCGTCTGCGCGCGACGTAAGAATTTGTTCACAATCGCGTAATGGATAGAGCAGATAGACGCCATACCCTATATTCGCAACCAATCGTCACAATTTTGTATTTTTCATCCCACAGGAGCCTCCCTATGCAATCGTCCGCCGTTGTTGTCGTCCCGGGCTGGGAAGAGAAGTTACGCAATCTCGCCCTGCTGTTGGGTCGTCTGGGACTGGCCTATCTCTTCTTCACCCAACTCTTTTGGAAGCTGCCCCCCACCTTCGGCTGCACAAACGACTTCGCCTTTCCCACCCCCGCGGCTGCGCCTAATTATTGGGAGGGCAACGGCAGCGGCGGTCTCTGCTACTGGATGGGGCTGGAGACGATCTATGCGCCCAACTTCCGCGAGGTGCTGGTGGCAGATATGCGCCCCGCGGGTCTGCCCCGCATCGGTGTCAACATTACACCCATCGCCCAGATGAACGCCGCGCTGTTGGACAGTGTGGTGAAGCCGGGCATCGCCGTTTTCGGATGGCTGATCTGGCTGGCCGAATTCTGGATTTTCCTCTCAATGCTGCTGGGTTTGTTCACCCGGCTGGGCGCGCTTGTCTCCATCGGCGTCTCGCTCCAACTCTTCATCGGGCTGGCCAATATCCCCCGCCCCTACGAATGGGAGTGGGCCTACGGCTCGATTGTCCTGCTCTCGCTTGTCCTGCTGGGGATTGCGCCGGGCCGTTGGCTGGGGCTGGACGCTGCGCTGCGCCGCCATTTCGCCAACCGGGATGGCTGGCTACCCCGAATCATTCAAGCGCTGACCTGACCTCTATGCGCTTTCTGGCTGTTGTCGCCAAACGCCCCGCCGCCGGGCAGACCAAAACCCGTCTCTGCCCGCCCCTGCGCGGGGAGCAGGCTGCCGCGCTCTACGAGTGTTTTTTGCGCGACACTCTGGCGATTATGCGCGCGGTCGAATCAGAGGAGCGGGCGATTGTCTATCTGCCGGAGGGGGAGGAAGCCTACTTTGAGCGTCTGGCCCCGGACTTCCGCCTTTTCCCCCAGCGGGGCGACGACCTGGGCGCACGCCTGGACAATCTGCTCGGCCACGCACTGGGCAACGGCGCAACCCACGCAGTGGTGATGGACAGCGACAGCCCCACCCTTCCTGCCGCCTATGTGGCCGCCGCCTTCGCCCATCTGCAAGCGGGCGCGGATGTGGTCTTTGGCCCCTGCGATGACGGCGGCTATTATCTGGTCGGTCTCTCCCGTCGCCAGCCCCGCCTCCTGCGCGAAGTGGAGATGAGTACGCCCCGGGTCTTGGCCGACAGCCTGGCGATTGCGCAAGAACTGGGGTTGCGCGTGGCGCTGCTGCCCACCTGGTACGATGTGGACACCGCCGCCGAGCTGGAACGGCTGCGTCAGGAATTGCGCCATCTGCCGCCCGTCGTGGCCGTCGCCACCCGCGCCTGGTTCGCCACGGATGGTGGCCTGTGAAAAGTTCACTGATCATCCCCGCGCTCAACGAAGCGGGCAGTATTGGCCCGCTGCTGGCCGAAATCCCGCACGGCGCGGTACACGAGGTGATCGTTGTGGATAACGGCTCCACCGATGGCACGGCTGGCGCGGCACAGGCCGCCGGGGCGCGGGTGGTGACGGAGCCGCGGCGGGGCTACGGCTATGCCTGCGCGGCCGGTGTGCAGGCTGCCACGGGCGATCTGCTCGTCTTTATGGACGGTGACGGCAGCTTTGCACCCGCCGAACTGCCCGCGCTGCTTGCGCCTCTCCACAGCGGCGCGGCCGATCTGGTGTTGGGTACACGTCTACGCGGCGGTATGACGCCCGGCGCGATGCCGTCCCACCAACTCTTCGGCAACCGGCTGGTAGCCTGGCTGCTGGGCCGCCTCTACGGGCTGGCGCTGACCGATTTGGGGCCATACCGGGCTGTTCGGCGGGAATTTCTGCACACGCTGGATATGCGCGAGCATACCTACGGCTGGCCCGTGGAAATGATGGTGAAGAGCGCCCGCCGGGGGGCAACGATCATCGAAGTGCCGGTCTCCTACCGCCCGCGCAGCGCGGGTGAGTCCAAAGTGGGCGGGACAGTGAAGGGTACTCTCTTCGCCGCTTACCGCATCTTGCGCGTCACCTTTCGCTATGCCTGGCAAAACCAATGAAAAATCCCTGGATCGACCCGGATCGTCTGCCACCCGAAGAAGCGTTGTCCCTGGCCCAGTTTATCAATGGTCGGTCCGACATCCCCGACCAGCGCCAGGCCCACAGTACACTGGTGGATGCCCTGTCGCCCCAGTCTGGCGCGCGGCTGCTCGACTTCGGATGTGGAACGGGTGTGATTGCCCGCCGCCTGGCCCCGCTGGTGGGGGAAACGGGCGAGGTCGTCGGTGCAGACATCAGCCGGGTGATGCTGGACTTTGCCCGCTCCTGCGGCGGCCCGGCTCATCTGCGCTACGAACAGAGCGACGGCGCGCCACTTCCTTTTCCGGATGACAGCTTCGACGGCGCAGCGATGGCGCGCACGCTGATGCACGTGGACAATCCCCACGAGACGCTTGTGGAGCTGCGCCGGGTGGTGCGGCCCGGTGGCAGGCTGGCGATTTTGGAATGCGATTGGGGCACAGTGGCGCTCGATCACAGCGATCGGGCGTTGACCCGGCGCATCCTCGACTGGCGCACAGACACGGTGGACGGCAACAATTGGATGGGCCGCCAGGTGGTGGCGCGCTGTCTGGCCGCGGGCTGGGCCAGCGCCGACGCGCATGTACTCGTCACCGTCGGGCGGGACGCAACGACAACCCACTTCGGCAGCATCCGCCGTGCCGGTGATCTGGCCCGGCAGAACGGCGTCATCACCCAATCCGAATACGACAGTTGGGTGGGCGAACTGGACAGCCGTCTGACCGCAGGGCTTTTCTTTGCGTCGATCAATGAATACATCGTCGTTGTTCGGAGGGGAGAAGACGGATGACAGAATTTACGGATAAGAATCCGTGGCAATCCTGCAAATCCGTCTCCTTCTTTTATCCGCGTCAATCTGTCCTTTCCGCGTCATCCGCGTTCCATTCTTATCTGCGAAACCCAATCCAAATCATAAAAACCTGCGTCCTATTCGTATAAGGAGGAGAGAATGGCCTATTCTGTCGGCATCGGCCTGACAAACGCCTGTAATTTAGCCTGCGCCCACTGCTATCGCCCCACAGACCGCATCGACGCGGTGCCGTTGGAGCAGATCAAAACCATCTGCGAAAGCTTGCCCGTGGGCAGTATGGGCATGGGCACGGGCGAGAATATCCTGCATCCTCAGTTCGAGGAGATCGTCCGCTATCTGCACGGGCGGGGGGTGAAGCTGAGCATCGCCTCCAACGGCCACAGCCTGACCGCGATGAGCGACGAACTGCTGGGGATGTTCAACGATCTGGAAGTCTCGATTGACTATCCCAGCGCGGCCCAGCAGGACGGGATGCGCGGGCCGGGCAACTGGGCGTTGGTACACGCGGCCATCGAACGCTGCCACCAGCGCGGCAAATCGGTCTCGATTCTGGCGACGCTGATGACCACCAACTACAGCCAGATGGACGGGATGGTGGGGCTGGCCCGCTCGGTGGGGGCCAACCTGCGCGTGAATGTCTACCAGGCCGTGCGCACAGACCTCTACCGGCTGACCTACGCGCAGTTCTGGGAAGCCTACCAGCGACTCTTTTCTGCCGGAAAAGTGGTCAGTTGCAGCGAGCCGCTTGTGCGCGCGGCGATGGGGCTGCCCGATGTGGAGTCGCCCTGTGGCCGCAACAGCATCCGCTTTGATATGCGCGGGCGCATCATCCCCTGCGTCTACTGGCCGGTGGCTGCCCCGGCCCCCTACACGGTGGCCGACCTGCCGGAGAAGGGCGAGCGCATTCTGGAACACGCCTATTTCCAGCAGGCCATCGCCACCCCGGCCCACGCGGCCAACTGTCCCTGTCAGGGCGGCTGCGCCAGCCGCCGCGCCCTCAACCACGAACTCGACGCCCACGACGAGTATTGCCCGTGGGAGCGGGGCGAAGAGATGAAGCTAGCCTGGGAAGCCGCACCAGCGCTGGATCTGGTGCGCAGTAGGAATGTCTGCACGACGATTGTTGTGTAAAAAGTGATGTGTGAGGTGTGAAACGTGAGATCGCCCGCATCTTCTCACGTTTCACACCTCACACAGGTTAACGAAAGAACGTCCTTTTTTCTAGTTACTTTCAAACGAGGAAATCCAAATGTCCAAACTCATCCCATTTCTGTTGATTGCCCTGTTGTTGCTTTCCGCCTGCGCTGCGCCGCCGCCACCCCAGGCCGCCAGCAGCCAGCCACCGCTGATCGTCTCCGCCATCCCGGATCAAGACCCGGAAAAGTTACAGCGGCTCTATGGCGCGCTGGTGGACTATCTCTCCGCTGAATTGGGCATTCCCGTCATCTACAAACCGGTGACTGACTACGCCGCCTCTGTCACGGGCTTCAAAGTCGGCGATCTCGATCTGGTCTGGTACGGCGGGCTGACCGGTGTGCAGGCCCGTCTGCAGACACCAGGCGCGCACGCCATTGCCCAGCGGGATATTGATCCAAATTTTATGAGCGTTTTTATTGCCAACCCGGCCGGCGGCATTGCCTCGCTGGAAGACTTGAAGGGGCGCACATTTACCTTCGGCAGCGAATCGTCCACCTCTGGGCGGCTGATGCCCCAATACTTTCTGCAAGAGGCGGGTGTCACTCTGGGCGATTTCAAAGGAGAACCCGGCTTCTCCGGTTCCCACGACAAGACGATTGAACTGGTGACAGCCGGCGCGTTCGAGGCCGGCGCGCTCAATTTCCAAGTCTGGAAGGCGCGGCTAGCCGACGGCAAAGTGGACGAATCGAAGGTGGCCGTCTTTTACACCACACCCGGCTACTACGACTATCACTGGGTGCTGAACCCCGCTGTCGTCGAACGCTACGGCGCTGATATGGCGGAAAAAATCCAAGCCGCGCTCTTGGCCCTGGATTCGTCGGTGGCCGCCCACAAAGAGATTCTGGATCTTTTCGGTGCGCAGAAATTCATCCCCACCAGCGATGAAAACTACGCGGCCATCGAGCAGATTGGCCGGGAAACAGGATTGATTGTTACCCAATGACGCAGCCAGTCTTTGCCCTGGCCGGTGTGAGCAAATGCTTCGGCGACTTTTCCGCGCTGGAAGATGTGAGCCTGACTGTTGCGCCAGGGGAACGGGTGGTGTTGATCGGACCGAGCGGCGCGGGCAAAAGCACGCTGCTCGGTCTGCTCAACGGCAGTCTTGCCCCCAGCCAGGGCGAAGTGAGGGCGTTGGGCCGTTCTCTGGCCGGGTTGAGCCCCAAAGAGCGGAGGGCCATTCAGCGGCGCATCGGCACAATCTATCAGCAGTATCAACTGGTGGAGAGCCTGCCGGTGATCCACAACGTCAACGCCGGTCATCTGGGGCGCTGGTCCCTGGGGAAGGCGATTTTTTCCCTGCTCTGGCCGTTGGAGCGACAGCGGGCCGCGGCCGCGCTGGGGCAGGTGGGCATCGCCGAGAAGCTCTACGCCCGCACCAGCTCCCTCTCTGGCGGCCAGCAGCAGCGGGTGGCCC
>CAMDEX010000112.1 GCA_945897075.1 Litorilinea aerophila
CTCCGTACCAGCGAGGAACTAACGCACAAGCGTTAGTCGGTCGGCCAAGCATCTGAAACGTGAAACGTGAGTTTATGTGACGTACTCTCACGTTTCACGTCTTCACGTTTTCGCACGCAAATCGTGGCTCTGCCACCTTACGCAATACGAGTCATCCACCCAATCAACCAATCAACTAATCCTATGCCCCCCATCACAATCATCGGACGCGGCCACGGCGCTACCAGAGCAATGGCCCAGACTCTCCTTGCCAGCGGCGTCTATCTGGGCCACCCCCTCAACCGTTCCAGCGATCTGCTGCCGCCGGATCAGATGTACGACGCCTGCCGGGTGCTGGCCCGTTATGTGCGTTGGCTGGGCGGGCTGGAATGGGACTTCTCTACTCTCCACACAATGCCCATCCCGGACGAATTCAGCGCGCTGATCCACGGCTATTTGCAGAGCGTCCTAGCTGCACCCGCACCGCGCAAGGGTTGGAAAATCCCCGAAACGACGCTGGCCTTTCCCTGGATTGTGCGAATGTTCCCAGAGATTCGCTATATCTTCTGGGTGCGCAACCCCTGCGACAGCATCCTGGCCCGCCATAAGACCGACGATCTGGCCGAGTTCGGCATTGAATACCCCTCCACAGAAAACGAGCGGGAGCGCCGGGCGATTTCGTGGCTGTACCAGGACAAACTGGTACAGTCCACACCCAAACCCGCGCATTGGCTGGAGGTGCGTATGGAGGATTTTGTGCTGGATCAGGAGAAAACCGTCGCCCGGCTGGAAGAGTTCTTGGGTTTCCCCCTGGCGCGTATTGCCACCAAAGGCGATGCGGTGGGTCGCTGGCGCAGCGACGACGGCGACCACTATTTCGACTTTCTGGAAGCGGCCATGCGGCGCTATGGCTACGAGATACCGGGCGGTGGCTGAGGCTTGCTTGGATGCTTTTTCTTGGTATTGACGCGGAGAACGAATGATCCGAACCCCTTCGTCGCAAACCCTCCTCATCGCCGCCATTGCCTTGACCACAATGCTGGCCCCCCTCAATTCCACAATGATTGCCGTGGCGCTGCCGGAAATTATGAGTGCGTTTCATGCCGACGTGGCCGCGGCAGGCTGGCTGGTCACCGCCTATCTGCTTACGATGGCCTCCGTCCAACCCGTAGCCGGTAAACTGGGCGACCAGTGGGGTCGCCGCCGTCTGGTGCTGGGCGGGCTGATCTATTTCGCTCTGGCCTCACTCGGCGCGGCATTGTCCCCTTCGCTGGGATTGCTCACTTTCTTCCGCGTGCAGCAGGCAATTGCCGCGGCTGTGGCTCTGCCCAACGGCATGGCCCTGCTGCGCGATGTCATCCCCGCCGAGCAACGCGGACGCCAGTTTGGGATGATCGGCGCGGCCGCCGGGTTGGCCGCGGCCGCAGGGCCACCGTTGGGTGGGCTGTTGGTGGGATTTGGCGGCTGGCAGATGATTTTCACAGCCAACATCGCGCTGGTTGTGCCCGCGTTGCTCATCGGTTGGTGGGCGATCCCCGCGCACGGCGCAACCCGCCAGCGCAGCCGCAGCTTTGATTGGCCCGGCGCTCTCTGGCTGACGGCCCTGCTGGTCGGTCTGGCCTGGTGGTTTTCCGCGCAGCGCAAGAGTGGACTGCTCTTGAACGGTCAGACGCTGCTTGTGCTGGCCGGTTTTGGTCTGCTCCTGGCGCTCTTTGCCCTCTACGAGAGCCGCCGCGCCGACGCGGTGCTGCCGCCCCGTCTCTTTCGCTCCCGCTCCTTTGCCGCGGCCAACGCCACTGTGGCCACCAGCAACCTGGCGATGTACGTCACGCTGCTGGCCGTGCCTCTGCTGCTTACCCAACAGCTCGGCTGGGACAGCGCCCACACCGGCTACGCGCTGGCGGCGATGTCCGGCGCAATGCTGCTGATGGCCCCAGTGGGTGGCCGGCTGGCGGATCGCTGGGGGCGGCGGCGACCGGTGGCGCTGGGTCTGGCCCTGGCTGTCGTGGGGCTATCCCCCCTCACCTTCACCCACGGCGATCCATCCCTGCCGCTGCTCCTCGCCTGCCTGGGCTTGACGGGCATTGGAATGGGGCTGTCCGGCGCGGGGATGCATACCGCGGCCATCGAGGCTGTGCCTCCGGCGCAGACGGGCGTGGCCGCGGGCGTCTACTCCACCAGCCGCTATCTGGGCAGCATCACCGGGGCCAGCCTGTTGCCGGTGTTGCTGGGCAGCGCGGCCGGTGACTATCGTTTCGGCGCGGTCTTTGTGCTGGTGACGCTATCAGCGCTCCTTTCCACTCTTTTCGCCTTTGGCATTGCGCCCAGACCAGAACATCCAGAAAATTAGACAGGAGAAACCCAGTGAGTACACAGAATGCGTCTGCTCGCCCCAAACCAGGCAGCCCGATTCCTCTGCCCCCCGATTTCCCTGTGACTTGGGAGAATCCCCAGGATGCCAAACGGATGTGGAACTTCGACCGGGTACACAGCGGCGAAGTTGTGCCCACGCTGACGGTCTCGCTTTCACACACAGTCTTGGCCACGGGTTTTGGCGCTGCCGCCGAACAATATGCCATGCCCATCCGTATGGAGATGCGCCACATCAACGCCTATTCCTTCTCAGCTATCGCCCCGGCGGGTCTGCCGCCCGAACCCGTTCAGCGGCTGATGGGTGGCTTGCAGCGGCTAGCGCCCGGTCTGATGGACAGAATGATGGCAAAAGTGATGGCGAAGGGCAACGCCGAAACCTTTTCTCGCTTACAACAGGCGGCAGACCAGTTGCAAGAAAGCTGGGAGAAGCGCTGGCTGCCGGCCATCCAGCAGGAGGTAGGTTTTTGGGAAGGGATGGCGCTTGAAGGCGCGGATCGCGCGGCCCTGCTCGCCTATTTGAACGAAACCTTGCCGCGTATGGCCCGCGTATGGACCCTTCACTTCGAGATTGTCTTCCCGGCGGGGACGGCGGTGGCGCGCTTCGACGATTTCTACCAGAAGCTCTTTCCCGGCAGCGCGCCGCTGGACGCGCAACGGCTGCTCCAGGGGATTGATAACAGCTTTCTGGCCGGGGATCGGGCGCTGTGGGCGTTGAGTCGTGTGGCCGCGGCCCAGCCGAATATCGAGGCTGTTTTGTTGGGCGACAATCTGGCCGAGATTCCCCGCGCCCTGGCTGCCACACCAGCAGGCCGGGCCTTTTGGGTGCAGATCGCAGAGTTCCTGGACCAGCACGGGCGGCGCGGCCATCAATCCGACGGCTTCCGCGAGCAAAGCTGGGTGGAAAACCCGTCCACCGCCTTGCTTCTGCTGCGCGCCTATCTGCGCCACCCGCAGCGCAGCCCGGTGGCGCGCCAGGAAAAACTGCACGCGGAGCGGGAAAGCGCCCTGGCCGCGGCCCGCGCCCGCTTGGC
This sequence comes from Litorilinea aerophila, assembly GCA_945897075.1. GTDB lineage: Bacteria > Chloroflexota > Anaerolineae > Caldilineales > Caldilineaceae > JACQGT01. The sequence goes on from CAMDEX010000112.1 coordinate 3,384, forward strand.
CGACCGCGACGAGACGACACGCAGCCGCTTTGAAGAGTTGCTGTCCACGGCGCAGATGGGAATGTTTCTGCACGAAGAACACAACTATTGGATTGACCAGCGCTCGATGTATGAAGCGCGGCGGCTGATCCTGGCCTGTGGCCGGGCGCTGGCCGAGAGCGGGGCGATGGGCGCGGCGGGCGACATCTGGCATATCACTTTGGAAGAGTTGAAAATGGCGCTGGCCGGTGACATACCCGCGGGTTTCCAGGCGCAGATTGACCGTCGCAAGCAGACGATGGAACACTTTCGCGGGATCGAACCGCCGCGCGCCATCGGCACGACCCCGCTGCTGGAACCCCCCAAAGACAACCCGATGCTGGCGATGCTGGTCAAGATGGACGGGATTGACCGCAGCGCTGAATCCCACGCCCACAACGAACTGCTGGGCAACGCCGGCTCGGCGGGCAGGGTGCGCGGCAGGGCGCGGGTGATCCACGACCTGGCCGATGCCTACCAGTTGCAGCAGGGCGAAATCCTGATCGCCCGCACGACAATGCCCCCCTGGACGCCCCTGTTCAGTGTGGCGGCCGGGCTGGTGACAGAGACGGGCGGGATACTCTCCCACGCCGCAGTGGTGGCCCGCGAATATGGCATTCCCGCGGTGGTCGGAGTCGCCGATGCGACAGTGCGGATTGCCACCGGTCAGGGTATTGAAGTGGACGGCAACGCGGGGACGGTGCGTCTCTTATAGGACGGTTGCTGGTATTTCTCCACAGTTTTTCGTAGGGGCGCTGCCGGCTGCGCCCGTCTCGTGTGTGGCGGACGCAGCCAGCAGCGCCCCTACCGGGAAAATCTTTACCTGTAGTATACTGGTAGGCAAGCAGATTTCGTGGGATGGCACTCCAGCTTGTCGCAGCCGGTGCCAGCCAGGAGAGAGACGATTGGGGAGAGCAGCGCATGAATAAACGGGTCTTGTATAGCGAAGCCAACTATGCTGCGCTGGTGCGCAAGCAGGGCTACTTTGTTGACAAAACGGCTTACATTGCCAAACTGGAACGAGTTGAAAATCCAGTCTTTCTACGCCCACGGCGCTTCGGCAAGTCGCTGCTCTGCTCGATTTTGCGCTACTACTATGACCGCAACGCGGCCGGGCAGTTTGCCGAACTCTTTGGGCATACGTGGATCGGTCAACAGCCAACCGGTCAGCAAAATCAGTATCTCATTCTCTATCTAAACTTTTCCACGATTGCCACTGGGCCGACGATTGAGGAGATTGAGAAGAGCTTCAAGCGCCAGTGCAATTTCATCCTCAATGGCTTACGCCACCAATACGCACCACTACTGAACGCATTACCCGAACTCGATCAGCAAGCGCCTGTCGCGGACAACGTAAGCATCGTGTTAAATGCGGTTGGGTTATATGGACTGCCCAAATTTTATCTGATTATTGACGAGTATGACAACTTTGCCAACCAACTGGTCACCGGCCACAAAGATCTACTCTATCAACAACTGGTGGCCGAGGACAGCTTTTTCAAATCGTTCTTCAAAACGTTGAAGGAGGGGCGGGAAACTGGGGCGATTGCCAATGTCTTTATCACTGGCGTGCTGCCCATTTTGATTGATGAACTGGCGTCCGGCTTTAATATCGCCTCGATTATCACCCTCGACCAAGAATTTGAGGGGATGGTCGGCTTCACACAAAGCGAAGTCGATCAGTTGTTGGATGAAGTCTATGCGGATTATGCCCTGGACCCGACGACGCGCCCGGAAGTAGATACGGTCATTAAGAATCATTACAATGGCTATCACTTTGTCAACCCGCAAAGCGAGGCGCTCTACAACTCAACCATCTTAATGTACTTCTTGCTGCATTTGACCCGCTATCAACAGATGCCAGAGTATCTGACCGATTTGAATCTGCGCACCGACCTGAGCTGGGTGCGCCGGTTGACCAGCGCCCATCCTGGGGATACGGAAGCCTTTGTCAGTCAGTTAACCAGTGAAAACCGTATTGCTTACGACAAAAACTTTCTCACCAACAAGTTTAATACCGTGCAGTTTTTTCAGCCGGGCTTCTATCCCATCTCCTTTTTCTATTTGGGTATGTTGACGCAACAGGACAACTTCTTCCTGCGTCTGCCCAACCTCAACATCCGCCAGATTTTTATCGAATACTTCAATGAGTTGCATCAGATTGATGTTTCGACGCGCTATTCGGAGTTGATGCAAGCCTTTGTCAACCGTCCAAACCTGGAAACACTCTTTGCCGGCTATTGGCGCGAGTACATTGGGCAGTTCCCCGAAGCCATTTTCGCCAAAGTCAACGAAAATTTTTACCGCAGCACCTTCTTTGAACTGTGCAGCCGCTATCTTTCCAAGTGGTTTACCTGGAATGTGGAACGCTCTTACCCATCCGGCAAAAGCGATCTCGAATTCGTCGGCAAGTATCACGAGCAGTTCGCCGGGCTGCGCTGGGTAATTGAGTTCAAATACTATTCCAACGCCGAGTTTCGCAAACTCAACACGGCGATCGATGCGTTTGCGCTACAACCCGAAGACAGCGTGCAGATTGCTGGCTATGTCGAGGGCTTGCGCCGGGAGTATCCGGAAGCCCAGATCGCCCAGTTTGTGATCTACTGTTTTGGCAACCTGGGCTTTCGGGTTTTTGCGCTGTAAGGCAGGTGAATGGGGCGGAACTTTGTCGTCAAGACGCGTGCGCGCCAAGCACAATCGCTACTCGAAAGCGTACCCATCTTTGACAATGAGAAAGGAGTGAACACCGATGAAAGCCACACAAGAACAATATGTATTTGACGCCAAAGGTAAAAAAACGGGAATCGTTCTTTCCCTCGATCGGTACGAGCAATTGATGGAAGACCTCCACGATCTGGCGGTTGTAGCCGAGCGCCGCGACGAAGAACCGATTAGCATGGAGGAAATGAAACGGCGGCTGAAAATAGATGGCATCCTTTAAAGTCATCCTTAAGCCATCAATCGAGAAAGATGTGCGCCGCTTGCCAAAGAAAATCGTCGCCACTGTGTGGACGCGAATTGAGAGGTTGAAAGATGATCCGTTCCCACCTGGAGTAACGAAACTTGAAGGCGCTGAAAGACTATATCGTGTGCGAGTAGGCGACTATCGTATTGTCTACGAGGTGGATCCAGACGTCGAGCAGATTACGATTCATTATGTGCGGCATCGGAGCGAAGTATATCGGAATCTGTGAAACGCCACCTTCGTAATCGGTGGGGAGTGTGCAGCTACGCATAGAGTTTGGAAGCATCCCCAATGAGTACATGCAAAAAGAGGGCCGGACGCTGAAACCAGCGCCCGGCCCTCTTTTTTCCCGCATTCAGAAGTTCGACTTTTCGGAAAAAATCGAACTTCTTCCGCCCACACGTTACGCTTTCTGCGCCCACAGCGCTTCGAGCAGACGCGCCGGGGACATCGGCAACTCGCGCATGCGCACCCCCGTAGCGTCGTAGATGGCGTTGGCGATGGCCGCGGCCGGCGGCACAATCGGCACCTCGCCCACGCCGCGCACGCCGAAGGGGTGGTGGGGGTTGGCGACTTTGACCAGCACACAGTCAATCATCGGCAGGTCCAGTGCGGTGGGCATACGATAGTCCAGCAGGCTGGAGTTGACCAGATGGCCCTCTTTGTCATAGATATACTCCTCGTTCAGCGCCCAGCCGATGCCCTGCACCGCACCGCCCTGAATCTGCCCCTCCACATAGCTGGGGTGGATGGCGTTGCCCACGTCCTGGATGGCGGTGTAGCGCAGAATCTGCACTTTGCCCGTCTCTTCGTCCACTTCCACGTCTACGATATGGGTGGCAAAGGCCGGCCCCGCACCGGTTGTGCGCATAGAGACAAAGGCCGACGGCGGCGGGTTGGATTCGGCCAGCTTCTTGGCCGCTGCCTGGAAGCCCAGGCTGTGGCCGTTGGAACTGAAGACCCCGTCGGCAAAGGCGATAGAGTCCGCGCTTACTTCCCACAGCCCGGCCAATTGCTCGGTCATTTTGCCGCGCAGGGCCAGCCCCAACTGGTGGGTAGTGACGCCGATCTTGTGGGTGACGCTGCTGCCGCCGGTGCCGCCGGTGTAGCCGATGGAATCGGTATCCACCACCTGCGGGTGGACGTCCTCGGCGGCGATGCCCAGGGTTTCGGCCAGCATCATCGAGGCGCTGGCCCGGCTGCCGCCGATGTCCGTGGAGCCTTCGATCAGATTGACCGTACCATCCGGGTTGACATTGGCGGCCACGCTGCTGGGGCCAGCCCCGTTGAACCAGAAGCCGGAAGCCACGCCCCGCCCCTGCTTTTTGCCCTTGCCCGTCGCGTAGTGGGGGTGGTCAATGGCGGTTTCCAATGTTTCGGCAAAACCGATGCGCTGGTAGATGGGGCCGTCGGGGCGACGGTCGCCCTCTTTGGCCGCATTCTTCAGACGAAACTCCAGCGGGTCCATGCCCAACTTCTCGGCCAGTTCGTCAATGACCGTCTCCGAGGCAAAGGCAGCGTTGGTGCCGCCGGGGGCGCGGTAAGCGCCGGTCTGCGGACGGTTCACCACTACGTCGTAGCCATCAATGCGCACGTTGTCCAGCTTGTAGGGGGCCAAAATGACACCCGCGCCCGCACCCACAGGTGAGCCGGGGAAAGCGCCCGCCTCGTAGTAAAGATCGGTCTCGGCCGCGGTAATCAGGCCATCCTTCGTAGCGCCCATCTTCACCCGGATATAAGAGCCAGAGGTGGGGCCGGTGGCCTGCAAGACTTCCGTGCGCGTCATCACAATTTTGACCGGGCGGTGGCGGCTCTTGCGCGAAAGCAGCGCAGCGGGAATGTCGGTGTAGGGGGTGAATTTGCCGCCGAAACCGCCGCCGATCTCTGTGGGCGTCACCCGAATCTGGGAGACGGGCATGTGCAGGAGTTCGGCCACCGAATCCCGAATCTGGAATGATCCCTGGGTGGTGGTCCAGATGTCAATGTGATCGTCGGCTTTCCAGATGGCGGTAGAAGCCTGAGGCTCGATGTAGCCCTGATGCACCATTGCGGTGGTGAATTCCCGCTCCACAATCACATCGGCGGCCGCAAAACCAGCGGCCAGATCACCGCGCTGGTGGCGGAGGATCGAAGCCACATTCGTGGGTGTGTCGCCCATCTCGCCCATGGAATTTGTGCGCAGACCGGGCAACAGAATGGGTGCGCCGGGCTGGGCGGCTTTGTAGGCATCCAGCACCGGGGGCAGCAATTCGTATTCGATTTCGATGAGTTTGAGCGCTTCTTCGGCCACATGCACGCTGTTGGCCGCCACGGCTGCGATGGCGTGGCCGTGATAGAGCACTTTGTCCTGGGCCAGAATGTTGGCGCTCAGGTACATCAAATTCGTCACATCCTCGCCCATCTCCTGCACTTTGTCTTCGGCTGGAGCCAGGTCTTTGCTGGTGACAACTGCAGTGACGCCGGGGAAGGCTTCGGCTTTGCTGGTGTCCAAGCGCACGATGCGGGCGTGGGCGTGCGGGCTGCGCAAAATTTTGCCATAGAGCAGGCCGGGTAGCTGCGTATCCGCGCCGTAGCGGGCTGCGCCGGTCACTTTGTCTGTCCCGTCGTGGCGGATGGGACGGGTTCCGATCACTTTATAGTCTGGGCTTTTGGTCTGAACGGCCATTGGAGTCTCCTGAAGATTGGGGAAATGGGTCGCTGCGGTAAGTATAACACAGGTGTTGGCGAAATGCGACTGGGGAGAAGGCACAATGAGGTACGCCAGGGTTTCATTGTTCAATTCTGCGCCGGGTCAGGTTACAACCCAGAGAACTTGCCCCATTTGATTCTTCTCCACGACTAACGCATGAGGGTCGATAGGTCTGACGATCTGGCGTAGTTTTTGCTGTATATTGGCAGGGTCGAAAGAACGCGGGAATAGCTTTGAATGTTTCTCTGGCTGTTCCAGGTGAAATACGATGCGCAGCCTACGCGCTTGCAATGACCGGAGCGCCTGTTTACGCTCTGCATCCTCGCCATTGAAACGGGCTGCAACCAAACCGGCGAGTGTGTCGCGTGACTTCAAGGCGATTTCGTCCCAAAGTTCGATCACTTTCTCGCGAGGATGACGCCGGTAATCTTTGACCTCGATCAGCCAAAGGGTTCGGTCAACTGGGTCCAATGCCAATAGGTCGATGGCTTTGTTGCCACCACAGGCATCTTTGAAGCGATTCTTATAGAAGGACCAATCATCATAGCGCGTGACCGCCCAAGTATCCGGGAATTGAAAGGATAGGCTCTCTACTTGCATCGTCGTCATGGCAGTTTGCTCACGGCAGGTTCATGTAACGATCTGACTGCATCAACTCTTCATCGAGGACGGCGATCTCGCCAATATCGTCGACAGTTGCGCCCTGACGAACGTTGACACCGGTTTCACTGTCGAACAAACCAAAATGACGGGTATCCAACTTGGGGAAATCAGTTTGTTGGAGTATATAAATCTCTCGCAACAAGAACAGACTGTGGGTGGCAATGAAGACCTGGATACCAGCCTGGCTGATTTTAAGAATCGTGCATGCGATCAGCTTCACCAGTCTTGGGTTGAGATTGGCATCTGGTTCGTCCCAAAAGAGGTAACCTTTGTCCAGCAGCGAGCCATTGGCAATCAACCGCGCAATCATGGCCAGCTTTCGCAACCCCTCGGCCACCAGATGCATTTCAAACCGACCGGTCTTCATCTTGACATAGAAACGACCTGCTGGGTCGAGTTCCACCGTGCCACCCATTGCCTCTTCCAAAGGCTGTAATAGTTCGCGTATTTTCCGTTCACGCGCTCCTTTTGCCAACGGTGCCCCAAGCAAGATCGCTGTGTCCCGCCACGTCTCTTCAAACTCAAGATGAGTCGTCTCATAGAGCGAAACAAAGCCAGGATAGGTTGTCAGCAGTTCACGGGTGGGCAAATAGACCGGTATATCCTCAATCCAAGATTCTGGGGCTAAATCAACAATGACCTCACTTCTGCTTGCCGTATGGAATGAAAATTCTAGATTGCAGCCAGGATTGGCAAAGTGACACGCCACTTCGCTACGGTTTCGTCCTGCTTGCCGTCGCACCAAGCGGCCAATCTCATCGGATTTGTAGACGCCGCGTAGCTTGTTTGCAATCGCAGTTTGCAGGTAGGTTTTGGTCGGAACAGTGTTCCCAGAGTCCTTGGCTCCGCGTGCGCTGACGGCCAGCGCACAGTAGGCAGCCTTCAGAACATGCGTCTTGCCTAGCCCGTTTTCGCCAACAATCACGTTCAGATGCTTGCCAAAGCTGAATTGGGCCTCTGGGAAGACAGTGAAATTCTTGAGAGCAAGTGAATCCAACATAAACTTCCCCCTGGTTACGCAAACTATTCTTGCCACCCGTTACAGCTTTGGCATCTTCAGCGCGCTGTTGCGCCGCTCGTGCATATTGGCTTCCATCGCTTTGGGGTAGCGCTCCGGCAGGCGCGAAACGGCATTGAGTTTTGCCAGCGCGTCGGCGGGCAGTTGCCAGCCCCCAGCCAGGAAGTTGTCGCGCGCCTGCTCCACTGTGCGCGCGCCGATGATGGCGCTGGTGATGGCGGGCTGTTCCAGCACCCAGCGCAGGGCCACCTGCGCCGGGCTGCGACCCAACTCTTTCGCTACCTCCAGCAGAACGGCCAGGGAATCGTCGGCATTGGCCGCGAAATAGCGCTGGGGATAGGCCCAGCCTTCTGCCGAGCGGGAACCGGCGACACTGCGCTGGCCGGGCTGGTACTTGCCGGTGAGAAAGCCGCCCGCCAGAGGCGACCAGACGACGACGCCCAGCCTCTTCAACTCGCAGACGGGGATGATCTCCTCTTCGATGTCGCGCACGACGAGGCTGTACTGGGGCTGGTAGCACTCGAAGCGCGCCCAGTCGTGGCTGTCGCTGATCCAGAGCGCCTCCATCAGCCGCCACGCCTCGTAATTGCTGCACGCGATGTAACGCACTTTGCCCGCGCCCACCAGATCATCCAGGGCGCGCAACATCTCTTCCAGGGGTGTCTGGGTGTCTACGTGGTGGATGTAGTAGATATCCACGTACTCCATTTGCAGACGGCGCAGGCTGTCGTCCAGCGCCTGGAAGATGTGTACCCGGCTCATGCCGGAATCGTTAGGGCCTGTCCCCATCGGGTTGAAAAACTTGGTGGCGACAATCGCATCCCGCCGTCGCCCTTTGAGCGCTTTGCCCAGCAGCAGCTCCGCGTTGCCGCTACCGTAGGCGTCGGCGGTGTCGAAGAAGTTGACGCCCGCGTCGAAAGCCAAATCCACCATCCGCTTGGACTCGGCTTCGTCCGTGCCGTGGCCGAAGGTCATCGTGCCCAGGCAGATTTCGGAGACTTGCAGCCCTGTGCGGCCCATACGTCGGTAGTTCATTGGGGGGTGTTCCTTTCTGGGGTAAAGCCGAACAGAAACCACGAAGACGCGCAGGGAGAGGCTAACCAACGGGCGCGCGAAGATCAGTCGCCAGTGTCTTTGTAGAGGATACGCTCAATCTCGCGCAGCACTTCACCCAAGTGTGGGGCTGCGGCTGGCTCAATGGATTCGGATTTTTCCCTCACTCTTGCAATGTGTTTGTGGTGTGGGTGTGTCACAATTTCTGGGTGGTGGGGAGCATTGTCATAGCGGAAAACAAGTCGATCTGCGGCGTCTTGGTAATGATACGCGTATTCTAATTTGCCCACGATGGCACCGCGCTGTTGGACCACCTCGACGAATTTCAATAGTGAGCTATCCCAAAAGCGCAACCGTCCCTCGATGAGTACGTTCTGACCCGGCTCAATGGTATCGATAAAGAAATACTCCAGCTCGGCGTCGCGCCGCGAATCGATGAGATTGGTGAGTAAGGCCACGTAGCGGTTGAGTTGCATAAAAATCACGCAGCTACTGCGATAGGGAACGTCATCACCTGATTCAGCCCATCGGCAATCACTGCACGCAGTTCTAGAAACAAGCGATAGCGTCCTGCCCATCCGATGATTTCGACATCGTCGCCCATCTGCCCAGCCTGGTAGCGGCGATAGAATTCATCGGATGGGAGGCTGTGTTTCTGCTCCAACCGAAACAGGTCGCGTTGGATCTGCAAAAGCTTGTCCAAAGGGTCATACGTCGCTGCCTGTTCGTGCAGCGTTTTGACGATCTCGGCAGCAGAGTACCGTTTATAAGCGACTTCGTGTACAATCGGCATTGTGTACCTCATACGATATTTGGGAATCCCTTTCCCCATCACGCGCCCCGTCTAGCGTATGATGACCTGTCTGTATTGTATTACGTTTCGGAGAGAAAGACCAACAGCGCAGAGCATCCTGCGCCGCGGCGTGCTATAATGGCACGGGGGAAAGCCAATACCCAATAGCGTAGGAGGAGACAATGAGAACGTCAGTGATCAGACTCATCGGATCTGTTTGTGTGGCTCTGGTTTTCGGGATAAGCCTGTTCGTGCTGCTGGGGGATGCGCGGGCCGCGCCCGCGGTGGAGGTGGGGCCAGACCTGACGGTGTATAAGTACGCGGCTTGGCCCTACAGACCCCAGGCCGCGCCAGGCGACCTCATCGGCTTCGAGATTCTTGTCGAGAATTTGGGCGCGGGCAACGGCCAGAATGTGCTGATCACCGACACCCTGCCCGCCTTCCTTACATACGAAGATTCCCAAAACAGTCTGTGCAACGCTGCCTGTCCGGTGACGGTCAACGGCCAGCAGATCGTCTGGCATCTGGGCAACCTGCCAGCCGACACCCGTTATCAATACATCAGCCTCCAGGCCAGAGTCAGCAGCACCGTCTCTGTCGGCACACTACTCACCAATACAATTGAGATTGGTGGAGCCAGCGCCGAAATTGACAGCGACCCATTCGACGAGAACGACGATCCCCACGCCAACAACCGCAGCAGCCTGGAGGTGACAATCATCCCCCACGCGCCAGACTTGGAAGTCACCAACGATCTGCGTAGCGGCGTAGTAGCGCCCGGCGAAAGGTTTCGCTATGGAATTTTCCTGGTCAACCAGGGCGCGGCTGTGGCAGAAGATGTTATCCTCACCGATACCTTGCCCCTTTCCGTCACCTATCTGGCGCACAGCAGCTACTTCCCCGTAATCGATCCACGGCCTTTTACGCCGACTGTTGATGGACAGACTCTTGTCTGGCATATAGGCGATCTGCCCAAAGATTGGTGGGGTTCCTTTTATGTGGACGTCCAGGTGGACAGCCAGGCGGCGGTGGGGGAAATTCTCTACAACGAAAGCAGCGTCTCCACCAGCAGCGCAGAGTTGGATCGCTACGCCAACCAATTCATCAGCCAATATGAACTGGTATCCAATGTGCCCAACCTGGGGGTACTGAAATACTCCAACGGCCAGCGCACACCGGGCAGCCAGTTTGTCTACTTCATCCAACTATCGAATAATGGAGGCGGCAGCGCTACGGGCGTACGCATCACTGATACCTTCCCAGCGGAGCTACGCTTCGTCAGCGCCACCAGCCAAAGCTGTTTAGACCCGCTTGCCCCGGAGATATGCCAGACCGACACATTCACGCCAACTATCAACGGCCAACAGGTGGCGTGGGAAATCGGCACTGTGCCGCCGGGCGTGCAGGAAAACCGCATTGTGGCTACTGTCGAACTTTCCAATGCACTGGTGCCCGGCGATCTGATTACAAACGTTGTGGCTATCCAGGGCAACGAAGCCGACAGCGATCCCGGCGACAATTTTTACGTCTCCACCCTGCCCGTTGTGGAGGTCTCCGACCCGGATGTGGCTCTCTTCAAATCGGTGACGAGCAGCCCACCCCGGCCCGGCGGCACTGTTCAGTATCGGCTGCGGGTGATCAACCAGGGCGCGTTCCCACTGACAAATGTGATCCTGACCGACACGCTCCCCGCCGGGGCTGGTCTGCGCGAGAGCTTCAACGACACCTGTTTTGCGCCGCCCGTCTGTCTTGGCAATCAGTTTGCGCCGCTTGTGGGGCCAAGCCAACTGCGCTGGCAGGTGGACGAAATCGCAGTCGGCGGCTATGGGGATTTCTATGTGGCTGTGGATGTGCCGCTGACGATGACCGAGGGCGTTGTGCTGACCAACACGGCCCAGATCAGCGCGGACAACCCGGAGAGCGACCTGAGCGACAACCGCAGCCAGGCAATCGTGACAGTTGTCGGCTTTCCCGATCTTGCCATCCGCAAGAGTGGGCCAGCGATAGCTCTTTGGAAACATCCGATTACCTACACACTGACAGTCAGCAACAGCGGGGATGGGCGGGCCACGGCTCTGGTCATCACAGACGCCTTGCCCACCGGGGCGGTCTATTGGAGCGGGGGATCATTCGCCAGCGGTCTGGTAAGCTGGACGCTGCCCGTGCTGCCTGTGGGCGCAGATGTACAGGTTTCGTTTGTCGTCAGCGCCGAGGAGACGATCCGCAACAGCCAGTACGGCGTGACAGCGGCGGGCGGGGTCTCGGCCCAGGGCAGCGCAGTGGTGACAACGACAGTCGTGCCGCCGACGGCTACCCCCACGCCGTCACCGACTGCAACGCCAACACCCACGCCGTCACCCACGCATACGCCGACGCCGACCAGTACACCGACACCGACTGCTACGACAACACCGACTTCTACACCGACTGCGACGCATACACCGACGGCTACCCCAAGCGCGACCCCAACCCAACAGAGCAGTGTGAGCGGCGTCGTCTTTGAAGATCGCAATGGGAATGGCACGCAGCAAAGCGAAGAGCCGGGTGTCGTCGAGGCAAACGTAAAGCTGCGCGACGCGCAAACCCGCAGCCTAGCGCAGGAGTGGGAAACCCGCACCGGCGCGGATGGGCGCTATCGTTTTACGAATATCCCAAGCGGGGCCTACGAATTGGGTGTGCAGTTGCCGCCCCAATACCACGTGGACGGGTTCCAGTGGCAGGCTGTGAATGTCAGCGGGACAGGCGAGACAATCGTACAGCCGCGGCCTGCGCCCACGCCCGAATGGCGGCTTTACCTTCCCACTTTACAGGCAGATAGGACAGCGGCCAATCGCCAGAGCTTTCTTGACCTGCTGCGCTGGTGAATTTAGTCTCTGGTAGGCCACTGAAAAGATGAAGCGTGAAACGTGAGAAAAGCCGTACTCTCACGTTTCACGCTTCATCTTTTCAGTGGACATCTCTTTGGCTTGCAGCCAAACTTCTTTACCTTCCTACCCCTTCAACGCGCCAGCCAGCAGCCCGCGCATAAAGAGTTTGCCCAGGAGCAGGTAGACGACAACGGTGGGCAGCGCAGCGATCAGCGCGGCTGACATCTGCACATTCCACTCCACGCTCCAACTGCCGGCGATGTTCTGCACGGCCACATTGACAGGGGCCTGTATGGGGTTGCCCAGAACCACCAATCCGATCAGAAAATCGTTCCAGATGGAGGTGAATTGCCAGAGTAGCACAACGGCAAAGGCGGGCATGGAGATGGGCAGCAGAATCCAGCGGTAAATGCCGAAGAAGCCGCAGCCGTCAATCTTGGCCGCGTCGATCAGTTCATTGGGAATACTGGCATAATAGCCTCGAAAGAGCAGGGCGGTGATAGGGATGCCGAAGATACAGTGAACCATAACCAGCCCGGTCATTGTTCCGTACAGGCCGATCTTTTGCAGCGTCAACACCAGTGGGATCAAAATGCCCTGATAGGGCAGAAACATGCCGACCAGAAATATGATAAAGAGGGTATCTGCGCCGCGGAAACGCCACTTGGCAAAGACGTAGCCGTTGATAGAGCCAATCAACGAGGAGATGAGCGCGGCGGGTATCGTAATCTGCATGCTATTCCAGAAGTTGGGTGAGACCAACGTCCAGGCTTCCGTAATGCCGCCCAAATAGATGGATTTGGGCAATTCCCACATGCGCGTCACATTGACATCCACATACGGTTTCAGCCCGGTGATAATCATCACATAGAAAGGCATCAAATAGAAGGCGCAAAAGGCAATCAGCACCAAATAGATCGCACCTCTCGTCCACAGGCGTTGCAGACTCATCGCTCTACCTCCCCACGCATACTGAGCAAATAGGGCACAACCAGAAAGCCCGACAGAAGGATCATAAATGTACCGATGGTTGCTCCCAAAGAATAACGATAGGCACCGAAGGTGGACTGGAACATAAAGAAAGCCAGGGTATCGGTGGCAAAGGCCGGGCCGCTGCCGCTCATTGACGCCAGCAGGTCGAAGACTCGGATGGAATTCATCCCTGTCAGAACAAAAGCTGTAAATGTCACCGGCATAAGAAGCGGGATGATCACATAGCGGTAGGTGGCGTAGGTGCCTGCACCGTCAATGGCCGCTGCTTCGCGCAGTTCGGCGGGAATGCCGCGCAGCCCCGCCAGATAGAGAGCCATGACATAACCAGTGAATTGCCAAGAGGCTGCAATCGTGACTGCCCACATTCCATAGTCAGGCGTCGAATTCCAAGTCGGTTGGAAATTTTCCAGCCCAATCTTGGCAAAGATCAGATTGATCCCTGTGGACGGCTGCATGAGCCAGCGCCACGCTACACCAGTCACAATCCCCGATACGGCAAAGGGAAAGATGACGATTGTGCGGAAGAACGCCTCGCCTTTGATCTTCTGGTCCAGCAGTGCGGCAATGATGAAGCCGAAGATGATGCACTGGCTCATAAAGCCTGTGGCGTAGTAGACCAGATTGCGCAGGTCTATATGGAAACGGTTGTCGCCAAAGAGCCGAATCCAGTTTTTCAGGCCGACGAAGGTGTAATCGGGAATCTGGCTGTTCCATTTGACGGTGGACATGTACGTCGTCCACCCGATGAAGCCGTAAATAAAGATGGCTACTGCGATGATTGATGGTGTAATGATCAGGAAGGCGAGCAGCATGTCGCTGCTCCACCAGGAACGGCGACGGGGTTGGGAGCCAACAGAAATCTGACGGCCTGTAGCGAGTACGGGAGATGATTTGGAAGTAGCCACGGCGGCGTTCCCCTCCGAGAAACGATGAGTGATGGGTACACAATTTCTACCCATCACTCATCAACGATGTGACCAGAACAAGAGAGGAGGCAGATTTTCCTGATTAGAATTGATCTACGCGGATCAAGAAAGATCAGGGAAATTTGCGTCCTCTCTGCTTGGGTAGACTAAGCACCGAACTCAGCATCTGTGGCAGCCTGCACCAGAGCAGCTTGGGTCGCTGCTACATCCCGGCCAGTGGCGAGAATGTTGATGGCGATGGCGTAGTCGAGCACGAAGCTCTGCTTGGCCGCCGCGCCGTGCTGGATGCTGGGCACAAGGATGTTTGTCTTGAAGGCTTCCATCGCCTCCAACTGGTATTCGTCGTAGACCGCGGGATCCGCATCCATGCGGGCCGGGATCGAACCCTTGGGCGGGTTGAAGGCATCTTGGCCTTCCTTAGAGCCACATGCCTTTAGGAAGGCAATCGCGTTGTCCCGGTGGGGGGCACCCTTGGGTAGACCGAAGGAGTCCGACAAAACGATGAATTTGCCGTCTGTGCCAGGGGCCGCAGCCCAGTGGTAGTTGGTGAAACCCTTGGACTTAAGTACACCGTGCGTCCAGTCACCCATAATCATCGACGCTGGGCCATCGTCCGCCACGTAGCGGTCGTTGATGTCGCCCCAGCTTGTGCTCAGGTAATCGGGATTGGCGTAGTCATAGGCTTTGTTCAAGATTTCCAGAGCCTGGGTCACTTTCTCGTGATCCCAGCCAACAGTACCATCAAACAGGCCGCGGTACTCTTCCGGCGTCATCACAGCATTCAACACACACTCGAAGACATGGCCGCTGAAGTTTGGTTCACTCTCGGCGATGGCCAGGGCCGGGACGCCAATCGCTTTCAACTGCTCAGCCACTACAAAGAATTCATCCCAATTTGTGGGAACCGCGGCCCCCACCTGCTCCAGTTTGTCTGTGCGATACCAGAAGACATTCGAGCGGTGGATGTTGACCGGTACCGACATGGGGTGTCCATTGTAGCCAGCAATATCAACCAGGTCTTTGGGGAAGGCATCATTCAACCCTGCCTCGGCATAGAGGAAATCCAACTCCTCCATGCGGCCAGGGATGACGTGGCTGTCGATCAACTCCCGGCCCAGGTGAACCTGGAAGGAGTCTGGCGGTTGTCCACCCTGCATACGGGTTTCCAGCAGTGCCTTCATATTGCCACCCTGACCAGCCCCACCGACCAGGGCTGCATTGATGATCTCTGTATCGGGGTTGCTCTTCTTGAAGACTTCATACAGGGCATTCAGGGCTTCGACTTCACCGCCCGATGTCCACCACGAGAATACCTCTAGCTGATTGTCCCCTGCGGCCGCCGGGGCAGCTTCAGCCGCTGCAGCAGCGGTGGGCGCTGCTTCCGCCGGGGCCGCCGTCGGGGCCGCGGCGGGTGCGCACGCGGCCAAGCCGCTCATCGTGGCGCCAACGCCGACGAGTCGCAAGAACGAACGTCGAGAAATTCCTTCAGAACTGTACATTTTGGTCATCCTTCCTGAACTGATTTTGTGGAACAACAAAGCTGTCGGGCGTTGTGAAAAACGCCACGATCGTACGGGGATTCATACGGGTAACACAATAGAGGTGAAACATAGACACCAGCCGTAGGATAGAAATCGGTACTGGCGACAATTTGACAGGGTACGCCGGGGGCGCATCCCGCGATTCAATTATAGCTTGTTCCGCGCAGAAAGGGCAAGATTGAATCAGTGTCTATGTGTCTATTCCCGCCGGGGGCAGCCTTGCGTCGCTACGATTTCTCAGCCAACAGGGCCTGA
>CAMDEX010000113.1 GCA_945897075.1 Litorilinea aerophila
CTTGCATTGCCTGGGGGCGCTGCTTGCTGCGCCCCTACGAATGATGGTGCGCCGGGCGGCAGCAAGCAGCGCCC
This sequence comes from Litorilinea aerophila, assembly GCA_945897075.1. Classification (GTDB taxonomy): domain Bacteria; phylum Chloroflexota; class Anaerolineae; order Caldilineales; family Caldilineaceae; genus JACQGT01. Next base: position 75 of record CAMDEX010000113.1, read on the forward strand.
TACGTTTTTCGATACAGCGGGCGCAGCAAGCAGCGCCCCTACGAATGATTGTGCGCCGGGCGCAGCAAGCAGCGCCCCTACGTTTTTCGATACAGCGGGCGCAGCAAGCAGCGCCCCTACGAATGATTGTGCACCGGGCGCAGCAAGCAGCGCCCCTACGCTATTTCTCACCACCCGTCACGCCGATCTGCCTGGATTGTAGCACGCGCCGAGCGATACGGTCAAAGTGGATCGGGAATCCCCGTGTCAATCGCCTGCTGAAATGCCATCTCCACCACCCGATTGGAGGAGAGTGCGGGCAGACGCAAGGCGTGGGCCGCTGCGGCCAAGAGCGCAGCCTGGGGGATCAGCCCGATCAGCTCGCTGCGGTCGATCTCCACGCCCAACAGCCGGGCTTCCCGCTCGATCACAGCTACTGCCAGGTGGGGCGGGGTGATCTGAAAATCAACCAGATTCATACTGACCTGCGCCTGACCGTCCACCAGCAGCCCCAGCGCCTTCACTGCGCGCAGACCGCCGCTGCTTTCCCGAATCGTGCGCGCAATGCGTTTGGCAATCGCTACGTCGCTGCTTTTCAAAAAAACATTGAAGGCGATCAGAAAGGGCCGCGCCCCCACAATCACCGCGCCCGCCGGGCCGACGGCAGCGGGGCCGCAGTCGGGCTGGCGCTGGGGCAGATGAATCTCCTCCACCAGCCGTTCGTACTCCCCGGCGCGCACATCGGCCAGGTTGCGGCGGTCGGGGCGGGTGGCCGCGGCTTCGTAGAGATAGACGGGCAGCCCCAGTTCGTCGCCGATGCGCTGGCCCAAGTGCCGGGCGAGGAGCGCGCATTCGTCCAGCGAAATCCCATCAATCGGAACCAGCGGCACCACATCCGTTGCGCCCAGGCGCGGATGGACGCCCCGCTGCTGGCGCAGGTCTATGCGTTCTGCCGCCACACGCACAGCCTGGAATAGCCCGGCCAGCACAGCTTCCGGCTCACCGGCCACAGTCAGCACGCTGCGGTTGTGATCCCAATCGCTGGTGCGGTGCAGCAGATGGACACCGGGCGTCTGGATGGCGGCGGCGATGGCGTCCACCACTTCCATCCGCCGTCCTTCAGAAAAGTTGGGTACTGCCTCAATGATTTGCATAAGGATTGGGGATTGGCGACTGGGGAGCGGCGACTGGGGAGCGGCGACTGGGGAACGGGGAGCGGAGATTGGGGTGTAACGCGCCTGATCCCCAATCCCCAATCCCTATTCCCCACTCCCCAATCCCTATTCCCTATTCCCCCCCGCCAGCCACTTGACAACCATCAGCACGACGAAGGCGCAGGCGATGAGGATGACGGAGAGGGCCAGGGCCACGTCCAGGTCCATCTCAAAGCCCAGATAGATGGCGAGGGGCATTGTCTGGGTGCGCCCCGGAAAATTGCCCGCAAAGATAATCGTTGCGCCAAAGTCACCCAACGCCCTGGCCCAGGCCATCACCAGCCCGCTGAGCAGCGTCACACGCACCAGCGGCAGGGTGATGAAACGAAAGACCTGCCACTGGCTGGCTCCGTCCAGACTGGCGGCCTGCTCCAACTCGCTTTCGATACTGGCAAAGCCGCTCACGGCTGTCCGCACATAAAAGGGGCTGGCGATGAAGAGTTGGGCCAGCACCACCGCCACCGACGTAAACGCAATTTCGATCCCAAAGAGTTCCAGCGGCGCGCCCAGCCAGCCGCGCCGCCCAAAAACCATCAGCAGCCCCAGCCCCGCCACCGCCGGCGGCAGCACTGTGGGCAGATCGATGAGCGTGTCCACCACCCGACGCAATGGAAATTCCCGCCGGGCCAACAGATAGGCCACCGGCGTGCCGAGCAGAACGATCAGAAAGGCACTGGTTGTGGTCGTTTGCAGGCTCAGGCGGATGGCCTGGACTGCGATGGGGTCGGCCAGATTGACCCACAACTGGCCCAAATCCGTGCGCCAGAGCAGCGCGGCCAGAGGCAGAAGCAGAAAGGCCAAGAGCGGCAGCGCCATCCCCTGCCAGATTTCCGCGGCCGGGCGCAGAGCAACCGCTTTCGCTTCGGATTGGGTACGGGCCATTGGGGAGCGTTTCGCTATAGTCATCGGGTGGCCGGGGCGCAAGCGATGGAAAAGCCCGCATCTGTGAGCGTCTGCTCACCCTCTGGCGAGCGCAGAAAATCGAGAAATTGAGCAGCCACTTCAGGCGACGATCCATCGCTGAGTGGGGCAATCTGATAGCCCGCCAACTGATTGAGATGGGCGGGAATCTCCAGCACAGCCACTTCCGGCGCGGTCTGGGCGTCTGTGGCATAGACGATCCCGGCGTCGGCTTCGCCCAGCCGCACTTTGCTCAAAACCGCACGCACGCTCTGCTCGTAGGAGACGATATTGGCCAGCACACCGCTACGAAATGGCTCGCCGTAGGCCGGGTCAGCCGCAGCCGCGGTCAGAAAAGCCAGCGTATACGCGCCCACCGGCACCGCCTGCGCGCCGATGACCAGCTTCACACCCGGCGCGGTCAGATCGCGCAACGAGGCCACACTTTCGCTGCTGCTCACGACGACCAGCCGGTTGCAGGCAAAGAGGACGACGCTGGCCGGGGCGATGCGTCCCGCACTCACAACTGCATCCATCTGGCGCTGGTCGGCGCTGGCAAAGAGAGCCGCCGGCGCGCCCTCGGCCAACTGGCTTGCCAACTGCTGAGAACCGGCAAAGTTGAAGGTGAGGGCCGTCTGCGGATGGTTCTGCTCAAAGGCTGCACCCGCCGCGGTAAAAACTTCGGTCAAAGAAGCGGCAGCAAAGACAGCGACTTCCTGGGAAGGCAGATCGCCGGATTGTCCTCCCAGCGGCGCAACGCAGCCCGCGCAAAAAAGAGTCAGACAGAGCAGAAAGATACAAAGCGCGTTATACTTCACAAATTATCCAATCGTTCAAAAGAATTAGTACCCGCCGCCAGATGCGACTATAACAACCCGCCTGTAGCCTGTCAAATTCTGGCTTTTCTTCGTGTCTTTGTGTCTTTGTGGTAAACATTCCCCGGAATTTCTCCATCGGTGGTATGATCTCCCATTATTCGTCCAATCGCCAGAGAATGCCAAGCCAATGCCAGATCGCCAACCCCCGCCCGCAGCTTCCCTTTCCGCCTGGGATGCCTTTGTGGAGAACCATCCCCAGGCTTCCTTTTTGCAGCTATCCGCCTGGGGCAAGCTGAAAAACGCCTTCGAGTGGTCCAGCCAGACGGTGGCGCTGACCGACGGCGCGGGGCACATCCGGGCCGGCGCACTGCTGCTTTTGCGACGCATCGCCGGTCTCAGCTTTGCTTACATCCCGCGCGGCCCGCTGACCGACTGGCAGGACAGGGAGACGAGCAGCGCGCTGCTGGCGCAGATCGACGCTGCCGCCCGCCAGAGGGGAGCCGCTTTTATCAAAATTGAGCCGTCGCTGCTGGACACCCCCGCCAACCGGTCGCTGCTTGCCAGCTACGGCTTTCGCCCCAGCCCGCAGACTGTGCAGCCGCGCAGCACAATCACCCTGGATATTTCCGGCAGCGAAGACGAGATTTTGAACCGGATGAAGAGCAAATGGCGCTACAATATCCGTCTGGCCGAGCGCAAGGAGGTGACGGTGCGCGCCGGGGAGACGACCGATCTGCGCCACTTTCAGGCGCTGATGGAGACGACCGGCCAGCGGGACGGCTTTTCGGTACACAGCTTTGACTACTACCGCACGGCGCACGAACTCCTCGTTCCCCGTCACGCCGTCTATCTTTACGCCGTATACGGCGGACAGGTGCTGGCCTCGATTGTCGTGCTGCACTGCGGCGAAATGGCCTGGTATGTCTGGGGGGCGAGCAGCGACGCCGAGCGCAACCGGATGCCCAACCACGCGCTGCAATGGGCCGCGATCCGCTGGGCCAGGCAACGGGGCGCAATCCGCTACGACCTGTGGGGCATTCCCGACGCCATCGGCCAGGTGGCCCAGGGCATGGCCGATGGGCTGCCTGTCCCCGCCCAGGAGATGCCGGTGGATGTGGAAGCCCTCCCCGCGGGCGATCTGTGGGGTGTCTTTCGCTTCAAACAGGGCTTTGGCGGGATGGTGGAGCGCACTGTCGGCGCGTGGGATCGACCGCTCAACGCCCCGCTCTACCAACTCTACCGCTGCGGTGTGGCCCTGCAAGCCGCCCGCGCCGCCGGACACCCCCCCCAGCAGATTGCCAAAGAGGCCGTGACCGCACTTTTGCCCCAGCGCCCGGCAGACCCGTTGGCTTCTTCTTCCCTGCAAACAGTTGAATCCGCGGCAGAGTGGCGCGCACTGCTGGCCGACCTGCCCGATCCCCACGTGCTGCAAAGCTGGGAGTGGGGCAGTCTGAAAGCGCAGACCGGCTGGCAGGCCCAGCGCTTGGCACTGCCCGGCACAGATAAAAAACCGGAGGCCGCTTTTCAATATCTGTGGCGGCAACCCGTACCCCGCCTGCCCCTGCGCGTGGGATACGTGCCCAAAGGCCCCGTGCTGGATTGGACCGACGAGTTGGCCGTAGAACGCACGCTGGCCGCGGTGGAGGCGACAGCCCGGCGCACCGCTTGCCTTTTCGTCAAAATTGACCCGGACGTAGACGAGACGAGTCTGAGTGGTCGTCGGCTGCTGGCGCTGCTGCGGGCGCGCGGCTGGCGTTTCAGCCCGGAGCAGATTCAGTTCAAAAATACGGGTATCACCCAATTGGCACAGCCAGAAGAGGCGCTGCTGGAGTCGTTCAAGAGCAAATGGCGCTACAATGTGCGGCTGGCCGAGCGGCGGGGTCTGGCCGTGCGCCTGGGCGGGGAGGCCGATCTGCCCGCCTTCTATGCGCTCTACGCCGAGACCGGGCAACGCGACGGCTTTCTCATCCGTCCTTTGTCCTACTACGCCGACATCTGGCGGACCTATCTGGCCGCGCAGGCGGAGACCGATAACCCGGCGGGTGGCGCGCTGCTGCTGGCCGAACATCCCGACGAAGCCGGCCCGGTGGCGGGGATTTTTCTGTTGCGTTACGCGGCGCGGGCCTGGTATTTCTATGGGGCCAGCGGCGAGGCCCGGCGGCGGGATATGCCCAACTATCTGCTGCAATGGGAGGGGATGCGCTGGGCGCGGGCGCAGGGCTGTACGCTCTACGATTGGTGGGGCGCACCCAGCGCGCCGGACGACCCGGAGGATAGTCTGCAAGGGGTTTGGCGTTTCAAAGAGGGTTTCGGGGCAGAGCTACGCCAGCAGATCGGGGCCTGGGACTGGTCACCCACGCCGCTGCTCTGGCGGCTCTACCAACGCGCAATGCCTCTGCTGCTGGATGTGATGCGGCGGCGTTGACGGCGATAAAATCCATCCAAACAAGCGTTTATTCAGCTAATTGACGATTGGCTTCAAGGACAAGTTCAATCGCTTCCTTCAGATTTTCACGGGCTTCCTCTAAAGTGTCGCCTTGCGTATTTGCGCCGAGCAATTCTTCGACGTAGCCAATATAACCCTCTGGGACTTTCTGAAACACGCTGGTTAAAGTTATTTTCATACCTTGCAAACTCCTTTTAGCAATTGTTCGATGTCGAGGGCAAACCCCCAACTGCCCGGTGGAGGCGAAGCGTACTGAGCCGCAGGCTAACCAACGGATGTGCCATCCGCCGGGCAGACCTAAAAAATACTTACACGACTTTCTTTTTGATCTGACCGATTCCGTTGGCCCAATTGTACTCCTCCCAAATCCGCCTGTCAAAAAGTCGAAAAGTGACCCGCCGTTGGCCCGGCCAACGCAGATCGCTCTACTTCTCCGGTCAAAAGCGCGCCATCCTCGATCCACAACGGGCCGCCGCTCCGATTGCATACGCTTGCGTCCCCCTCCACAACCACCCCTGCGCCAAAATAGACATCCCCGCAGACAGTCAGCCTCGTCGCTCAACCCGTAGTAGCGGTCGTTCAGCATCACCAGTAGAGAGTCCCCAGAATAGACCCGGCCTCAGGCGGCAAAATCACTCGCCATCATCTGCGCCACCTTTCGCCCCATTTCCACCGCGTAGTTCGTGCCCCGATCCCAGGGGTAGACCTGGCTCATCGAGGCAAAGTAGAGACCAGCCAGGGGTGTGCGGATGGCAGGGATGAGATCGGCGTAGCCCTGCACGGGTACGGGTTGGGCGTAAACTTCCTTGTGCAGCCACGCTCCCGTGACCCAGGAGGGCTGGAAGTTCGGGTTGAAACGGCTGAGCGCGGGCAGAAATTCGGCCAGCAGCTCCTCCTGGTTCAGCGTAAAGTAGGGGTGGGCCGCGTCCAGGTAGTTGCCCAAATAGAGCAGATGATCCCCGGCGTAGTGGGCCGGATCAATCATATTTGTGTGTTCCACCAGGGCCAGAAAGGGCAGATTCTCCGACTTGGGCACGTTCACCCAATAAGTTCCGTCCGTGAGCAGCGGGCGGTCCAGGGCAACGGTCAACACCACCGCGCCCATACTGTGCAGACGGGCCAACGCGCCCAGATAATCGGCGGGCAATTGAGGGGCCAACTTGCCCATCAGCCGTGGACTGACGGTGCTGAGAACGGCATCGTAAGCCGCGGGCGGGCGCTCCTCTGTGCTGACGAAGAGAGCGCCGTCCGGGTTGGGCGCAATTTGACGAACGGGCATCTGCGTCTCGACGGTCACGCCCCGCTCCCGCACTTTGGCGGCCAGCGCATCCACAAAGCCCTGAAAACCGCCCCGGTAGTAGCCCAGTTGGGGTGTGCGTTTGTAGATTCTGGCCCAGAACCAGGCCAGGTTCACGTCGCGGAAGTGGGGGCCGAATTTGCCTTCCAGCATCGGCTGCCAGAGCGTGCGATAACCCCGCGCCCCCATCCAGCGTTCCAGCCAGGGGTCGGCCAGCAGACGGTCGTAGCTTTTCCAGGGCGGATTGGGCCAGTATTTTAGAAAAGCCAATACCGCGCCCATACGAATTTTTGTAGGCAGAGGCAGGTGGGGAAACTGCAACAGACGTAGAGGCGTGTCAAAGGGGTAGTTTGCGCCCCGGTAGTGCATGACTGTCGTAGGGCGGTGAATCTCCAGCAAATGGCTCGCGCCGATCTCCTCGGTCAGCCCGATGATGGCGTCGTCGTTGGTGAAGAGGTGGTGGTAGAAGCGTTCCAGCGGCCACTCCCATTCTGGCCTGCCCCAAAAACCCGTCGCCAGTCCGCCCACCTGCGCCCCGGCCTCGTAGATATGGATAGAGTGGCTGCCGTCGCCGGCCAGATCGTAGGCCGCGCTCAACCCGGCGATGCCGCCCCCGATGATTGCGATTTTCATAGCGTGACAATCTCCGTAGGGCGTAATGGTATTCCGCCCGGAGAAGAGGCGGAATACCATTCCGCCCTACAAATGAAAAGCCAGCACCCGCGGGCGCTGGCTGTGAACGGTTGTGGGCGAAAGGTCAGGCGGCCAGGGAAAGGGTGCCTGTGCCCAGATAGCGGTCAATCTCGTCCTGGGCTTTGCGGTAGCGCCACATCAGTTCGGCGTCGGTGCCCTTGAAGGATTGGATCGTCTGCATGGAGCAGAGCGCACAGCCGCGCAGGAATTTGTAGTAGTTGCTGTGACATTTCATACAGTCGCCCAACTCCACCATCATCAACACAAAAGCCAGGCTGTCGGGGTGGGTGTCCGGCAGTGCGGCTACCCGATCCACAAGTTGCGCCCACGTCTCGCCGCGCAGATCACGCAAGACTGGAATCAAGCGGGCGGGAAAGAGAAGCTCCGCTTTGGCGTGTAGCTGCTGTTCGGTTAGCTCCATTTTTGTCTGTTCTCTCTTTCTTCCATCACCAGCGCCGTCCCCTGACAAGCGCCATCTTCCACAAAACGCGTAATTATAATTATTTGTAGGGGCGCTTGCTGGCTGCGCCCGGCACACGAGACGGGCGCAGCTACAGGGAAAATCTGCGTCCCTTCTTTTTCCTAACAATGAGGGTTGTATACACGGATGGAAAGGAACACAGATCAGAAAAATCCGTGTTCCTTTCCATCCGTGTATACAAAAAATCTCTTTTCTTGCGCAAAAACCAAGAATTTCACTGGTTATGTACTATAGTTCCAACGACAGATTGGGCAGCTTTACCCGCTGAACGCCGTTGGCGTGGCCGTTGACCGTCTGCCCGGCCAGAAGTAGGTTCAGATCGCCAATCACCTGCCCCACATCAAGCCCAGCGTTGACGCAGACCTGGGCAATGGTGTCGTCCATCTCCACCGCACAACTGTTGCAGCCGCCCAGATGATAGGCGGCCAGAATCTCCTGCGCCTGGGGATGCAGTGCATAGCTCTCGCGCACACTCATGGCGGGGCGAAAAGATGCCTGGCCGCTGCTGTGCGCAATCTCGGCGCGCAACTCGGCTACCGTTGCGGCTTGGCTCTCCTGCAAACGACGAATCTGATCGCCGGCGTCGTAGAGCGCCCGGTTGTAGCGGTCCAGGCGGCGGGTGGCCTTGTCCAAATCCTGGCGCACCAGCCACGCATAGACCAGCGCGGCCAGGCCAATCAGTAACGCAACGATTGTCAATGCTGTTCCCATACGCGTACCTTCTGGATGAGGAGTGATGGTTATTGAGAAGCGTCAATACCCCTCAATCTTGTGCGATCAGTACACCTCGGCATGCGCGCCAATGTCGAGTAAGAGAATAACTTCATGACCATTTTCCTCGTCAGCCTCCAGGGAAAAGATCACCCGGCAGTCGTAGCCGCATGAAGATGCCCACAGCCCCCACAACGCGCCGCCGAGCTTATGTGTTCCCAGAGCAGGCGCAAAAACATCCACTTGCATCTGCCTGAGTACGTCATCAATATGCTCTTGCAGCACGCTGTTTCGTTTCGTTAACTTTCGATAGGCTCGTCGAAACCTGGCCGTGATTACCAGTTGTCTCATTCGGCATCGTCAATTGTCTGGTGCAAGTCCGCAATGGCTTCTTCTGCAGACTGTGCTTTGAGTTTGCCTTTGCGAAACGCAGCTATGGACTTACGAGCCTCCGCAGCGATCTCCTGTCGCCGCGCTTCAATCTGGCGGTTACGCAAGATGTCTACCAGCATCTGCCGCTGTTCGGGTGGAAGCTGCAAAGCGGTATCGATAACTTGATCCAGGGTGACTGTGTTCAACATTGCTGCCATCTCCTCATATCTCAAACTTTTCCCCCGGCTCCAACACCGTACACTCGATCCCCTCATCGGCCAGCTTGCGGGCGAAGTCGTCCGGGTTCTGGCGGATGGGGGGGAAGGTGTTGAAGTGGCAGGGGATCACCCGTTTGGCCTTGACAAATTGCGCAGCCAGTACGGCATCGCTCGGCCCCATCGTAAAGTTGTCGCCGATGGGCAGCACGGCCATATCCACACCGCCCGCCTCACCGATCAGCCGCATGTCGTAGGTGAGGGCCGTGTCCCCGGCAAAATAGATGTCCGTGCCGTCGTTGAACTGAATCAGCGCGCCGTTGGGATGGCCGCCGCTGCTGCCATCGGGCAGTGTGCTGCTGTGCAGGGCCACCACCAACTTGAGACGGCCAAAGGGAAAGTTCCACGCGCCGCCCGTATTCATGCCGTGGCCGTTGACCGCGCCCTGGGCCGCCATCCAGGTGACGATCTCAAAATTGCTGATGACGGTACAGCCGGTGCGTGCGGCAATCGCCACGGCATCCGCCACGTGATCGCCGTGACCGTGGGTCAGGAGCATAAAGTCGGCCTCGATCGTGGCGGCGGTGGCGTGGGCCGGGGCCAGGGGATTGTTCGGTGCAAAGAAGGGATCGACGACGATCCTTGTGCCATCGGCCTCCACCACAAAGGTCGAATGGCCGTAATAGGTCAGTTTGACACCCATAGATACTCCCTTTCCACTATCCACGGAAAAAACAAAAAAGGCCAGACTCACCGGTGTGAGTCTGGCCTTTGACAATCTGATCTATCTCTTGTCCACTGCCAGAAATCTCAATCGCAACCGGTAAAGTGACGCATTGATTCCCGGCTATTCGCCGGCCTCGGCTTTGCGCTGGCGCGCCCGCTCCTGGGCAATGCGTTTCAGTTCTTCCATACGGGTTTTCTTGGCGTCGCCGTCCGCATCACCGGCGGCAACAGGCGCGACGGCAGGGGCAGTGGCGGCAGCGGCGCTGACTACAGCAGCGCTGACTACAGCGGCGCTCTCGTCAACTTTCCCGGCCACTACCGCAGTTTTGGCCGCGGCCCGCTCTTGGGCCTTGCGCTTCAATTCCTCGGCGCTGCTGGTCTTGCGCTCGGCAGCCGGCTCGGCCGCTACGGCCACGGCTTTGGCCGCTTTGGCTTCGGCGGCCCGGGCTTTGGCCTCTTCCTGCGCCTTCTTTTCTTCCTCGTCCTTGCGCCGCTGTTCCTGTTCGGTGGCGTACTGGGTGGGCCAGAGTGCCGCGTAATACTCCAGCGGGACGGTCAACTCTTCCATATCGTAGACGAGTTGGGGGTAGCGGTCAAAGACGGCCAGCTCGTAGTCGTGGTTCATTTTGATGGCGTCGAAGGGACAGAATTCGACACAGAAGCTACAACTCATACAGACCGCAGCGTCGATGTAGAACTCGGACGGGCGGGTAACTGGTTTGCCGTTGGCGTCGGAATCGCGCACAATCCAAATGCACTGGGGCGGACAGACTTTGGCGCAGATGCCGCAGGCTGTGCAGCGATCTTCGTTCTTTTCCGAATCCCAAATCAGCATCGGGATATAGCGGAAGCGTTCGGGTAACTGCCGTTTCTCCTCAGGATATTGGATCGTCAGCAGACCTTCCTGGTCAATGGGCTGGTTGATGATGCGCCGTCCGTGGCCCAACTCAATGCTGTTCCGGTAGCGATCCGGAACCTGCTGCCGATCATCTGTAAAGGTTTCCAGCGTGTGCTTCAGTGTGACGCCCAGACCTTTGAGCAATCCTATCCCAAACATAGCTTAACTCCCGATTCCAGAGCTACGAGTCATCAGTAATCAGTTCTTCATGCGCTACTGTGCGCTACGGAAAACGAAAATAGGTACGCAGATTACGCAGAAGCCACAGATTTACGCAGATTTTAATCCGCGCTAATCAGCTCAATCCGCGTTCTATTTTCAGGGCAGTGAACAGTTATCACTCGGTGACGCACGATACTGATAACTGTTCACTGTTCACTTCTGTTCTATCTGTCCACTTCGCCCAGCACAATGTCAATTGCGCCCAGAATGACAACCGCGTCCGCCAGTTTGTAGCCAACGCTCATCGGCCCCAGCGCATTCAGGTTGATGTAGCAGGGGCTGCGCACGTGATAGCGCCACGGGTTCGGCTTGCCATCGCTGACGAGATAGAAGCCCAGCTCGCCTTTGGGCGCTTCCACCCGTGCATAGGCTTCGCCCTCTGGCGGGCGCAGGATGTAGCCACCTTTGCCGCCCATAATCGTCTCAACGCCCTGGTTTAATGTGGCCGAAGCGTAGGCGGGCACGCCCGCAATCTCGCCGCCGGGGATATCCGCCAGGGCCTGCTGCAAGATGCGCACACTCTGGCGGGCTTCCAGCAGACGGATGTAATAGCGGTCGAAGATGTCGCTGTGGGGCAGGGTGGGAATCTCGAAATCGAAGCGGTCGTAGATACCGTAGGGTTCGGCCTTGCGGATGTCGTAAGCCAGACCCGCAGCCCGGATCATCGGGCCAGAGACGCTCAGAGAGATCAGCGTGGCCGCGGGCAGATAGCCCACGCCCCGCCCGCGCGCCATCAGAATCTCGTTCTCCGTGAGCATCTTGTCCAGCTCGTCCAACGCGCGGGGCAGACGGTCATTGACCAGGTAACGGGCTTTCTTGAGCCAGCCCGTGGGCAGGTCGCGCACGACGCCGCCAAAGCGCAGATAGTTGCACATCAGGCGGGCACCGGAGACCTCCTCGAAGAGGTCGAGAATCATCTCGCGCTCTTCGATGGCGTAGAGCGCCGGGGTCTGCAACGCGCCCAGATCGTTGAGGATGAAGCCGATTGACCAGGTGTGGTTCACGATGCGGGTGAACTCGGCCATAATCACCCGGATGTATTCGGCCCGTTCCGGCACTTCAATCCCGGCCAGCTTCTCCACGGCCAGGGCATAGCCCCAGTTGTTGCTCATGGAGTTGAGGTAATCCAACCGGTCGGTAAAGGGCATATTCATCAGATAGGTGTTGCGCTCGCCGATCTTTTCGTGATTGCGGTGCAAATAGCCCATCTCTGGCTCCAACGCCAGAATCGTCTCACCCTCGATGCGGGTGAGCATCCGGAAGACGCCGTGGGTGCTGGGGTGGTGCGGCCCCAGATTGACGACAATACTCTCGGTGTCCAGAGATGCGCCAGCGCCGTGCTTGGGGGCCTGGCTCACCGGCACATAAGCGACGGGGGCTTCCCAGGAATCGGGGTCCCAGCCCGCGGGATAGGTGGCGTTCTTGCCCCAGGGCAGTTTGTCCTCGTGGAATTCATAGCTGCCTTTGGGGTGGCGGCTGCGGAAAGGCTTGACCTCTTCGTCGAAATAGGCCTCTTTCCAATCCTTGCGCATGGGGTGGCCGTGGAAGCCGTCCCAGAGGAGGATGCGGCGCAGGTTGGGGTGGCCGGCAAATTTGATGCCATAGAGGTCGTAGACCTCGCGCTCCTGCAAATTGGCACCGGGGAAGATGCCCGTGGCCGAAGCAACCGTATCGTTGCTGGGCACCGGCACATGCAGAACGACGTGACCGCCACCCTTTTTCGTGCTGTAGAGGTGGTAGACGACATCGAAACGCTCAGAGATTCCCTTGCGCTGCTTGCCGTTGTAGCCCTGATAGTCCACACAGGTGACCGCGGAAAGGAAGTCATAGCCCTCTTTGTCGCGCAGGTGGGTCAGCACTTCCAGGATTTTCGTTGGCGCAACCAAATAGGCCTTATCCGTCGCATCCGACGTCGTGCCCAGAATGGCACCGGGCAGTGCATCGGCAAGAGTCCCCGTCTGTTGCGGGGCTTCTGCCACCAAAGTAGCGCTCATAGCTTCCCTCTCTGCTCTATCTTATAATATTGGGTATTCGGTATTGGATATTTATGAAGGTTCGTCGTCACTTAGAAATATCCAATACCCAATATCGTTTTTATGCACCCCGCTTGGCCGCGGCGCGCTGTTTGGCCTCTTCCATGCGCGACTTGGCTGCGTTCGAGACTTCTTTCGGCGCAGCCGCGTGGGCGGCGTCACCGCCATCTGCCGCTGCCACACTCGCCACCACAGGTTTCTTCATCGTCGTCTCGCGGATCAACTCCACCTGGCGGGGATCGAAAATGTCCGGCCCCAGACGGGGTACCGGCACAAATTCGGATTGGTCCTTGCGATACCAGGGGACGGTGAGGATGCTCTGGCGCTCCACCTTTTCGTGGACTTTGAGCAGACCGTAGATGAGCGCTTCGGGGGTGGGGGGACAGCCGGGGACGTAGACATCCACCGGAATGTACTTGTCAATCCCGCTCACTACATTGTAACCCTCTTTGAAGGGGCCGCCGCCGGTGGCACAGGCACCCATCGCCAGCACATAGCGGGGTTCGGCCATCTGGTTGTAGATGCGCACGATGGCGGGCACCATCTTCTTCGTCACCGTGCCGGAGACGATCATCAGATCGCTCTGGCGCGGGCTGGGGCGCATGACTTCCATGCCGAAGCGGGCCAGATCGTAGCGGCTGGCCGCAGTGGCGATCATCTCGATCGCACAGCAGGCCAGACCAAAGAGCAGCGGCCACATAGACGACTTGCGGCTCCAGTTGTAGACTTTGTCCAGCGTCGTGATCAGCACATTGGCCTGGAGTTCATCGGGCACCACAATGCTGTCGTGGAGGTAGGGCTTCAGTTGCTCTTGCTTGCGTTCAGAGAAATTGGGTGGAACTGTCGCCATTGTCTGCGTCCTTATTCAGATGCGTTGCGTCATCATACCCACGGGAGACTAACACAAAGGACTCCCATTGCGGGAAAGCGCCATCACTATACCCTAGCGCGGGCAAAAATGCAACTTTCCGGCGCTTTTCCGGCAGGTAGGCGATGGAGTCGGGCTGTGTGTAGGATTATAAAGTGAGAGGGCGTTTGCGTCAAGTGGGATATTTCACAAAGTCAGGTTCTGATTGAGTCAAAAAGTCCCCGGCACTTCAGGAAGTGCCGGGGACTTTTGCCGAACGTTACAAAAACACCCGTTCCCCCAGCGCGGCCATACGGCGGATGGGGTCGTAGTCGCTGTCGGTCACCGGGGCAAAGCGCAGCATCTGGGCCTGGGCCAGCAGAGCCGCGCCCGCCGGGTCGTTGCGCATCTCCACAAGGCAGTGACGAATCTCAGCGGCAAGTGTAGGCGACACTTCCTGGCGGAGCACCCAGGGCGGGATGGGGCTGGGGCCGAGACGTTCGATACTACGGATTTGTCCAGCCAACTCCGGGCGCAGGCGCAGTTCGGTCTCCAGCACAGTGCTGTCAATGGCCGAGGCGTCGATCTCTCCGGCCAGAATCAGCGCCAGCGAGCGCTGGTGGCTGCCCGATTCCAGCACCCGGCCAAAGAAGTCGCCATTTGCGCCCAGCGTTGCCAGGTGGTAGCGGGTGATGTTGTAGCCGGAGTGTGAGCCGGTATTGTTGTAGGCCCAGCGTGCCCCGCGCAGATCGGCGAAGGCGTGAAAGGGGCTTTCCGCCCGCACCACCACATCCGAAAAGTAGACCGGACGTCCTTCGTAATGGGGCGCGTCCATCACTGGCGCGGCCAGCAGTTCGATGGGCGCGGCGTGGCTGTCCCGCTTCTCCACATAGACCAGACCGCAGAGCCAGGCCATCTGCGCCTCGCCGCGGTCGAAGAGAACTTCCCGATCCTGCCAGCGGGGTGCGTCGGCAAAGGTGACGGGCAGGTCGAGAGTGCGGGCCAGGTAATCGGCGATGGCCCGAATGGAGGGGTCCGCGTTGGCGGCCTGGAGGGAGGTGAGGACGAGAGGTTTCATTGTATTACGACTTCCTTCGATTACTCCACTCCTACCGTCAGCGCCCGGTGAAAGGGCACCGCTCACACCAGCGGTTGCAGTAGTTATAGACGCCCTCGATGTAGTTGTCGTCGTTGTTTTCATGGAGCAGAGAACGCAAATCTATGCGGGCCATCGTTTTCTCCTCTCATCACCCCAGACTTTGATCGAGGGTTTGCAGATCCACGAGTACAGCCTTGACTCGTTGCGCTTCGGCTCTGGCCGCTGCGGTGAACCCGGCACGGGCAAAGAAGGCATAGTGAACCTTCCAGATATCCCCGTTGTTCTTCAAGTCAGCCAGAACTTTGGGTGTCTTGTCAACGACAAGCTCACGCACAACCTCTTCGTCTACGGCTGCGCCGCCCCATTTGCACTCCCCAAGCAGAAGCTCGTGTCTCTGCCAGTTGACGCCGACCACATCCACTTGCACCTTCCGACTCCAGTGGCTGCCAACCGCATCCATCGTCAGGGGCAGATTACCTGCCCGGCCTTGTTGACGCACCCACTCCTGCGCCAATTCCTCGAAGGCAGTCTGCCCCACAAACGCGCGCAGATTTTGGCGGATCCCATCAACCACGCGCTCTGGATCCAATGTCAATAGATCGTGATAGGGAGCGAGAAACCGAAAATAAAAACGAAAGTAGGGATCGCTCAAGTGATAGCGTCCTTGACGCGACTTGCGACGCATGGCTGGCGCTACTGTGACAGGGATGCGTCGTTTGACGAGACGCAGATCTTGCAGCGTGGCAAGATAGGAGGATAGATGCGCCGTGCCGATTAGACTCTCATTACTGATCTCGCGCAAGGTATGAGCGCCGCCGCCAATCGCCTTCAGCGCAGCCAGATACGTTTGTGGTTCCCGCACCTCATCGTAAAGTAGGAACTGGGGTTCGGCAATAAACATACTACCGGGGGATAGGATCACATCCCGGATATTCTGCACCAGACCGCGCTGGGGGTCAAGCCATTCAAGATAGGCAGGAATACCCCCGGCAATCGCATAGATCGCCACCCGTTCTTCCGCTGACCAGTTGGGAAAAAACTCCTTCAAGCTGCCAAATGCCAGCGGCTCTACATACCACTGCCCAGTCATACGTCCAAAGAGCGGAGACTGGCGTGTCATCAACATTTCCATCGTGCGCACCTGGGAACCGCACAGCACAATCACCAGCGCCGAGTCTTTGAAGTATTGATCCCAGGCGTGTTGTAGTGCCGAGAGCATAGCCGGGTCTGCTTCCGCGGCATAAGGCAATTCGTCAAGAATCAAAATGTGTCGGCGATTGCCAATGATATCCGCAATCGCTCTCCACAGCTCTTGCCAGCTATCGAAAAGCGGCGCACGACTGACGGGGATGTGGAGCAGGTGGGCATAGAGCTTGCGCCGTTGCAGAGCCGCCGGTTCCTTTTCCGCCGACCAGTAGGTAGAAGCCACAGCTTCTGTTTCGACGCTATGCCGAGCGATCCACTGGCGCAGAAGCACTGTTTTTCCAACACGCCGACGCCCATAGAGCAGGATCAATTGGGCCGGCCCAGGTCTCTGGCGTGTCAACAGTTCGTCGAGAAAGGCCAATTCGGTGATACGATTGACGAAACGACTCATGCCCGGTTGCCTTCTCTATCATCAATAAGCCACATGCAGAATAGTATATTCTGCATGTGGCTTATTTCAAAATCTGTCATTCTTCCACTCCACCAGCGCCGCGGCCACCCACGTGGGCGGGGGGGATTTGTAGAGTTCGGCGGCGTCCGAATAGGTCAGGTCTACAATGCGCCCCGTCAGCGGCCCGCGGATATAGCGATAGACCGCGCCGGCGTCGCGGGCGTCGCTCTTGCCCACGACGCAGTGCTGATTCCAGCCCCAATAGTCGCCCGCGGCCAGGACGTCAATCCCCTTTTCGATGCTGCGCCGGGCCAGCGCCAGCCCGCTGTCGTCGGGGTAGCGGGCGACAAAATCCGGGTCGCCGTAGCCCAGCCCGTGATGGTAGGCGTCTTCGGTGGAGACGACCGCCGCGCCTTCACAGAGGCGGGCCAGTTCATTAATGCCAGGCAGCCGCTCCGGTTCGCCCGCGGCCAGCCAGGGATAGCGTTCGATCACCTGTGGCCCTTGCACGCCCCGCCGCTTTGTCTCCGCGGCCCAGAAGTGACGCCAACTGGTCAGCGCGTGGTCAGCGCGCCAGGTCTGCGGCCCTTCAACCCCCGTCCCCTGAATGCCCCACTGCGCTTCGTGGGCCGGGTCGCCGCCCCGGCTGACACGGATGCGCGCCTGCTCCATCTCTTCGCTAAAGGCGTGCAGGACGCTGATCACCACCACCCGCTGCACCCCGCTGTCCAGACAGGCGTTGACCGCGGCTGCGATCTGGTGGCCACACTCCTTCACCCCAGCGTGGGGGAAGACCAGCACGCCGCCCGCGGCCAGCGTGCCGGAGAGATCCCAGCGCCGGGCCTCGTCCAACAGCCGGTGCGTCCCCGCTTCGCCCAGTTCGGCGTGTTCGCGGGCGTAGAGGGTGTGGATTTCGGCGCGCAGTTGTTGGCGGCTGTCCATTGATTCCTCCTCCAAACCTGACAGGGTGACAAGGTGACCGGGTGATTTCTACTCACCTTTTCACCCTGTCACCTTGTCAACACATACACCGTCGGGCACAACTTCCCAATCATCTGATAGACCCCCCACAGACAATCGGCGATTTCTATGTTGTAGTGGGTTTCGGTGAGGAGGGGGATCAGCGCGGCCCGGTTGCGGCGCATACGAGCGATGCGCAGAAGTTGACCGGATGTCTTGCGGCTGCCGTCCTCTTCCCAGAACTCACGCCACTCGCTGGCAACGGCATCTCTCTCGGCGATGGCAAAGCCGACGGAACGGGCTGTGCTCTCGAAGAAGGCGGCGGACTGGTTTTTGGCAACGATCCCCATTGTCTCGTAGATGAAGGCGGCTTCGTTGGCCTCCATCAATTCCGTGCTGAAAGTCTGGTAGACGAGCATTTTGCCGCCGAGACGCAACACCCGGTGACATTCGGCCAGACCCGCGGCCAGCTCCGGGACGTGATTGAGCATATCCCGACACCAGATAAAGTCCACGCTGGCGTCGGCGGCAGGGATGGCTTCGATATAACCCACGACGGCCTGCATCCGGTCGCCCAACCCGGCGGCGGCAATGGCTGCCTGGGCCTGGGCAATGCGCTGCGCCACCGGATCCACGCCCAGCGCGGTGCAGCCAAAGCGCTGGGCCAGGGCGATGGTGTGGTCGGCGTCCCGGCAGCCCACATCCAGCAGGTGGTGATGCGCGCCGATGCCCAGCCCGGCCAGTTTGTCGGCCAGCATCCCGGAGGGGCGCGGGGCCAGGCTGCGGTCGGTAAGCGCGTAAAATTCTTCTTCGGATAGCTCCATTTTGCCGTAGACCGCGGCCAGGGTTTGGTCAGTTGGATTACTCACAGGCGTAACTCCAGTGTGGTGGTCGGTAATTGGCCCATCTCGTGCAATTCGGCAAAGGCGGCGAGGAGCGCGGGCAGTGTTGCGTCACAGTCAATACCCGCCCGTTGGGCCAGTCTGGCCAGTTCGTCGCCTGGTACGGGCACGACGACATCTTCCAGCCGTACACACTCCTTGCGCTGCCGGGCCTTGTACTCAGCAAAGATTACCTGCGCGGCCAGCCAGCGAATCTCCCCGTAGCGTATGGGCGTGCCAAAGACGCAGGGACTACTATCGCCCAATAAATCTGCGATGTGGGGGTGCAGACGGTCATCCTGGGACGGCCATACCCAGAGCGCTTTGAGCATTGCGGCCCGCTCGGCGGGGTCGGGTTCTTGCAAGGCGGCGACGGTTTCGGCCAGTTCACTGTCGGTAGACATTCCCAATATCCACGTCTAAAATCGTAGGGGCG
>CAMDEX010000114.1 GCA_945897075.1 Litorilinea aerophila
GATTCTCGTCGCGGCTGTGCGCCAATACGAGACGCTGATCGAGCAGGCCCAACTGTTGAGCGGCTATGGCGGTCTCTGGTTCTCAGCCGATACCCAATCGCCGGACGCGCTCACCTTTCGCAACCGGATGCAGCAGGTCTTTACCGAAACACAGAACCGGACACTCTTTTTCAGCCTCTGGTGGAAGAGCCTGGACGACGAACAGGCCGCGCGGCTGTTGCCCGATGTGGCAGAGCAGCCCGACTATCGCCACTATCTGGAGGAGATGCGTCTCTTCAAGCCCTACACCCTGGACGAAAAGTCCGAGCAATTGATCAACACCAAAGACGCCAACGGCATGAACGCGCTGCTGACGATCTACTCGATGCTGACCAACCGGCTGGAATTCGACCTGACGGTGGACGGCGAAACGAAGAAGGTGACCCGCGGCGAACTGATGGCCCAGGTCTACTCGCCGAATCCGGACGCGCGGGCCGCGGCTTATCAGGAACTTTACCGGGTCTACGGCGCAGAGGCCAACATCCTGGCCCAGATTTACGTCAACCGGGTGCGCGATTGGGCCAGCGAAAATGTGGACCTGCGTAAATTCGACTCACCGATTGCCGTGCGCAACCTGGACAACGACATCCCCGCCGCGGCGGTGGATGCGCTGCTGGATGTGGCGCGCAAGAACGCGCCCCTCTTCCAGCGCTACTTCCGCTTGAAGGCGGGTTGGCTGGGGATGGAAAAGCTGCGCCGCTACGACATCTACGCGCCCCTGGCCCAATCCGACAAGACCGTCGAATATGGCGCCGCGGCCCGTTCCGTGTTGGAGACCTTCGCCAGCTTTGACGAAGGCATCGCGGCCCAGGCCCAGCGCGTCTTTGACGACAACCACATAGACAGCCAGGTGCGCAAAGGCAAGCGGGGCGGGGCTTTCTGCGCCACCCTTTCGCCCAAAATCACCCCGTATGTGCTGATGAACTGGACCGGCAAAGTGCGCGATGTGGCGACGCTGGCCCACGAGCTGGGCCACGCCATCCACAGTATGCAGGCGGAACACCACTCCCTGCTCACCCAGCACTCGTCCCTGCCCCTGGCCGAGACCGCCTCTGTCTTTGCCGAAATGGTGATGACCGACAAACTGTTGGCCCAGGAGACGGACCCGGCCGTGCGCCGGGACATCCTGGCCGGGGCGGTGGATGACATCTACGCCACAGTCATGCGCCAGGCCTATTTTGTTCTTTTTGAGAAGGAGGCCCACGCCGCCATTCTGCAGAACAAATCGCCCAAAGAACTCAACGCCATTTATATGGCGAATCTGGCCGAGCAGTTTGGCGACAGCGTGGAGGTGGGCGAAGAGTTTCAGCACGAGTGGGTGAGCATCCCCCACATCTACAGCACACCCTTCTACTGCTACGCATATAGCTTTGGGCAGTTGCTTGTACTGGCGCTCTACCGCCGCTACCAGCAGGAGGGCGACGCCTTCAAGCCCGGCTACCTAAAAATTCTGGCCTACGGCGGCTCCGCCCGGCCCGAGACAATCCTGCGCGAGGCGGGCATCGCCATCAGCGACCCGGCCTTCTGGCAAGGCGGTTTCGATGTGATCCGGGAGATGATCGACGAACTGGCGAGCATTCCTCTGGACTGAAGGAATCAACCACTCAGCCGGGCGCATACTATCGAACGTCCGCCGCCAACTGCGACAGCCGCGCCAGCATCTCCGGCCCGATCTCCACAGCCAGGACGTGGGAAATCACCTGTGACCAGCCGTGGATGAAGTAGTCCCAGCCATCGGCGACGGTCAGGCTGCGCGCCGTGCGCTGGGCGCGCGCCTGGCGCAGGAAGTCGAGTTCGCCCCGGTAATTGAGTTCCCAGGCCACCCCGTTTTGGGGAAAGCGTGCGTCGTCTGTCAAGGGCGAGCCGGGCGTGTCCTTGCCCATCCCCGTAGCGTTGATGACCAGACTGGCGGGCGGCAAGGCGGCCAGCAATTCGTCGTTGCGTTGCGGTCTCTCATTTTGCACGTACTCAAAGCGAATATCCGTGTCGAACTGTTCCACCATCTGGCGCAGACGGGCCAAGCGTCCCGCCGAGCGATTGACGACGACAACGCGCCGCGGGCGGTCGCCAGGATGGGGCTTTTGCAGCAGATGCAGACTCAGCGCCGCCGCCGAACCCCCCGCGCCCAGCAGTAGCACTTCCCCGCCTGTGCGCGCAAAGTAGTCCACCCCCAAAATGGCGTCCAAACTGAGACCGCCCGCCACGGGATCGGTAGCGCGCCCGACCAGTCTGCCCCCCTCTTTGGCGATGCTGCTGACTTCATCGGTGCGACGGGCGTAGGGGTCAAGCTCGCCGAAGAGGTCGCGCGCCGCGGCCAGCAGGTCAATTTTGTGGGTAGTGACCAGCGCGCCGAGAGCCAACGGCTGCTCTGCGATGTGGGCCACCACCTGCCGGTAGCGTTCCGGGTCGGCGTGGATGGGCAGGTCAACGCCGCGCCAGACCACTTCGGGCCGTCCCAGCGCCTCCATCCACAAGGGAAACATCCGCTGCGAGGAGGATTGGCCGGTGGTGACACCGATGAAGTAGAAGGTGGGCGCGGTGGGCGCGGCCAGCGGGCTATCAGCCATTGCGCCCGCCCCCCAGCGCGGCCACCAGTCGCCGCCGATATTCGTCGTAGGCAGCGTCGAAGCGTTTGGCCGACTCCTCTGCGCCGATAAAATAGCTGCTGGTGAGGACTTTGGGCGGCTGGCCGCGGCGGGTCAGCTTTTCGGCGACCGCGCATTTGAGCATATTCACCACCACCGCGCCGCCCACCGTCGAGCCAGGCCCCACCGGGTCACCCAGACCGGGGATCGTGACCAGCGCATCCCCGGCCGGTGTGCAGTTATCAATCACCAGATCGGCCACGTCGATCAGCTTTTTGCCCGATGAATGTTTGGCCGTTGACTCGGTGCAGTGATCTACCGAGACGACCGCCATCACCGGCAGCCCCAACTTTTTGACCTCCAGCGCCATATCCACCACCACTTCGTTGACGCCGCTGTTGCTGAAGATGAGAAAACTGTCGGGCGGGGTCAACACAAAATTGCGCAGGATCGTGGCGGCCAACCCTTCGATGTGTTCGATAAACATCGCCTGGCGTTGGCCGTTGGCCCCCACCACCTGGTTGTGAAAGGTAAGGGATAGCTCTACCAGCGTGTGAAAGCCGGGGAAGCTGCCGTGGCGGGGGAAGGTCTCCTCCACCAGAATGCGCGAGTGGCCTGTGCCGAATAAGTGTACCAGCCCGTCACCGGCAATCGAGGCCGCGCAGATTTCCGCAGCCTGCTCGATGGCGTCGGTCTGCGTCGTGCGGATGCGCCGGATGATCGCTTCCACGCCGTCCAGATAAGAAGTTGCGGGGGTCATTGGGTTCTCCTACTGATGTGAAAATAGCGACTGGGGACTGGGGATCGGGGACTGGGAATTGCCGTCCGTCGTCTGGTGTGTAAATAGCGACTGGGGAGTGGGGATCGGCGACTGGTAAGTGCGGTCGGTCGTCCGTCGTCTACCGTCCCTATTTTCGTCGTTATCGGTGTCAACCGGTCGTGCTGCCTGATCTGAAAATAGCTGCTGTACGTCGGACTGGCAGTCCGACGTACGATAAATAGCTCCCGCAGAGCCGCAAAGACGCAGAGAACAGCTACTTTCATCGTTATCGGTGTCAACCGGTCGTGCTGCCTGATCTGAAAATAGCTGCTGTACGTCGGACTGGCAGTCCGACGTACGATTTTCGTCGTTACCGGTGTCTGCCGGTCGTGTCGCCTGCTCTGAAAATAGAACGCGGATGACGCTGAAAGGATGGATTGACGCGGATAAAAATCTGCGCAAATCTGCTGTTTCTGCGTATTCTGCGTCCCTATTTTTGCTCTAAATCCGTGAAAATCCGTGTCCCATTCTTCCCTCTTTGAGGAATGTCTCCACTTGGGCAAGGTTAGGCGAGTCGAGAATCCCGCGCGGGCTGGTGATCACCAGCGCGGCCACGGCGTTGCCAAAACGGAGCGCTTCTGCCAACGACTGGCCCTGCCGTAGGGCGTGGAGAAAGCCGACGTTGAACGAATCGCCCGCACCCACGGAGATTTTGGCGGCCACCGGAAAGGCGGGGACGTGAATTTTCTCCGTCTGCGTCCAGAGCGCCGACCCCTCTGCGCCCTGTTTGATCACCACCCGGGCCGCGCCCGCGGCCAGCACCTGGGCCGCCGCGTTGGGCCAATCGGCCGCGCCCGTCAAGGCAGCCAATTCGTGGCTGTTGCCGATCAGATAATCCACCGCGGTCAGCAGCGGGGTCAACTCGGCCAGCGTCACCGGCAGGCCGATGGCGGGGCCCACATCCAGCGCGGTGATGCCGCCGTTGGCGTGGACGCGGGCCAATGCCAGCGCAAAGCCGCCCGCCCGCCACTGGGAGAGGATGGAAAAGCTGGTTGCCAGCAACACCTCCGCCCCGTCCAGCAACCCGTTCACCATTTCCGCGTAGCGGGCGTGCGCGCTGGATCCCAGATGGTGAAAGACGACCTGATTGGCCGTGTCGGTGACAAGAATTGTGGAAGTGGAGGTGGCGTGGCTGGCGCTGCGGCTCAACCCGGTCAGGTTGACATTTCTGGCTTGTAGCCAGTTGACCAGCGCATCCCCCAGCAGGTCCTGGCCGACCGCGCCGCAGAGAGCCGTGGGGATGCCCAGCCCCGCTGCGACATAGGCGCTGATGCCGCCGTTGCCGCCCAGGGCAATCGTCAACGGCGCTGCGGTGAAGACCAGATTGCTGCTGCGAAAGCCGTCCCCGCCCAGCGCGGCCAGGGGCGCGTCGCTAAATACCAGCAGATCGGCGGTGACAGTACCGATGATGACAAACATACGGTTTTTGCTCCTCTGTTCAGCGTTGAGGGTGACGGGATGTCCGCCCGGCCCTAAAGAGGCCGGGCTACAGGGCAACGCCCCGTGAACGGGGCTTTGTGGGCGGACAAGCCGGAGTTCATCCGGCGCTGTTTGTAGCTTCGGACTTCATCCCGGAGCGTCGGCGGTGACAGTACCGATGATGACAAACATACGGTTTTTGCTCCTCTGTTCAGCGTTGAGGGTGACGGGACGTCCGCCCGGCCCTAAAGAGTCCGCCCGGCCCTAAAGAGTCCGCCCGGCCCTCAAGAGTCCGCCCGGCCCTAAAGAGGCCGGGCTACAGGGCAACGCCCCGTGAACGGGGCTTTGTGGGCGGGCAAGCCGGAGTTCATCCGGCGCTGTTTGTAGCTCCGGGACTTCATCCCGGAGCGGGCGCTCCCGAACAGCGACGGCAACTTGACAGGGTTTGCACTTTGATTTATTGTCCAATTGTACAGAAAACTCCCAAACCTATCATACCTGAACGACACCGGTTTTCTCCAATTTGCCCCATAGCGTCACTTTTTTCACACACTTTTCAGAGGAGAGGAAAATGAAACATTCGTCAAAGTTGTCTGTCATTCTTGGATTGTTGCTGGTACTGGCCCTCGCCGTGACCGGCTGCGCCGCACCCCCGGCGCCCACGGCTGGTGGTGAGGCCCCGGCTGCGGCGGAAGCCCCCGCGGCCGAAGCCCCGGCCAAGATGAGCGGCTTCACCATCGGCGTCAGCAATACGCTGGTGGGCAATGGCTGGCGCGAGCAGATGATCTGCGCCATCAAAGCCGAAGCCAAAGCGAGCGGGCTGGTGGACAAAGTGGTTGTCGTCAACCGCAATGGCGGCCCCACCGAACAACTGGCTGACATTGAGGGTCTGATCTCCCAGGGCGTGGATGCCATCATCCTTAACCCGACCGATCGGGACGGCCTGAACGCGGTCATCGAAGCGGCCATTGCCCAGAGCATCGTCGTTGTGGCGATTGACCAGGCGGTCACGGCTAAGGGCGCGTACGTAGCCACCAACGACCAGACCGCTTACGCCCGTATCGGCGCTGAATGGCTCTTCGAGCAGTTGGGCGGCAAGGGCAAGGTTGCTGAGATGCGCGGCATTGACGGCGTGCCCGCGGACACCGACCGCCACAACGGTTTCCAAGAAGCGCTGGCCAAGTATCCCGACATTGAGGTTGTGGCATCAGTCTTCACCAATTGGGACCCGACAACCGCGGCCCAGCAGGCGCTTGATCTGATCTCGACCCAGGATTTGGACGGCTTCTGGACATCGGGCACCGATTCGACGGTTGTCGAGCAATTCAAGTCCGCGGGCAAACCTTTTGTTCCCGTTGTGGGCGCGGACAACAACGCCTTTATCGGCTATCTGCTCGAACTGGCCGATGAGGGACTGGTCGGCGCGGCTGTGACGAACCCGCCCGCCATCGGCGCGGTTGGCATGTCAATTGCCCTCGACGCCTTGACGGGCAAGAATCCGCCCCTGGAGACGCTGCTGACACCAGCTCTCTTTGCCACCGGTGACACTGAAGGACTCACGAAGCTCTACGCGCCTGACGAACAGCCGGGCTGGAGTACATACGTGGACATCCCCCCCTACACCCATTACAACGGCAGCGCCGATGTGTCGGCGTGCAAAGGGCCGGGCGAGTAAGGGTATTGGGTATTGGGTATTCCATAAGGTGGCGTAGCCACGAGCCCTTCGATAGGCTCAGGAACCACCAAAGTTGCGTGCAGATCGGATCAGTGAGCGCTGATTGAGTAGCCGAGTCTTCGAGGCGTATCGAAATCAAGCGAACGGGTGAAAAGGCGGTTCTTCCCACCCGCTTGGTTTCGATACGGCGGGAAACAGCGCCCGCCTACTCAACCAGCGCTAGTCTTGCGTCGTTGGTTCACGTTTCACGGATCTGGACGAAATACCCAATGACCCAATCACCCGATGACCCAATGTAAGGTGTCTTTTGTGATGAATGAACCCCACTCTCTGCTCGCAACGGCCAATATGGCAAAATCCTATGGCTCTGTGGTTGCGTTGCGCTCGGTGGATATGTCCGTCGGGCGCGGCGAAATCCACGCGCTGCTTGGCGCGAATGGGGCGGGCAAGAGTACACTGGTGAAAATTCTGGCGGGCGTGCAGTCTGCCGACGCGGGTGAGATGACGGTGGCCGGGCGACCGCTGCGTTTCCGCTCACCGGCCGATGCCATCAGCGCCGGCATTGCTACCGTCTTTCAGGACCCGGCGCTCATCCCCGATTTGACCGTCGAACAGAATCTCCGGCTGAGTAGCATTGACAAATCCAAATTCCAGCGCTGGCTCGATTGGTTTGATCTGGGGCAGCTTGACCAGATGGCGCTCATCCGCGAGCTTCCGTTGGAAGTGCTGCGCATCGTCGATCTGGCGCGCGCGCTGGCCCGGGATCCATCTGTGCTGCTGCTGGATGAGATCACAGCCGCGTTGACAGCCGACCAGGCCGAACGGGTCTTTGCGCTCTTGGCGGATTGGAGAAAGCAGGGACGTTCGGCTGTTCTCATCACCCACCGCTTGGCGGAAGTGATGCGTGTGTGCGACCGGGCCACAATCCTGCGCGACGGCAGAAATGTAGCGGTGCTGGAACCGGCCCAAGTGGATGAGTACCAGTTGGTGCAGGCTATGCTGGGCGACACTGTGAAAGCGATCAGCCAGAGACAGCCCCAGCAAGACGATGGCAAATTCGGCGACATCGCGCTGGAGGCGCGCGGACTCAGTTCGCGCTCGAAGGTGCGCGATATTTCGTTGGCGGTACGCGCCGGCGAGATTCTGGGTGTCGTCGGGCTGGAAGGGCAGGGACAGGATCGCCTCTTCGAACTGCTCTCGGGTGAACGGCAGCCGACCGCTGGCGAAATTCTTGTCGGGGGGCGACCCCGCCATTTCCGCTCGCCGTATGACGCTGTGCGCGAAAGTCTGGTTCTGGTGCCGGGCGACCGGATGCTTTCGCTCCTGCCCAGCCAATCGGTGCGCCACAATCTGGCTGTGCCCCTCTTTAACCGTATCCAGCGCTGGTTTGGCATCCCGGCCGATGAACCGAGCCGCGTAGACAATGCCATCAACCGCCTCTCCATTGATATTCGGGCTGCTTCCCAGCTCCGGCGTCTTTCCGGAGGCAATCAGCAGAAGGTGGTGGTAGGGCGCTGGCTTGTGGCTGGTTTTCGCGTTCTGCTCTGTTTCGACCCGACACGGGGCATCGACATCAAGACCAAACACGAACTCTACGCGCTGCTGCGCGAATTGGCGGCCAACGGCGCGGCCATATTGCTCTACACCAGCGAACTGGCGGAAATCCCGCTGGTGTGTGATCGGGTGATAGTTTTGCACGACGGTCAGATTGTGGACGAGCAGGAGGCGGCCAGCGCCACTGAATCTTCTCTGTTGACCGCTGCCCACGGATTAGAGAGATAGAAATGCTGACACGGCGCACCTTTTTTCAGGCAGCGGCACTCTGGAGCGGGAGTATACTGATGGGGTGTACTGTGGGAAAGCCTTTGCCCGTTTCGTCCAAGACAAGCGCCTGGCTGATGCCGGATGAGGGTCTTCTGCATAAACGCACATGGATGGCTTTTGGCGCAAGCGAAGCGATTTGGGGGCGCAAGCTGCTCCCGGAGGTGCGGCGCAACCTGGCGACAATCGCCCGCACGATTGCCCGCTTCGAGCCGGTCACAATGCTGGTCAGGCAGGCTGAGTACGATCTTGCCCTGGGACTGGTCGGCCCGGACGTGGAGTTGATCGTCTCGCCTTTGGACGACCTGTGGATGCGCGATACCAGCTCGATTTTTGTGTCGGCTGCGGATGGCAGCCAGGCGGCGGTTGATTTTAATTTTAACGGGTGGGGGGAGAAGCAGGCATACGGGCTTGATGCGGCTGTGGCCGCTTTTGTGGCGCAGCAGGCGGGCGTTCAACTGCTCAACACAGCATTGGTTCTGGAAGGCGGCTGTATCGAAGTGGATGGCGCGGGCACAGCCATCATCACCGAAAGCTGTGTGTTGAACGAGAATCGCAATCCCGGCCTGACAAAAGCGCAGTTTGAAGAGACTCTCGCGCCGCTGCTCGGTCTGGAAAAGATCATCTGGCTGCCCGGTATCGCAGGCAAGGACATCACCGATGGGCACACGGATTTTTACGCCCGCTTTGCCCGCCCCGGTGTGGTGCTGGCGGGCTATGACCCGGACCCGGAATCCTATGACCACGCGGTGACAAAGCAGCATCTGGAAATTCTGCGCGCGGCCACAGATGCGCAGGGCAAGCCGTTGGAGGTGGTCGTGCTGGAAGGACCGCTGACGATCCGCGATGAGTACGCCAACGACGACTTTGCCGCGGGATACATCGGTTTTTATGTCTGCAACGGCGCTGTGATCCTACAGGAATTTGGCGACACCCAAGCTGACAGCGCTGCCCTCCAGTCTATGCAGGGGGTTTTTCCCGATCGGGAGATCGTGCAGCTAAATGTGGACGGTATAGCGGCTGGCGGCGGCAGCATCCACTGCACCACCCAGCAACAGCCGCTGGCTGGGCAGACAAACCACGACGACTACAAAATTTATCTATCTATGCTTGCCAACCAGGTGGCCCAAAAATGACGACTACCCAATCCGTCTGGCGACGAACACTCACGCGCAATGGCTGGACGCTGGGCGTCTGGCTGCTGCTGGCCGCGCTGCTCTTCTGGTATGCCAATCTGATCCCCACCTTTGGCTCGTTTCAGATGGCGTCAATCACCAAAAACAGCCTGCCGCTGATCTATCTGGCGATTGGACAGGCGATCATCGTCATCGCCGGCGGCATCGATCTCTCCCTCGGCCCTCTGCTGCTCCTCAGCAATGTGATTGCTGCTCGTTTTATGGACGAACAGCCCTTTGCCATCGTCCTGCTCATCGCCGTCGCCATTATCATTGGCATTGCCATTCTCAATGCCGGCACCGGTTATTTTATCAGCGTCTCTGGCGTGCCGGACATTGTGGTCACACTGGCGACGAGCTACATCTGGTCTGGCGTGGCGCTGATGATTCTCCCCTCGCCGGGCGGCGGCACTGCGCCCGAATTCCGCTGGCTCTTCACCGGCTCCACCGCGGGCATCGGTGGCAGCTTTGTTGTGCCGCTGGTGATGATCTTCATCCCGGCGCTGCTGGTCTTTTTCTTTTCCCGGCGCACGCGTACCGGGCTGGCGATGTATGCCCTGGGCAGCAGCAGTGTGGCAGCCCGGCTGGCTGGTGTCGACGTACAACGCGCGAAAGTAGTCTCCTATGCCATCGGTGGCGCGATGGCTGCGCTGGCCGGGTTGGCGACGGTGGCGATTTTGGGCACGGGCGATCCCCGCTTCAGTGTCGGTGCCAATGCCACCCTGAACAGTGTCGCCGCGATTGTGCTGGGGGGGATTGCCCTGACCGGGGGCGTCGGCTCTGTGCTGGGCGTCGTGGCGACTGGAGTTATCCTCATTATGTTCAACCCAATTCTGAGTGCGGTGGGCATTGACGCCAACACTGCCCAGGTCATGCAGGGCGCTCTGATTGCCGGGGTGATGGTGATCGGTGGGTTGATTGTTTTGCAGCGAGAGAGGTCCGCATGAACCAGCCAACCACCACTTCTTCCCGTAAGGGCAGGGCGAGTGTTGCCGCCCGTTTGAGCATCCTTCTGGCCGAGAATCCTACGGTTGTGCTGGCTGGGGTGCTTGTACTCCTAATTTTGGTCACGGGTATCATTCAGCCCAATTACCTCTCTGCCGACGGACTGCGCAGCACACTCCTGCAGGCGGCACCCCTGGCGATTTTGGCCGGGGCGCAGACGATTCTGATGCTCTCCGGCGGCATTGACCTCTCGCTGGCGATGATTGCCACCGCCTCCGCCTTTATCACCGCGCACCAGTCACCCCGGGGCGACGCCATCGCGGTTCCGCTTGGCCTGTTGGTGGGGATGTTCATCGGCAGCATCAACGGCATCGGCATCACCTTCTTTCGGGTGAATCCGCTGATTATGACGCTGGCTATGTCGGGGATTGTTGTGGGCCTGTTCACGGCCTGGACGCAGACGATCCTGCAAGGGGCGACGCGTGTCAGCGGGTTGATCACGCTGATTGGCGGCGGCTCCTTCTTCGACAATAGCATCCCCTACAGCGTTTTGGTCTGGATCGCCGTCGCTCTCGGCCTCTTTTGGCTGCTGCGCCGCACAGGCTGGGGGCGTCTGCTCTATGCCATCGGCGACAACGAGGGCGCTGTTCGTCTGGCTGGTGTGCGGGTCTGGCAGGTACGCATCGCTGCCTATGCCCTGGCCGGGCTGCTGGGGGCCATCGGCGGTATTCTGTTGGGCGGGCGCAACGGTACGGTTGACCTGCGCCTGGCCAACTCATTTCTGTTGCCGTCCATCGCTGCGGTTGTCATCGGGGGGACGTCCATCTTCGGCGGTGTGGGCAGCTACACCGGCACAATCCTCGGCGCGCTGATCCTCAGCGTCCTCAATTCGATGCTCACCTTTCTCAATGTGGGACGGGCCATCCAGCAGGTGGTCTATGGGGTGATTGTGCTGGCCCTGGCCTGGGGCTACGCGGGGTTGACGCGGCGGGGGTGAGGGTTATACTGCCACATCACGAATCACCTTTCGGGACGGCATTTTGTAGATACGCGGCGGGAATTCGACCCTTTGCACGTAAACGGGCGCACCATTCACCTGTTGCCGTGCCTGCTGCCAAACGTCCATGCGCTGGTCGCCTACGGCAATAACTTCGCCCTTATGAATGGCTACCACCTGTCCTGGATATTGTTGAAGTAGTTCGGGCAGCATCTTTTGAAAGGCCGTGTGTTCTCGTTCAATGGCCTCTACTTCACTTTGGCGACGTTGGCGAATTGCTTCTTCTTCACGCCAACGCTGAAAAATGGCGAACTCGGCCATTGACACGACAGCAGCAATCGGCTGCCCGTTTTTCTCCAGAAACGTCACTTCGCCGCTTTGGGGCGGTTGCTCCAAGACGGTGTTGTAAGGAACTCTCAATTCTCTTAAAATTGTCTCTGCCATTTTGTTTGTCCCCCTGAAACATGACCAGCCATCTTCAGTCGTTCTGGGTAACAACATTATAGCACGAACGACGGATCAATTATACTCCTTTGGTGAACATTGCCATTTCACTTCCGGATGATCCCTTGCCCCAGAACCGATTGACAACCTATTTGGTGCGTGATAGGATGTCTCCAAAATAGAGACGTTATGCGTATTTTGACGAAAAAAAGATTAAGAGAATATTGGGAAATACATCCCCAAGCTGAACAACCCTTGAAACGATGGCACGATTACGTGCGGAAGGCCGAATGGTCTTCTCCTGCCGACGTCAAGCGGGATTATCATACAGCCGATATTCTCCCCGATAACCGAGTAGTCTTCAACATCGGTGGCAACAATTACCGCCTTATCGTCAAGATTGAATATCGATTTCAAGATGTGTACGTTCGTTTTATAGGAACCCATACCGAATATGATCGCATTGATGCAACAATTGTCTGAGCCTGTTACGATACGGCCGATCAAGACTGAAGCTGATTACGAAGATGCTTTGGCAAAACTCGACGGTATGATTGGGCGGGTGGAGCCTGGCACACCCGACGGCAACCGCTACGAGTTACTTGCTTCGCTCGTCGAAGCCTATTCAGAAGCAAATTACCCGATTGAACCTTCTAATGACCCAATTGCCATGATTGAATTTGTTCTCGAAGTGCGCGGGTTGACCCGAAAAGATTTGCAGCCATTCATCGGCACACGACAACGAGTCTGGGATATTATGGAAAAGCGAAGACGGCTTACGTTGCCGATGATTCGTTGTCTGGCAAAGGGGCTGAACATTCCTACAGATGTTTTGGTACAAGAGTATGAATAACAGCAAGCGGCGGCCTAACTTATGACCAACCTTCCCCCTCTCCGCACAACCGTCATCGGCAGCTACCCTTTCCCCTCCTGGCTGGAATACGCCAGCCTGCATCTGGACGAATTCGGCACAGACGAGATCGCCGAGATGCAGGAGGACGCGGTCATCTGCGCCATCCACGACCAGGCCGCGGCCGGGCTGGATGTGATCACCGACGGCGAGCAGACCCGCCTGGACTTCAACCTCTCCTTCTACGGCTATCTGGCCGGGCTGGGCGCAGCAGAGCCGACGCGCCGCGTCTATGGCCCGCCCGCCCACGACCAGCGCGGCAAGCATACGGTCACCGGCGAACTGGCCGCGCCCAATGGGCTGGGTGTGGTGGACGAGTTCCAACGTCTACAGCGGCTGGCCCCGCCCGGTTACACCCTCAAAGCCAGCGTGCCCGGCCCCTACACCCTC
Organism: Litorilinea aerophila; assembly: GCA_945897075.1. Classification (GTDB taxonomy): domain Bacteria; phylum Chloroflexota; class Anaerolineae; order Caldilineales; family Caldilineaceae; genus JACQGT01. The sequence goes on from CAMDEX010000114.1 coordinate 13,221, forward strand.
AGCGGACGGCTGCTCCCCAGCGACCGCTACCCCGACCGTTGGGCGCTGACCGAAGCCCTCGTTCCCCTTGTGCGCCAGGAGATGGCCGATCTCATCGCGGCCGGCTGCACCGAAATTACGATTGACGAACCGTCTATGTCCTGCTACGCCTACAAATCCGACACCGCGCGCTTTGTGGACATCTTCAACCGCACCGTCGAACCGGCCGTCGGCCACTGCCTGCTCTCCACCCACCTCTGCTTTGGCAATTTCAAGGGGCGCGCCGTGGGCAAACGGGAATACCAGCCGATGTTCCCCGCCTTTCTGGGGATGACTGTTGACGAATTTCATCTGGAAATGGCCTCGCGGGAGTTTTCCGAACTGTCAATTGTCGAAGGAATCGCCCAGACCCACCGGGTGAACGTGGGCATTGTGGACGTGAAAAGCTACTACGTCGAAACCCCCGACGAGATCGCCCGTCGCGTGCGCCGCTGTCTCCAGTACGCTCCCGCAGACAGACTCTCCTTTGCGCCGGACTGCGGCCTGAGCCAGACCGCGCGCTGGGCGGCCAAGCAGAAGTTGGAAAATCTGGTGGCCGGGGTCAAGATTGTGCGCAGGGAGTTGTAAGATAACCACTCCCAAAGGAGACCACTCATGCAACTCGGATTTGTCAGCGCGATTTTGCCGGAGCTATCGGGCAAGGAAGTGATCGCATTCGCCGCCGAGAGCGGTTTCGACTGTGTGGAGCTGATGTGTTGGCCCAAAGGCAAGGCCGAGCGCCGCTACGCCGGGGTGACGCACATTGACGTGGGCAACTTTGGCGCGGCGGACGCGGCCGAGGTCAACGGCTGGCTGCGCGAGAGTGGCGTCCGCATCAGCGGTCTGGGCTACTACCCCAACCCGCTGACACCGGATCAGGCCGAAGCGCAGGTCTACATCGAGCAGATCAAACGGGTGATTGTGGCCGCGGAGCTGCTGGAGATCGGCGTTGTTAACACATTTATTGGCCGCGACTGGCACAAGTCCATTGACGCCAACTGGCCGCGTTTTCTGGAAGTCTGGCGACCCCTGATCGCCTACGCCGAGGCACACGGCATCCGCATCGGCATCGAGAATTGCCCGATGGCCTTTACCAACGACGAATGGCCGGGCGGCAAGAATCTGGCTATCGCGCCCGCGGTCTGGCGGCGCATGTTCAACGACATCCCCAGCGACAACTTCGGCTTGAACTTCGACCCTTCCCATCTGGTCTGGCAGCAGATCGACATCGGCCAGGCCATCCGGGAGTTTGCCACGAAGTTCGTCCACGTCCACGCCAAAGACGCGCGCGTGGACAAGCAGCGCCTCTACGAAGTGGGCATTCTGGGCACGCCCCTCCAATTCCACACACCCAAACTGCCCGGTCTGGGCGATGTGGATTGGGGGCAATTCTACTCCCATCTGAGCGACGCCGGCTACACTGGCCCCGTCTGCATCGAAGTCGAAGACCGCGCCTACGAGGGTTCGCTGGAACGGCGCAAGGCGTCGCTGGTGCAGAGCGGGCGCTATTTGCGACAGTTTATGGGGTGAGGGAATTGCGGATTGCGTAGCCGCAGATTTGCGCTGTCCATTCAACAATCCGCGTTCTCACTCTTCTCCGTCTTCTCCGATCACCGCCATCAGCTCGCTCACGATCATCGCAGTCGCACCCCAGACCGTCTGCCCTTCGATTTGGAAGAAGGGCACGCGTACCTGTCGCCCGCGCAGATTCCACATCTCCTCGTAGCGGTTGGCAGGCTTCTGAAAATCAGCGAAGGGTACTTCCAGCAGACGGGCCACTTCGTTGGGATCGATGCGAAAGGCCGGGCGCTGGGCCATCCAGCCGACGGTTGGATAGACCTCAAAATTGCTTGGCTCGATGTAGAGTTTGGAGAGGTGGCCGACGATCTCCACCGCGTCGGGCGGGATGCCGACCTCCTCATAGGCTTCGCGCAGCGCAGTGGCGGTCAGGCTCGCGTCCATCGCCTCCTGGCCGCCGCCGGGAAAGCTGACCTGCCCGCTGTGAACGCCGTCGTAGGTGGGGCGCAGGATCAGCGGCAGATGGAGAACGTTGTTGTGGGGGTAGAAGAGAAGCAGCACACCGCCGCGCCGGGGTGGGATCGGCGGCACATAGCCCGGCTCCGTCCCGGCGCGGGGCACGGGCGACATCCGCCGGTGTGCGTTGAGACCGGGCAGGGGGTCGGCCAGCCGTTGGCGCAGCCCTGCAATGAAATCCCTATACACCATTACGCCTCGTCTACCCGGCAGATCAACCCTTTGAGATAGGCACCCTCGGGGAAGGTGAGCGCCACCGGATGGTCCGCGCCCTGTTGCAGCCATTCGAGAATCTGCACCGGGCGGCCCGCATCCACCGCCGCGCCAAAGAGGACCTTTTGGAAGAGGTCGGCGCTGACCAGCCCGCTGCAACTGAAGGTAGCCAGGATACCGCCAGGCCGCAGCAGACGCATCGCCTGCAAATTGATCTCCTTATAGCCACGCAGCGCGTTGTCCAGCGTGCGTCTGTTCTGGGCGAATTTGGGCGGGTCCAGAATCACCAGATCGAAGCGTCGCTCTGGCTCGCGCTGCCAGTCGCGCAGGATTTGAAAAACATCCCCAGCGATGCTCTCCGCCTGCTTCTCCGGGTCGTAGCCGTTGCCTTGCAGATTCTCCTCGCCCAATGCCAGCGCGTCCACACTGGCGTCCAGGTTGATCACACTCTTGGCCCCTGCGGCCAGGGCATAGACCGCAAAGGAGTCGGTATAGGCAAAGCCGTTCAACACCTCTTTGCCCGCGCAGTAAGCCGCCACCCGCTGCCGGTTGGCCCGCTGATCGGTATAGTAGCCCGTCTTCTGCCCACCCGCCAGGTCTACGAGAAAGGCGTGACCGCTCTCCCGGATCGTCACCCGTGGCGGCGGCGCTTCACCCAACAGATGACCGTTGGCCACTTGCAGCCCCTCCTCCCGGCGCTGGCTGTGATCGCTGCGCTCGATCACACCAGCGCAACCGGTCAATTCCAGCAGCATCTCGGCGATTTTCTGCTTGCGCAAATCTATGCCCAATGTGCCCGCTTGCAAGACCAGCCAACGGTCGTAGCGGTCTACCAGCAGACCGGGCAGATAGTCATTCTCGCCGTTGACCAGCCGGTAGGCGCTGGTGGACGTATCCGCGGCCAACGCGGCGCGGCGGGCAATGGCCGCGGCGAGTTTGCGCCGCCAGAAATCGTCGTCAATGGCTTCCCCCTGCTGCCAACTGAGCAGACGCACCTGAATCTGGCTGGCCCGGTTGAGATAGCCCGCGGCCAGCCAGTGGCCGTCGTGGGCGCGCACCTCCACAATGTCGCCGTCGGCCGCGCCCGCGGGCAGGGAACGGATGCCGCCGCTAAAAATCCAGGGGTGGTGGTTGCGCACGGGTTTTTCCCGGCCTGGTGCAAGTACGACAGCTTCAGCCATTCGTCTGCTCTTTCTGTTTGCGCGGGGAGACGGAGCGGAAGACTGTGCGCCCCTTTTCGTCCACCTCCCAGCCGTATTCGTTGACGAGAATCGTTGCGTCGGGCAGGTGGATGCGCCGGCTTGCCTGTTCGTAACGAAAAGCGATTGCTCCTTCCGCGCTGGTGAAGATGCCAGTTACTTCGCTGGGTGTGCGCCCAGAAAAACGCAGCGTCCATTTTTTGCGTGCGGCCCACAGGACCAGCGGTTTTGTACTCATTCTTTGCTCCACCCCTAAAAACTGAGTTTCTTCCGAGAAACTCAGTTTTTATTCTTTGCTCCACTTCAGGTGAAAAATGCGCTCCGTCTCCGCTCGGATGCGGGCGCGGTGGGCCAGACGCAGACCGCAGACCCACAGGATTTCGCCGCTGGAGCCGTCCAGCAGCAGCGGCCAGCCGGCGCGCAGAGCCACGGCGATTTTGCTGTCTGTGAAGAAGTCGCCCAGATGTTTGTGGCGGCCCCCCATACCCAACGGCGCAAACTGCTGGCCGCGGCGGGCTGTGGTCAGCAGCAGCTCGCCCACGTCGTGCGCGTCGCAGTATACCTGCCAGGGGTCGCTCTTTTCTTGCCAGTTGGCGGGCAGATCGGCCCGTTCCATCTCGCGACAGGCCAAATGCCACTCGCCCACAGCGATTTCACCGTTGACGGGTAACTGCGCACCCCCACCCAACCTCCCCCAGATTGGGGGAGGAGTCGTCACAATCCCCTCCCCAATCTGGGGAGGGTTAGGGTGGGGTGGCTGAGTCGCCAGACTTTCTACCGCGTAGATGGCGCGCCACTGCTCGTCCAGAAAGGGTTGTTGGAGGGGAAAGGCCAGTGCTGATTTCCGGTGCAGGCTGAAACGCTCTGGCTCTGCGCTCCACACAATCTCAGCGGCCAGGGGCGTGGGTCCGCCGGTCTCGTCACCAATCAGCATGACACGCAGGCTTTCGGTCCGTTCGTAATCCATCTCATCCGCGGGCAAACCCAAATAGAACACAGCACACCGCAACACCCCCCGCTGGGTCGCCACATCCAGCCCCCGCAACGCCACCCGATCCAACACAGCGCGCACGGGGGCAGCGGTTGGCTGGGGCGCAAAGTCGGCCAGGAGGCTACAAAAAGCCGCTTCGTTCAACCGTTCGGCCCGTTCGTTCTCTGCGGCCAGCAGCGCGCCCAGGCGTGAGAGAGCGCCGGTCAGATTGGGGTAGATCTCTGCCAGGCGGGGTAGTATCTGATGGCGCAGCCGGTTGCGGGTAAAGGTCAGGTCCTGGTTGGTCGCATCCTCGCGCCAGGCCAGCGCGTGGGTGTTGAGATAGTGTAGGATGTGCGTATGTTGAACGTCCAAAAGCGGGCGGACTATGCGAATCTTATCGTTTTCCCCTACGCGCACCGGCAGAAACGTAATAGGCTGCATCCCAACCAGCCCCGGCAGCCCGCTGCCGCGCAGCACGTGCATCAGAATTGTCTCCGCCTGGTCGTCGGCGTTGTGGGCCACGGCCACTGTTGGCGCAACCGGCGCTGAACCCGCCAAGGAGGCGGCCACGTCTGCGAAAAAGCCATAGCGCAAACGGCGCAACCCGGCTTCCAGATTGTTGTCGGCTGCCTCAATCTCTGCTGGCGAGAGCCGCCGGGTGTGAAAGGGCAACCCCCACCCCGCGGCCAACTCCCGCACAAACGCGGCGTCCTGGGCAGAAGCGGGGCGCACATTGTGGTCCAGGTGGGCCACATGCAGGGCCAAATGCCAGGACGGGGCAAAGTGCAGGAGCAGATGAAGCAGACATACACTGTCCGCACCGCCGCTGACGCCGACGACAACGATCCGGGCTTCCTCATTCGGCAGGCGCGGGAAAAGCTGATAGCGCGCCTCCATCTGAATTAGAGCGCGGCAGAGCGGTTCGGTCGGATCGGGTGCGGACATTGGGTGATTGGGTGATTGGGTGGTTGGGAGATTGGTTGATTGGTTGATTGGGTGATTGGTTGATTGGGAGCGTCTACGAACTACCCAATCTCCAATCCCCAATCCCTAATCCCCAATCTCTACTACCTACTATATGTCGTACATCAATACATCGTGCACAGATCTCAGCGTACATTAACAAGCGAAACCATCAATAGATCGTGCACACGGGTGCGGGGGAGGTCGATTCCAGTCGGGAAAAAGGCATTTTGGCAACGATAAACAACTTCGAGCCACTCACCTG
>CAMDEX010000115.1 GCA_945897075.1 Litorilinea aerophila
AACAGTCCGCCCTACGGGGGAGTGATGGCTAAAGGCAAAGAACGGCTCGACCTGCTGCTGGTGGAACGGGAATTGGTGGAAAGCCGGGAGCAGGCGCGCCGCTTGATCCTGGCGGGCGAGGTCTTTGTGGACGAGCAGGTGGCGGACAAAGCCGGGAGGCTCGTTTCCATCGCAGCCAACCTGCGCGTGCGCACACCGCCCCGCTACGTCAGCCGGGGCGGGCTGAAGCTGGAAGCGGCTCTCGCCGCCTTTGCCCTTGACCCCACTGGGCTGGTTGCGCTGGATGTGGGGGCCAGCACCGGTGGCTTCACCGATTGTCTGTTGCAGCGCGGCGCGGCCCAAGTCTACGCCGTGGATGTGGGCTACGGCCAACTGGCCTGGAAGCTGCGTTCGGACGCGCGGGTGATCGCCATCGAACGCACAAACATCCGCTATTTGGAAAGCCTGCCCGACCGCGTGCTAGCCGATTTGGCCGTCATAGACGCCAGCTTTATCGGGCTGGAACTGGTCTTGCCCCCCAGCCTGCGTTTGCTCAAACCGACAGGTCAGGTCGTCGCGCTCATCAAACCCCAGTTCGAGGCCGGGCGCGACGACGTGGGCAAAGGCGGCGTCGTGCGCGATGCGGCTGTCCACCGCCGCGTGTTGGACGAAATTTTTGCTCTGGCCCAAACACTGTATCTCCAGGTGGCCGGGCTGACCGTCTCCCCCGCGCCCGGCCCCGCCGGCAACATCGAATTCCTCATCTGGCTGGACAAACAGGAACGCCCGCCCCTGGATAGGGAACGGGCGGTGGGGGAGGTTTTGCAGATGGCAGAAAAAGTTCGCAGAAAGTGAGCAGTGAGCAGTAATCAGTTATCAGTCACGTTCCGCACTGATAACTGATTACTGCTCACTGATTACCTGCGCACGCCCGGCAGGTAGACCGCCCGCAATCCACTCAGTAGATCCGGAGCGGGGAAAGTGGCGGCGATGGTCAGCGTCGTCTCCACAGGCAGAAGGCCAGGCCGGGTTGCCTGAATCTGCGCCGGATCCCCAGAGGCTGCGAAATCGAAGGATGTCCCGTCGCTCTGGCGGGCATTGCCAAAATTGGCATACCAGTAGCCGTTGCCGTCGGTCAGCGCGGAGAGGGGCAGGGACGCGCCTGTCGAGCCTTGACCGTCCCCATCCTGTACAGTCAACTCCACCAGTGCGTTGGCCGCCGGCGTTGTTCCGTCCAATTGCATGACCCGGCCATACGCGCTCTGCGAACGGGGCACAGTCGAGAGTGTGGCCGAGGTGGCGAAGCTGCCCTGCCCGCGGCTGATGCTGGAATCCTGGCCGATGGATTGGATCGTAAACTGGTAGTCTGTGGCTGGTGTCAGATTGCGCACCACCACATAATGCAGCCGGTCGCTTGTGTCCGCGCCCCGCACATCCTCGGCCAGGGCGACGGAAGAGCCATTTTGCAGAATCTCCACCAGCCCATTGCCCGGCTGGACTGTCTGCCAGGAGATAGTGACACTCGTATCGCGCAGATTTGTTATCCGCACATCTTGCACACTGCCAGCCTGCTCTGCGGTTTCTGTCAGCGCAGCCTGTTTCCGTGCGGCAGCCGCTGGCCCGCCGCCAGCTTTGACGAAATAGCCCTGCCCACTCTGGACGGCGAAATCGTTGAAGGATCGTCCGCAGATATGGCCGTCCCAACCGCCCGCGTACCAGCGGTTCACCTCGTGCGCCTGCCAGGGCGACATGACCCCCGCGCATAGATCGGAAGCGTCGGCGCTGCCCTGGCTGCTCAACGCATTCCAGCCGTTGACAACCGTCGGCGCAGCGGCAGGAATAGGATCACCGGCCAACACCCAACTGTTGGCGGCCAGATTGCGCACGAAGTAGCCGCCCGCCACGTCCAGGGCAAAGTCGTTGGCTTCCACCCCGCAGACATAGCCGTTCCAACCGCCGCTTTCCCAGCGCAGGACTTCCACGGGCACGCCGGCATTGGCCCGTGCCAGTTCGTTACACATACGGCTGGCTTTGTATGTGGTCAGGGGTTTTTGTGGCAGGGCGACGAAATTCCAGCCCGTGCCCAGGGAGAGCAACGAGCGGGAGAGGCCGCGCACTTCAATATCTGCCGCCGGGCTATCGTTGGCAGTGAAAATCTCCGCATAGCCCTGGTACACAGGTGAACACTGGGCCTCTATGCCCAAAAGCGCCAGCGTGGACGAGTAGTTGTAATAGCCATCCAGCGTCTGTATCCGCGCATTGCCCAAGTCAATCCCCCACTGGCCGTTGACATCGGTCTGGGCAGAGAGCAGGGCCGACGCGCCTGGGCTGCCCCCAGCGCCACTGAGCAGAATCTGCACATAGACAAGACATGTTTCCACACCAGTGCGCGCTGACCCCACAAGCGTGCCGTAGATGTTGTCCGAACCTGGTAAGACAAGTGTCGGTCCAGTCTTAACCGTATAATTGGCACCCCCGTTGTTGTCAATGGCTGCACCCGATTGCACATAGAAGTGATAGGTCGTCTGTGGTTGCAGACCAGTCACAGTGACAAGATGGGCAGTGCCTGTGGCCGTAACCCGTCGGCCTTCCCCAGCGAGCAGCAGGGCAGATGAGGGAACCAGCATAACTTCGCCACTGCTCTCGTTTTCGGTCAGCCAGGAGACGCTGAAGCTAGTGTCCCGCACATTGCTGATACGAATATCACTGATTGGGAGAGCAGCCGGCACGGTGGGCGAAGGTGTCGCAGTGGAAGTAGCGGTCGCGGTGGGGGTAACTGTCGCGGTGGGGGTATTTGTCGCCGTCGGTGTCGCGGTCGGCGTCGGGGTGGCTGTTTTGGTCGCAGATGCGGTCGGTGTCTTGGTAGCCGTCGCAGTACGCGTAGCCGTCGGCGTATTCGTCGCCTGGCCGCCACCGGTCTGGCTGTTGATCCAATTGGTGAAATTCGAGAGCCGGGCATAGACGCCGTAGTAGTTGGGCTGGGCGCAACCGGTTCCCCAACTCACCACACCGGCCTGCAACCAGCCATTACCTGTGCCATCCGGCACGACAAAGGGGCCGCCGCTGTCGCCCTGGCACGAATCTTTGCCGCCCTCGGCAAACCCGCCACAGATCATATTGCTTGTGATTTGGCCGTTGTAAGAGCCAGGCGCGTTGCAGGTGGCGTTGCTGACAATCGGGACATCAACTTGCATCAGCGCATCGGCATAAACAGGCGAACCGCTGCTACTCGTATTGCCCCAACCCATCACCGTCGCCATCACCCCGACTGCGCTCAGGGTTGTGTCGCCCTGGGGAATCAGACCGACGGTCGGGCGGCTGGAGGCCGTTGCCAACTTCAAGAGGGCAACGTCCGAGTCCAGCGTGCTACTGTTGAAGTTGGGATGTTTGATGATTTGAATCACATCAATCCGCTCGCCGCCAGAATCGCTTAGTTTGTGCTTGCCCAGCGCCACGTCAATGCCCGCCGCCGTGTTCCCCTCCACACAATGGCCGGCGGTCAACACCCATTGGGGTGCAATCAACGCGCCGCCACAAAACTGGCCGTCATAATCGCTGGGTTGGTTGGCCTGTATCAGCGCGGCCATAAAAGGCCAGGCGCCGGGCACAGCTTCCTGCCCGCCGATAATCTCCGGCGTGTCGGCTTGCGCTGTCTCGGCGGGGGCCACGGGCGCGGGGTCAGCGGCCAGTGCGGGCGCGCCGCCGCTTCCCCATAGCCCGGCGCAGAGCAGGGCCACACAGATCAGCAGCAGCAAGGCGGACTTGATGCGGTTCATACGTTTGCAGTCTCCAGTCTCAGTTGAAAAATTAAAAACGTCCGGGGTCACGTATCAATGGCGCGTACATCAGTTTACCACTCTTCTGTCAGTGCGAGCAGGCAATTTTGCCGATTTCGACCTGAAGAAAACCACCAAGACACGAAGGCACAAAAAAGAATATAGCAGATTTTCTTTGTGTCTTTGTGGTTCAGAATGTTTTCGCTTAAGGTTGGGACAAGCGCGGCCAATAGCTGGCGTCAAAGACCCGGCCCAGCAGACTCTCCCGTTCGGCGTCGCTGGTCCAACGGGGTTGGCCGTAGTCATAGAGCAGCGTCGTCAGAACTTGGGTGCTGATATGACGTCCGGCGTAGAAGGAATGTTTCACAATCAGCCCTTCGCGGGTGTCCTGCCGCCACATCTGGTCAAAAAAAAGATTGCCCAGCCCGTAGAGAATCAGCCGTCCGTCGTCAAATTCGACGGCCTGGGGCACGTGGCTCTGCACGCCGGTCACAATATCCGCGCCCGTCTCGCTGAGCAGACGGAAATTCTGGCGCTGATCCCACAGGGGGTCCACCCCGTAGCTCTCCTGATATTGCAATTCCACCAGCACCACATCGGCTTTGTCCTGCTCCTTCACAGCGCGGATGGTGGCGGAAAGAATGTTCAGGTCAAATTCCGCGCTGCCTGGCCCGTCATCCGTGGCCCAGGCAAAGTCGGGGCCGTAGCTGTTGGCACCCAAAAAGGCCAGCCGGTTGCCGTTGTGTTCGATATAGAGCGGGGCAAAGGCTTCCTTTTTGTTGCGCCCACCGCCATAGACGGGCAACCCGGCCGCGGCGTAAATGTCCAGCGAGACCAGCGCATCGGCCCGCCCGTAGTCGTTCTGGTGGTTGCCGGTCAGCCCGATAATATCGGTGCCGATGGCTTCCAGCGCCGCCATATAGTCGGGCGAGCTGCAAAAGGTCAGATTCTCGGCGGATGTATTGGTGACGCAGCCGGGCACAAAAGGCGCTTCGTTGCTGACTGCGGTGATGTCGGCCGCGGCCAACTCTGGCCCCACCACCTCGGCTACCCACTGCGGGCCGAACTGATCCATCTGAAAAGCGGTCTGGCGCACCAGCGCCGTCACGCCGGTCATCGCCAGCACGGTCAGACGGTCGGAGTCCCGGTTTGTGGCGGAGCCGCTGGCTGCCAATCGCTCCAGAAAGGCCTGCGCACGCGCTGTGCCAGACGAATGGGCGTAAACCGTTGCCAGCAGCGGGTAGGCGTCGGCGTCAAAACGATTGTCCACCGGGTTCTGCCCGTCCACCGCCAAGATGACCAGTTCGGGCGTCAACTGCTCGAAGGGCAGCAGCACGAGAGTCGTACCGTCGGCCCAGGCCGCGTTGAGCAGAGCGTCCACATCCGCCACGCCCTGCACAGCGGGTCCGGCTTCGCCCAACAGGGAAATCAGCGCGGGCAGGGTGTCGCTCAACACAACCATCCGGCTGTAGAGCGCGCCTTCGGCTGCCCCGTCTCTCCACAAATTCACTACCAGACTACCCTCGGCCTGGGGAAAGAGTGTGTCGAAGCGCGCAGCCAGCGCGTAGACTTGGCGATAGACAGCCTCGCCGCCCGCCTGCCAATCCAGAAGCAGGGTGGCGGTCGGCACGTTACCCGTACCCATAGCGTCAGCGCCGGGCGACATTCGGCCCGCCCCAGAAGAGGTCACGAGCAGATCGGAATCGCCTGCGGCCAGCCCAGTTACCGCCTGTGCCAAGCCAACAGGCAGCCCGTCGGCCAGGGCGATAACGACCGGCGCAGGTGTGGGCGTGGCAGGGGGGAGGGGCGCATTCTGGGCCGGAGCAACCAGTGCAGACGGGGTAGCAGCCGCGGCCAGTTGCACCTGGGGTTCGCCTACAAGCAGATTGCGGTCTGTCTGCGCGGCCTGACCTGTGAGCGGGAGACGGGCCAGCAACCAGACAATCAGGGCAAGACCGGCCAACACCATCAACAGACTGAGCAGGGCGGTCAAACGGCGGGGGATTCGTTCGAGCATTCAGGAAAGACTTTCGGGATGGGCAATTGGGTATTGGGTTATTGGGTATTCCGTTGACCGCACAGACGCTCCTCGCCGGTGCGTGACTGGCGGGGGAAGCGACTCCTGGGAACGCCAGCATCCTGCTGGCTGCCGCCAGGGATGGCGGCGTTCCCAGCTCTGCTGATTATAGCCCAGACAGCGGGAGCGCAGCAATTGCCAGCCGCTGTTTCTGCTTTGCCAGACAAGCCAAAGCCGTGTAGGATATCTTCGATGGTTCGTAACTCAATCAGTCCAGTGAGCGCTGATTGAGTAGCCGTCAGAATCCTTCGGATTCTGCGTCTGCGAGGCGTATCGAAATCAAGCGAACGGGTCTATCGGCTTAGTCTACCCGCTTGGTTTCGGCAGGCTCAACCTAAAGGTTTCGATACGGCTGGAAACAGCACCCGCATTCTTATGCGACGCCTACTCAACCTGCGCTAGTCCTGACTGGAAAAAGCACCAGCCTACTCAACCAGCGCCAGTCTTGAATGGTTACATCACCCCCAGGAGAACGCTATGCCCACCTTCCGTGTCCTCGTCACCGACTACGCCTGGCCCGATTTGGAGATCGAGCGGCAACTTTTGGCCGCGATTGACGCCGAACTGTTGGTGGCCGCAAACGGCAGCGCAGCTGAGATCATTCGCCTTTCGCCCCAGACCGACGCCATCCTGACCTGTTGGGCGAAAGTGCCAGAAGCGGCTCTGGAGGCCGCGCCGCGCTGTCTGCTCGTCAGCCGCTACGGCATCGGCCTGGACAACATCCCCGTGGCGCGGGCCACCGCACTGGGCATCCTCGTCACGAATGTGCCCGACTTCTGTCTGGAAGAGGTCTCCGATCACGCAATGGCGCTGCTGCTGGCGTCGGCCCGCCAGATCGTCCCGCTGGCCGCGGCCAGCCGGGCCGGGCGCTGGCAACGGGAGACCGGACAGGTGATTCCCCGGCTGCGCGGGCAGACGCTGGGGCTGATCGGTTACGGCAACAGCGCGCGGGCGCTGGTGCCCAAAGCCGCGGGTTTCGGGCTGAACATTCTGGCCTATACGCCCCGGCTGGCTGCCGGTCTGCTGGCAAACGGCGTGGAAGCCGTAGACCGCCTGGACGATCTGCTCAGCCGCGCCGACTACATCTCCATCCACGCGCCGTTGACCGACGAGACACGCGGGCTGATTGATGAGGCCGCGCTGCGCCGGATGAAGCCCAATGCCGTGCTGATCAACACCAGCCGCGGGGCCATTGTTGAGGAAACGGCGCTGCTGCGGGCGCTGACCGAAGGCTGGATCGCCGGGGCCTGTCTGGATGTGCTTGCGCAAGAGCCACCCGCGGCGGATCAGCCACTGCTCGCCCTGCCCAATGTGATCGTCACGCCGCACGCCGCCTTCTACTCGCAAGCCTCCATCGCCGAGTTGCAGCGCAAGGCCGCCGCAAATGTGGCAGATGTTTTGCAGGGCAGGCGACCGCAGCACATTGTCAACCGGGAAGTGCTGGGGCAGGCAAACTGCCGGGCACAGATCAACCAGACAGATTGAACCACAAAGACACAAAGACACGAAGAAGAGGGAGATGAAAATGGCGACGATTCGTCGTTTGGATGGCCTAGAAATTCTGGACAGCCGGGGACGACCCACCGTGCGGGCGACTTGCGCGCTGGCGAGCGGCGCGGTGGGGATTGCGTCTGTGCCGTCGGGCGCGTCCACCGGTGCGGCCGAAGCGCTGGAATTGCGCGACCGCGACCCGTCCCGCTATGGCGGGCTGGGCTGCCGCAAAGCGGTGGGCCACATCCGCGGGGAGATTGCCGCCGCGCTCGTCGGCCAGACGTTCCCGGACCAGTCGGCTCTGGACCGGGCGCTGATCGATCTGGACGGCACGCCTAACAAAGCCCGGCTGGGTGCCAACGCGCTGCTGGCCGTCTCGCTGGCCTTTGCCCGCGCCTGCGCCGCGGAGCAGGGCATCCCGCTCTACCAGCACTTTGCCGCCATTCACACAGCGGGCAGTGTAGCCCGTAGCCTGCCCCGCCCCACCATCAATCTCTTCAGCGGGGGCAAGCACGCCGGCGGACAGGTGCCCATCCAGGATGTGCTGGTGGTGGCTGTCGCGGCGAAAACGGTGGACGAGGCGCTGGCAACCACCTACGCGGTCTACCAGGCCGCGGCGGCTTTGTGTCTGGAAAAATACGGGATGCGTGCCCTGACCGCGGACGAGGGGGGGCTGGCCCCGCCCTTTGCCGACGCCGAGGCGATGCTGGGCGACGCGCTGGCCGCTATCGAACGGGCCGGTTTCACAGCGGGCAGCGAAGTCAGCCTGGCGCTGGATGTGGCGTCCAGCCACTTCTACGCGGACGGGCGCTACTACCTGGGCGGCGAACCCCTGGACAGCGCGGGGATGATTCGCCATCTGGCCGGCTGGCTGGAACGCTATCCGATTGTCAGTCTGGAGGACGGGCTGGCCGAGGAGGATTGGGCCAACTGGCCTGCGCTGCGACAAGCCGTGGGCGGGCGGGCGCTGGTGCTGGGCGATGACTTTCTCTGCACTAACCCGGCGCGCATCCGCCGGGCCATCGCCGCCGGCGCGGCCGACGCGCTGCTGCTCAAAGTCAATCAGATCGGCACGCTTTCTGAAGCTGCGGAAGCCTGCCGATTGGCCCAGGCCGCGGGCTGGCACGTAACCGTCAGCGCGCGCAGCGGCGAGACCGAAGACGACTGGCTGGCCGACCTGGCCGTAGGTTGGGCCGGCGATCACCTGAAAGTCGGCTCCATCACCCAATCCGAGCGGCTGGCCAAGTACAACCGGTTGCTGGCGATTGAGGCGGAAAGCGGACTGAAGATGACAGGGTGACAGGGTGGAAGGGTGAGGTGACACGCCGATCACCTTGTCACTTTGTCACCCCTTCACCTTGTCACCCTGTCATCCCCACACTGTCCCCTACCCGGATCAGCCCGCCCTCGACCACACGGGCGGTGATGCCGCCGTGACCACGCATGGCGTTGTAACCGCCGGGTCCGAGGGTTTCTTCCATACGGGAGCAGGGGTGGCAGTTGCCTGTATATTCCAGCAGTGCGTCGCCGATGCGGAAGCGTTTGTCCTTCAGGGCGAGCAGATTCAGCCCACTGACGACGATATTGCGCCGCAGCAGGGCCGGGTCGATGGGATCGCTGCCCAGGAAGGAACCGACCGCGGCCAGATGTTCGGCCTGGACCAGCGTCACCTGGCGTTGGCTCTCCTCACCTCGCCCCCGAAAGCGATCCCCCGCCAGCCCGTTGCCGGGCAGGGCTTCGGCCCCGTCCACCACTTGCACGGGCAGCCGGTGACCGGGGCGCAGCCCGATCCAGAGGACTTCGCCGGTCTGGGGCAGGGTGTTGAGCAACGAGTGGATTGTCTGTTCTTCTCCCATTTGCCTGGTCTCCATTGGATACAAACCAACTGTTTGCGCTAGGGTCGGCGCAAGCTGTCGGCCTGTGTGACTGTCGGTGTACTGACGGGTTGTGATGCCGACGGCGCGCTGGCGGCTTGTGCTGCCAGCGGTGGACTGACGGGTTGTGTTGCTATCGCCGCACGGGCGGCTTGTGCTGCGACTATCGAGGCTCGCTGCGCACTCCTTTCGATACCGTTTTGATCGAAAGCGATTTTGATATGGGTGCGTAAGTCTCGGCTGATCTGGCGGTGGCGGCCCGGTTTGACACGGGTGGCAGTGCGCACGATCAAATCTGTGGCACCAAAGTCGTCCAGACCCGTCACTTCTGTGGGGGTCAGCACGTCTGGGTGGTCGGCGGCAAAAGCCACACCCATCTCGTGCAACACCCGGTAGACCTGTTCCAGATCCGAATCATAGGCCACGCCAACATTCACCACAGCATAGGTATAGCTTTTGGAGAAGTTGACGACTTTGCCCATCTGCCCGTTGCGCAGGATATGTTGCTGGCCGTCCGGATCCCGGATGCGGGTTGTACGGATGTCGATGGCCTCCACGAAGCCACGCGCATCGCCTGTTTCGATATAATCCCCCACCAGAAAAAGATTTTCAAAGAGGATAAAAAAGCCCGAGACGACGTCGTTGATAATCGGCTGCGCACCCAAGCCCACAATGATCGTCAGCAGACCGGCCCCGGCCAGAATCGGTGTCGGGTCCACGGACAGCGTCTGCAAAACCAGGACAAGCGCGGCGAAGAGCACCAGATAGCGAAGCAAGCTTTTGAGCAGGGGTCCCAACGTCTGGCGGCGCTGATCCTCTTCAGGCGGTGCGTCCGCGGCTGGCTGGCCCAGGGCGCGGTCTACGAGTAGATTCGCCACTTCGATGGCGACGCGCGAGAGGAAAAAGATACCGATAATCTGGACCAGCCGAGGCCCCCAATCGGCAAACTGGGCCACTGAATCGACCTGAAGCAGCACGAGGGTGGCAACGAAAGCATAGACAATATATTCCAGCGAACGGCGCAGGAGTGGGATGAGCCCCTTCAATTGATCGTAGGAACGCAGCCAGTTGTCGCTCCGGTAATACTTCTGACTGAGGGTATCTAGCGTCGTAACAACAACGGCCACCGCGCTCACCACCAGCAGTCCCAAAGAAACAATCAGATAGATACGCAAAGCCGTATAGATAAGAGCACTGACCACCGGTGGCAGTCCCAGAAAGCCAGCGATCAGCCCACAAGCAGTCAGCCATAGGCCATTGCGTTGGATACGATGCAGAACAGCAAAGAACGCCTGAATGCTCTCGTCGTTGGCGCGGATCTGATCATACGTTTTGGCGCGCACTTCCAAAACGGCGAGCAGACGCGAAATGAGACGAATCAGCACAAGGGCGACAGCCACCACTGCCGCAGAGTAGACGACACCCCAGCCCAGGCGCATCCAGAAATCCGGGCCAAGTTGGGCCAACTGCGCTTGATAATAGACAAACAAATTTATGCCGCGCCAAAGCAGAAAGCCGTTCCAGCCGAGAATCAGCAGAACGAGCACCACACCGATCAGGCGCAGGAAGGTGTGTGCCACGCGTCGGGCCGTGGCAAGTCGCTGGGCCACGTCAACCCTGGAGGTCCGGCCCGCCAGCACCTTGAGGAGTGACTGAATGGCCCAGCGCAGCAGACCGGTCACAATCAGGACAACCACAACTTGCCCCACTATCACACCCAGATTACGCCAAACTTCAGATGTAAGAATCATCACGCGTCCTTTCCAAAGCAGCCAACAATTTGCGTCCACGCGCCTGGACGGCAGGGCTGCCGACGGCCATTGCTTCCCGGATCAAGACAATCGTTTCCTGCTGGCGGCGTCCGCTGGCAAGGGAGAGATGGGCCAATCCTTGCATAGCGTTCACAACAACGATCCGGCTTTCTTGCTCGCTGCGCAACAGATGGACAATCTGTTGCCAGGCTCTCTCCCACTCCTCATCGTTCAACGCCAGGCGGCAGAGAAGCAGGGGCAGATGCCAGCGCACCTCCTGGCGCAGACCCACCGGCAAAGGGGCCAAGAGTAGAGCTTTGTGGGGTTGCAGCAGATGGGGGTGCTTACGGCTGATCTTCTCCAACGCGTCCGCCGCACGCATCTGTACCAGCGGCTCGTCGCTGAACATCGCCCCCAAGAGCGCGTCAAAAAGCACTGGATCGTCGCCGACCCGCTCGATCACTTCGGCGACACGCCCAATCGAGCGCAGGTCGCCGCCGCGCAGTAAGTTGATCACTGACGATAATAGAGAGGTAGCCATCTTCAACGATTGCGCTTTTTTCAAAATTGTGTAATGCCAATAGTGAGGAATAGCAGCAAGTGGTATAATTTGTTTAGCCACAGTATACCAACGCCAGAGATTAAAGGATATCTCAATGAATCTACGGGTAGAGATCGAAAAAGAAGAAGACCATCGCTGGATCGCGGAAATTCCAGCGCTGCCTGGTGTGCTTGTCTACGGCCAAACTCGACAAGAGGCAATTGCGCATGTCAAGGCGCTTGCCTTACGTGTACTGGCCGACCGACTGGAGCACGGGGAAAGTGTTCCAGAAACAGCCGAACTCTTCCTGGTGGCGGCATGAGTGATTGGCGTTCGGTCAAAGCGCGCCGCTTACTGGCAGCGTTGCTGCGCATTGGTTGGAGCATCAAACGCCAGTCGGGTTCCCATCGCATATTGGAACGTAGCGGTTGGCCTGATTATGTTTTTGCGTTTCATGACGATATCGAAATCGGCCCTCGTATGATAGCTCGCGTCGCCAAACACACCGGGCTTTCGCCGGATGATCTGTGAACTGGGCTTAGCATTAATTATTCCTATTTCTCTCCCGTCCACCGTAATCGTCTTCCCATCTGTAACGCAAGCTGACAGTTTGCGTTACAGTGCCCGCGCTCCCATCCACCGTAATCGTCTCGCCGTCTACAATAGGAAAGCTGGCCGCTGATCTCCAGCACAACGCCGCTGATGAGGGCAAAGACCGGTGTCCAGCCGGAGTCAGTCGAACGCGTGACAAGAATGTCGCCCGCTTGCAGCGTCGTGGCTTCATGGGGCGAGAGGATGACCCGCGCCCGCCCGGTGACGCGCCCGCCGCTGGCTGCAATGCCCGTCAGCGCGCGGTGTCCTGAGCCTATCGAAGGGTCGCCGTCGGCCCGTTGCTGGTGGGTGTGGATGTGGCGGTGCGTGAACGGGGTCGGAGTGGTGGTGACGGCGGCGCTGGCGACACAGCGATAGACCCGGCTGATGGGGTTTCCATGTCTGGTGGATAGGCATCCGCCGGTCCGTAACCGGCGGGTGCAGGAACCGTGTCGTTGTGTACTAGGCAAATTCGATGCGCAACTGTTTACCCACCGCACGCGCCAAGCGGTCAAGCGAGTCCAGTGTCACCGCTGTATTGCTTGGGTCAAGCAAGCGATCCACCTGCGAGCGGCTCGTATGCAACTGCTCGGCCAGTTGCGATTTGTTCATCTGCGCTTCAGTCATGATTTCGCTCAACTGCAGTGCCAATAGGCGCTTCAAGGCTCGCGCCGACACATCTTCCAGAATGCCTTCCTCGGCCAGAAAATCATCGAAGTTGCTGCCAGAATACGGATTCATACGCTCACTCAAAAAAGACGACTTGTAGAATCGGCTCGTTGCTCATAGTGGATAATGTACCACACACGGTACACTCGTGCAAAACACTTCACGGTTGCTCTTCTGCCAATACCTATTCATCCGTCACTGACGGCAGGAAGAGACGGTACGATTCCTGCATCACCGCAAATTCGGTGAGGTGGTCCAGGACGGCGGTCAGCGTGCGGGTTGTTGGGTTGTGAGAAGCAGAAATCTCTTCCCATCCGCCCGATGGCATCTTCCAATAGTAGAGAGAAGGCGCTACCGTTTCCCCGGAAGGCAGAGCGGCGTAGCGTATCGTCAGCAGGAAGGGCTGGTTGAAAGTTGTCACCGGCGCGCCACTGAGAGTCTGCGCCGTAATCTGGAAGAGACGGCCCACCACCTGGAAGTTGCCAGTGGCGTGTCCGTTCTCCAGCGGACGCAGCGTGACTTCCACCGGCTCTGTGACCGCGCCCGGCGGGAAGGTGAGCGAGACGCTGATGCCGAAGGAGGCGCTGAGATAGCCGCCGGTGTCGGGTTGAATACGCGCCATGACGGCTATGTCCGTCGACGTCGGCGTGGGTGTGTTGGTGGCAGTGGGTGTAGACGTAGCCGTCGCTGTGGACGTGCCCGTAGCGGTTGGCGTGGCCGTGACAGACGCTGTGGCTGTCGGCGTGTTCGTTGGTGTCACAGAAGCCGTTGGCGTATTGGTCGGGGTCGGCGTGACTGTGCGCGTCCCAGTCGGTGTGTTGCTGGGAGACGGTGTAATCGTAGCCGTTGGCGTTGGTGTCTTTGTGCGCGTCGGCGTGGCTGTGGCGGTCGCCGTCGGGGTAGATGTTGGCGTCTTCGTGTTCGTCGGCGTGGCTGTAGCAGATGCTGTCGGCGTAAGCGTTGGCGTCTTCGTGGGAGTAGACGTGGGTGTACGAGTTGGCGTGGCGCTGGGCGTCGGCGTAGGCGTGCTGGTCGCCGTCGGTGTATCTGTGGGCGGAATCGGCGCGCCGAAAGTCTGGGTCAGCTCTTCCAGGGCAATTTCGTTGACAAAAGCCCCGGCAGCGGCATTGGTGCGTTGGATTCCCACGACCACAGATCCATCACTTGCAAAGAGAGCTGGCGGAATCTCGATGCTCCTATCTACCCGCTGCTGACCGTTCAAGCTCAGCGCAAGGCCCGTATTCACCCCGTCCAGGAAGACCGATTGCTCCGCTGCGCCGCCTGCATTCTGGAAGAAGACCAGATTGAGCCGGTAGCGTTTGCCAGGAAGCAGGCCGTCGAACTGATAGCGCAATTCGTTGTCCGGGTCGTCAGCGGGGTCTGCATTGGCAAAGTCGATACGCCGGGTCTGGAAAGGCAGGCTACCCCAGGGACGGTTATCCACCCCATCCAGCCAGCCATAGCGCCGTTCTGGTCTTCCCGATGGCGCGAAAGGATAGCGGGGATCGGCTGGGTTGGACGGAGCGGATGACTTGCCGCTGTCCAGGTAGCGGTAGTCCACATCGTGCAGATCGATGGTGGAAACCAGCGCGTTATAGCCCACCAGTTCCCGCACACCGACGACAATCGAACCGTCGGCGTAGAGGGCCGGGTCCAACAGAATAGACAAGGGCTGGGGTGTGCCGCTGCTCAAGTCCACCCCGGTCACCAATTCATTGCCATCCACAAAGACGCTCTCCTGGCGGCCCAAGCCATCGCACTCGGCCAACAGCAGGTCCAAATGGTAGAAATGGCCGCGCAGGAGATGGTCAAAGCGGTACTGAACTTCCCGCCCCGGTTCGCCCTGGCTGCGCACGGATTGTTCCGGCTTCGTCCCACAGTCGGTGGATGGTTGACCGTTGAGATAGCCGTAACCGTTTGCTTCGCTGTAGGCCACATCGGTCGCTCCGCCGCTGTCCAGCAGCAGCGGACCCGCCACGCCCACGTAGACATCCAGCCAGCGGTCGTTGTTGCCTTCGTCGTATTCGTTGACCTGGCCGTCGCGGTCGGCGCGTAGGAAAAGCCTGTAGAGGCTGGGCGCTGCGGGCGTCCAGGTGAAGGCGACGCTGCGGCTCGCCCCTGGATTGATGGCAGCTACATTTTTGGTTTGCACCGGCGTCCCGCCGCCATCGGGATTGCCCTGGTAAAGAACCGTCTTCTGCGCGATGGCCGCAGTCTGGCCGAAGTTCTTGAGGGAGACCGTCACGGTGACTGTCTGGTTGGCGACAGGCTCACTGTCGGACAGGGCGACGCTGAGCGCTTCCAGATCGGGCCGGGTCAGGATTGTAAAGGGGGCCACTGCGCTGTTGTTGGATTCGTCGGATTCAACTGTGCGGTTGAAGGGGTCCACCACTGCTGTCACCGTCACAGGGCCGGTGAAACCCAGTGTGTTCCAGTCAAAGGGAGCGGGCCGGGTGGCGCCGGCAGGGACGGTGGGAACGAAGACGCTGCCGATGTATTGAGAGGCGAGGGGCGAGGGGCGAGTTGTGTAATACGAAACGGTCAGCGCTCCGCTGTCGGCTGTGCCGGTGTTGGCGACGGTGGCGTTGAGCGGCACAATTGCGCCTTCCGTGGGCGTGCCGGAGAGGGAGAATTGGGGCGACAGTTCCACCGAACGATTGCGGGTGACGGCCATATTGGTCAGGAGTACCTGACCGGGCTTGGAAAGGTAGACCCGGACATCCACATCCTTCTCGCCAACGCCGCTGACATACGGGGCGAAGGCCGCGGCCAGGGCGTCGCGGGAGAATATGCCAGCGTTGTCAACCGTCTTCATCTCCTCCCAATCCCACGCGCCGTCATTGCCCACATCGAGTTTGAAGGTGACATCGCCGCTGCCCACGCCGGAAACCAGCGCGTCCAGAGAGGCAGCACTCCAGACCCCGGCGGGGACGCGCAGAGTTGTAGTCATCATCTCACCTGCGTCGGTGAAGTCCAACTTGCGGCCATATTGGGCTACATAAGTGCGGCCGCCGGCGAAGGATTCGGGAAGGTTGAGCCGGGTCGTGGTAAAGGGTGGGATTTCTTCCTGCTCGGCGATGTAGCAGTTGAGTTTTTGGGTGCTAGCGGGTGGATTAGTAGTGCCGGTGAGGGATTCACAATATTCGACACGTATGCGGCCAGGGCTGCCATTACCGCCAGCCGAGAGTACTCCTAGCCCACCTCTGCCGCCTGCACCCCATATTCTGCCATCCATAGCTGCAATCTTGCCGCCGCGGATTAGTATTGATCCGCCAGCTCCCCCACCTCCACCTGCTTTTGATACATCTCCGCCATTATTACCTTCTGCAATTATTAGGCCGCCTACGATGACCGCCTTTCCTATTACAAATACGATTCCTCCTCCATATCCCCCGTCCCCTGATCCTCCTGATCCTGAGGTAATAAATCCACCTCCGCCTCCACCTCCAAAAGTCATGCTCGTCAAATCTACCGAACCTGAAGCAGTTCCACCCTGACCACCTTCACCTACTGTAGCATTACCTCCTCCTGAGCCACCTAATGATCCTGCATTATAGGCAATATTGTTTCCTCCTCCTGATCCATTATTTGGAAGAATTCCTGACGTGACTGTTGTTCCTTGACCTGCTGTACCGTCTCCCGAATATGCATGTCTTCCGTTGGTATCTCCTGTCCCGTCTTCTCCGCCTTTGAATCCCCTTCCCTTCACATCTACTGTCCCGTTTATGGTCACAATGCCATTAGCTCGAAAGATCAGAATTCCCCCAGTGTCTCCAACCCATGCGGGTGCGCTAAGTACGCCACCGTTCTGCACTGTTACGTCAGTGTAGTGATTTACACGAACAACTTGGGCGTGAGAATTGCCGCTGCTTGTATAAGTATTGACAATAGGTTTCGTGAGTGTCAACACCCCTGAACCAACATCTGCAATGGTAGCGAACTCGTAGATGCCCGCGCCTATTCCCTGTGTTTGATGAATAAGGATTTCTTGGTTTGTGTTGAAATGGGGTGTCGGCAGAATGCTTAACGACATCTGCCCTGCATTAGCACTAGCAGTCAACGGGGCAGCCAAATTGCTTGGCTGTACCGTTTGGCCTGATGTGACAGTCAAGGGACCGTTTGCCCCATCGCCAAACATTCCTGCCGATGCAGTTCCAGCGCCGAAATCCGCTGCATATTTGCCCGCACCGTACAACGTCCCGTAATCCTGACTGTAAACCTTCACGGGATGCAAGCCTTCCGGCTGTGGGCCTAGCGGATGTTCAAATGCGACCCACTCTCTCTGGCTGTGATCCCCCGGTATCCAAACCTCCACATCCAGCGGACGCTCCTCGATTTTGCGAGCGTAGGCGTCACCAGTGAGGGGGGCGATAGTCCCATTCACTTGCACAGTATAAAGTGGGTGGGCAGGGTCACTGGTACGCAGAGTGACTGTCCCGTTGTAGGGACCGCTGGGCAGGGTGCGCGTGTCGAGACGCAGGGTAAAGTGGGCCGCATCGCCGGGTAAGACGCGCCGGTCAGTTGTGTCGAGCAGGCTCAGCCCGGCAGGGAGAAGCAGACGGTTGCGCAGATCGGCAAAGCCCACATTGGCCAGCGGGAAGGATTGCTCCAGGAGTTCGCCCTGGGTGATAGTGCCAAAGGGCCAGGTTGTGTCTGGGAAAACAGCGGTGGGCAGGGCGTCCTGGTTCAGTGTGTCCAGGTCGCGCACGCTGTTCTCAATAATCGTGCCCTGGCGGTCGGCGGCAAAGACCAGCAGATGGTAGTCGGTCTTGGGGTCGTAGGCCGGGCTGAAATCCGCGGTGTTCCAGTCGAAAGTCACCACATTCGGGCCAGGCTGGAAGGTCTGGTCGGATAGCACATACTCCTTGACCACTGCACCCGCTGGGGTAGCCACCTCCACAAAGAGCGTGCCGCCGCTGATGGGCGTGTCCGACGGGTTGTCAAAGGTCAGCCAGGCCTGGTTGGAGCCGGCCTGGAAGGGATTGGCCTGACGCACATCGAGTTGCAGACCCCGGCGCATCTCTGGATAGTAGCGGGTCAGGTCTTCCTGCACCTGGGCCGTTTCCACAGCGGTCACAAATTTGTGGTTGCCCTGGGCGTCGTTGTAAGAGACCACCAGCAGGGGTGGCGTGTGGGGCGTGCGGTTGATGGTATAGCTGAAGGTGTCGATGGGCAGCGCGGTCTGGAAGTTGAAGTTCTCGCCGGCGCTGATGTCGCCAGGGCTGAAAGCGATGGAGAGACCGTCGCTCAGCGGCAGGGGCGTCCAGGCCGTGTAGCCGCTGCCCACGTTCAAAGGCGTCCAGTTGCTTCCATCGGTACTCCAACTGACGGCCAGACCGGCTGTGTTGCCTACGCTCCCGGCTGTATCGGCCCGCAATTGATAGGTTTGCGCGCTTGCGCCGTCGAACTGTCCGCTGGGATAGGGCTTGGCTGTGCTACTGCCCCACCCCGTGAGGTCCGGCGCGCCGATGCGTGCGCCCAGGACAACGCTGCGCCCGGCGCGCACGCGTCCACCGCCGCCAATCAGGTTGTCGCCGATGGTGATGCTGTCATCGGGCGCGATGGCCCAGACTTCCACGCTACTGGCGTCGAAGTTGCCCAGGTTCTGCAGGGCCAGTTGCACCTGGGCCAGAGTGTCGGTGACTTTTGTGTGCTTGGCCGCGACCAGCAGCGGTTGGGGATGGCTCTGGGGGTCAGCCGCATCGGTGCCGGAATCCCGTTCGGCCCGGTCGGTGTAGCTGTCGCCGTCCGTATCCACCATATAGCGCAGATAGACGTCGCTCTTGGCTTTGGCGGGCATCGCTTGGAAAGAACGCACACCGTCGGTCTCGCCGCCGGTAGAGATGGCGAGTTCCCACCAGGCGCGTTCGTTGACAGGGCGCTTGACCCAACCGGTGATTTCGCCGCTGGCGTCGTATTCCGGGGTGGTGATGCTGGTCAGCGTGCCTGTGCGCTCGTCGTTCGCCCCGGCGTCGAAGAGTTCCACGGGGAAGTAGCGGGCCAGCGTCTCCTGATAGGTCTCGCCGATGGTCA